>NZ_OY780935.1:2697176-3033345 GCF_963675965.1 uncultured Celeribacter sp. | reverse complement strand
TCAGCACGGTGGCGATCAGGTTGATCCCTGATAATGTCGTCCCGACCCCGGCGATCTGGAGCGCCCATAGATAGTAGTCCATCCCCGGCCCGGTCGAATAGCTTGCCCCAGACAAGGGCGGGAACGCCAACCAGCCGACCCGCGCGAATTCACCGACGAACAGCGAGATGTTCACCAGCAGCGCGCCGGCCACCGTCATCCAGAACGAAAAGTTGTTCAGGAACGGAAAGGCCACGTCGCGGGCGCCGATTTGCAAGGGCATTACGTAGTTCATGATCCCGGTGACAAAAGCCATCGCCACAAAGAAGATCATGATCACGCCGTGGGCAGTGAAAACCTGGTCAAAGTGGTGCGGCGGCAGATAGCCCGCAGCACCGCCGGCAGCCATGGCCTGTTGCGCGCGCATCATCAGCGCGTCGGCAAACCCGCGCACCATCATGATAAAGCCCAGCACCATATACATGATGCCGATTTTCTTGTGATCGACCGTCGTGACCCAGTTGCGCCAAAGCGGGCCCCAGAGTTTGAAATAGGTCATCAGCGCAAGGACCAGAAGGCCCCCGAGCGCCACGCCCGCAAAGGTCGCGATCAGGATCGGTTCGTGGTAGGGAATCCAATCGAGCGTCAGCCGCCCGAAGATTGGCGAGAAAGTCTCAGCCGGTTGTGCGTTAGCCATTATTATTCTCCTGCGTGCGCGCGAACTCAGGCCCGCAAATCGCGTCGGGATCGTTCAGGAAAGCCTCGTGAAAGGCCTCGACATCGGGTTCGGGCAGATCGATCAGATTGCCGAAACCGTCGATGGTCCGCTGCCGGTCATAGCTGTAGGCCGATGCGTTCGGGATGCCATCAAGGCCACCGCCTCCCATTTCGTCCTGCATCATCATGTGACCCATGCAGACTTTGCCCTCTTCGACACACATCTCGACGATCCGGTCAAACAGACCCTCTTCGACCGATGCGTAATAGCTGACAGGGGCATCGATTGTCGGCTTTTCAAGCTCCAGATAGCTGTCCCGCGTCAGCGGTGTGCCCTCGGCCTTGACCTGTTCGATCCAGGTGTTGAAATCCGCATCCGACATCGACAGCGTGTCAAAGGTCATCTGGGAAAAGCCCGGCCCTGAGTAATGCGCAGACCGCCCTGGGAAGGTGCCGGCTTCGTCCGCGATCAGGTGCAGTTTGGTTTCCATCCCCGCCATGGAATAAACCATGCCGCCCAGCGCCGGGATCGACAGCGTGTTCATCACCGTCGAAGAGGTCAGGCTGAAGTTGACCGGGCGCCCTTCCGGAATCGCCAGCTCGTTGACCGAAGCGACACCGAATTCCGGATAGATGAACAGCCATTTCCAGTCGAGCGACACCGCTTCGACCTCGATCGGCGCACCGGCTTCGAGATGATCCAGCGGGCGATAGGGGTCCAGACGATGGGTATAGACGTAGGTGAACCAGCCCAGCGCGATGATGATCAGGATCGGAACGCCCCAGATCAACAGCTCAAGCTTGGTGGAATGTTCAAACGTCGGATCGTAATCCGACGTGTCTTCCCGGTCAGCGCGGTATTTCAGCGGGAAATATACCGCCATAACCAGAACCGGGATGATGACGATCAGCATCAGCAGGGTGGAAATGATCAGGAGGTTGCGTTCCTGATCCCCGACCCAGCCTTGCGGCGACAGGACATGATACTGGCACCCGGAAAGCGCGAATGCGCCCGCCAGACCCAGCAGGGGTTTGTATTTATAGAGCAAGTGCGTGCCTCTTGTTCTTGTCCGTGCGGACCAAGAGGCGAAGCCCCGGTCTGCCCGGATCGCGAGTTATGGACACGGGCTAGGCGTTGAGCAGCGGAAGTTCACCGCGACGGATTGACGCATCTCGGCAAATTCGCGTGTTTTCACAAACTGTTGAGCGATTTTTTATGCAGCGCGGCCCACCTCGGGCTGCAGCGCAGAAAAATGAGGCGACTGTCGGCATCCGGTCACGGCAACCAGACCCTCTTTGGAACCGAAAACGACTCAGTCCGGCCCGGAGATTGCCGCGTAACTCTCGGTGGGCGGGCCGGGCAACGGCCCTGCTCTCAAGCACAGAAACGACGCACGAGGTTGATCACCAGCCATTTCTGAACCGGCCGCAACAACAGGTCATCCATCCCGAAGGCGCCCCAGTCGACCGCTTCGACATGTTCAAAAAAGGGGGTGATGCCGATAATAGCAGGAACCGTGTCGCCCATGGCCACATGCAGGGCCTTTGCCACCCCATAGGCGGGATCGTCGCGACTGAACTGCACCCCCAGAAACACCACCTGATAGGGCGGGTCTGCGCCCAGACACAGCGGCGGCGCCTCTTCAGGTGCATCGCAAAGTGCAACCCTGATCCCCTCGGGTTCCAGATATTCACACAGCGCATCCCGCGTCCAGATGTCATGGTCGGCAATCAGAATGCTGACGGATGTGGAGACAGGTGCCGAAGCGCCCGGCACGGCACGCCCCATTGCTAACCCCGCAATCCCCGTCCCATTTGCCAATCCAGAGACTGTACACCCTGCTCAACAGACCAGAAAGACACGTCGGCTGCCGCAAGAGGCGGCTCTGCTCGTAAAGAAATCATTATAATTTAATCCCCCAAAACCTAATCGCAAACGCATGCATTGCGATTTGGCAGTTTTCTGCACAGACTTTCGCGACCAAGCACCGAAAGCCTTCAAATATTCCGGACCGCTCCGGCCCCTTCATCGACATGCGTTCCTGTCGGTCAGCCTAGTCGAAAAAGAGTTAACCAATAATTAAAGGAGCGCTTGGGGACGCCTTAATTCCGGGCCGCCAGTTGCGCGCCGATTGAGCGCATCCAGACGCTGGCCCCGCGAGCCACAGCCGTGTAAACGGCCTGCCCCACCGCTTCGCCCAGCTCCGTATGCAACCCGGCGAAAACCGTTTCCCCGGACGGGGCCGCAATGGCCACACAATCCGTGCCAGTGCCGGTGGCACGTCCAACGCTCAGATCTAGCCCGGCGTCCATGATGGCAGCGGTGCGGGCTTCGACCGCAATACTCATGACTTCCAGAAAGGCGGCCTCGCTCAAGCCCTGCGTCACCCGGACCGCGATATTGATCGTGCCCCAGTCCTGCCATACGCGTTCCAGCCGACAGCCGACCCGCTCCGCATTCGACAGCCCCACCGTCGCGACAGCCTGCACCGCGCAGTCGCCGAGCTGCACATGTGCCTCATCAAAGAACCGAATGTCGCGTGAGGTCAGAAAGGTCACGGCATCCGCCGCGCCCCGGGAGGCCAGCTCGCCCTGTAGCCATGGGGCCACGTCGAATTCCTCGCTCAGATCGGCATTGCGCACCTCACGCCAGAGGATGCGACGCGTCCGCACGAATCCCGGATGCAACAGGGTCCAACTGAGCACCTGCATTTCTGCGCCCAGATCAAACTCCAGCCAGGGGGCATCCAGCCGCAGGTGTCCGCTCATCTGATCACGTCCAAAGACTGATAAACCGGCCCGTCGGCGGTGTCCTGAAACCATGCCGAGATGCCGAACACATCGGCGAGACGCTCCGCGTTCAGGACCTCTTGCGGCGTGCCATCGGCGATCAGATGCCCCTGCCCGATCATGATCAGCCGCGTACAGTGGCGCACGGCCAGCCCCAGATCATGCAGTGACACCAGAACGGATTTGCCCGCCTGCGCCAGCGCGCCAAAACTTTTCATCGTCGCGATTTGATGCGCCGGATCGAGACCGGCCACCGGTTCGTCCGCCATCAACAGCGGCGTATCCTGTGCCAAAGCGCGCGCGATCAGAACCCGCGCCTGTTCTCCGCCCGACAACCGTGTCGCGATACGGTGCCGCAGCGGCTCCAGCTCCATACGCGCAATGGCATCGTCTACGGCCCGGCGGTCCTCCGCCCCCGGCGCCTGAAAGGCCTTTCGATGCGGTAGGCGGCCCAGCATGACAACATCCTCAACCGACACTGGCCAGGCGATTTCGCGCGCTTGCGGCATCCAGGCTACATAACGCGCGCGCGCGACATCCGACAGCGCCGCCAGCGAACTCTCTCCCGTCGCGGGCACCAATCCAAGCGCCGCCCGCATCAGGGTCGTCTTGCCCGCCCCATTCGGGCCAATCAACCCAACGACCTCGCCGGGGCCGATGCGCAGCGACACATCCCGCAACACGGGACGATCACGCAGGGTGATCGACATCTGTGTCAGTGACAAAAGGCTCATACCCGCGCCTTTCTCAACTTGAGAATCAAATGCAGAAACAGTGGCGCCCCGACCAGTGCGGTCAGCACGCCGAGCTTCAAATCCCGTTCCGGCAGGATCAGCCGCACGGCAATATCCGCCGCCAGCACCATAACCGCTCCGCCCAGCGCCGAGGCCCTGAGCAACCGCGCCGGATGCGCGCCGACCAGCGGGCGCAGCACATGCGGCACCACCAGCCCGACAAAACCGATGGCCCCGGCCACAGCGGTGCCCGCACCAACAACCGCTGCGGTGCCGACGACCAGCGTCAGCCGGAGCCGTGTCAGGCTGATCCCCATCGCCTGCGCCGCGTCTTCGCCCAGGGTGAGCGCATCCAACCCACGCCCAAGGCTGGCCAGCATGCCCCAGCCGATCAACATCAACGGCAGCGCCAGCCAGACATGGGTCATCGACCGATCGGCCAGAGATCCCATCATCCAGAACACGATTTCATTGGCCGCAAAGGGGTTCGGCGACAAGTTCAGCACCAGAGATGTCAAGGCGCTGGCCAGGGCCGACACGGCGATCCCGGCAAGGATCAAGGTCAGAGAGGACCCGCCCGGCCCGGCCAGCAACAGAACCAGCAGCACCCCGACCAGAGCGCCGAGAAGCGCGGACACGGGCAAAGCTATGGCAAAGGCGGCTGCAAGCCCGGTCTGTATCGACAAAACCGCCCCCAATGCCGCCGCGCCGGACACGCCGACCAGCCCGGGTTCCGCTAACGGGTTGCGAAGGTAGCCTTGCATGGCCGCCCCCGCCAGTCCCAGACTGCCGCCGACCATCACGGCCAGCAAGGCGCGTGGCAAACGGATTTCGCGCATAATCATGGGCAGCGGCCCCTCGCCGCCAAATACCAGCGCCGACAGGCTCTCCCCCATTGCGACATCTGCCGGACCGACCAGTAGGGATAGAGCGAACAGGACCACGACAAGGGCAATGAGAACAGCGGTCAGGCGCATCATCGGGCGGTCTCCGCAGCCGCCGGGTCTTCCGCGATCAGAGCGGCACGCGCATCGCGCAGACTGTCCACGGCGCGCAAGACATAGGGGGTGCCACAGATCCAATCGCGGTTGGTGATCGTGGCCACGTCGCCCGCATCACGAAAGGCCTGCACCACGGGATGATCAAGGATCTCTTCGGAACGCGAACCACCGGGGTAACGCCCCGAACTCACCACCAGATCCGGTGCTGTCATGGCCAGAATTTCAAGCGGCATGCGCCCTCCGAATTGATAGCCGGCCTCCACGGCGGCATTGTCGAACCCTGCAGCGCTGAGGATCTGACCAGACAGGGTTTGATCCCCCAAAGTGTAACCATTCGCCGCATAAAGCAACGCACGCGGATTATGCTGCGCCTCAACTTGCAGGTCTTCCAGACGGCTGTCGAAGTCGCGCACCATGTCTTCTGCAGCAGGCTCCTGCCCCAGCGCAGCCCCCATCTGCCGCATCCGCGCCTGCACATCTTCCATAGAGCTTGCCGGCTGGAACACTTCGACCGGCACGCCGAGGCGCATCAGCATGTTCACTGCAGCCCGCGAGGTATAGGCCCCCGCCAGAACCAGATCCGGCCGCATCAGATAAATTTCTTCGGCCCGACCGTAATTCGCCACATAGGACTGCGCCTCTTGCACCATCGCCGAACTGCGCGGGTCAGAGGCTATATAAGACACAGACAAAAGCTGCTCCGGATCCGCCAGCAGCATCGCCAGCTGATCGGTGCACAGGTTCATGGACACCACCCGCTTTGGCGTCTCCGCCAAAACGGGTGATGCCAGAATGGCGCCGCTCAGCGCCATTCCGATCCATATCTTAAAAGGACGCACGCAGCCCCACATAAGCGGACCGCCCCGCTGTGTTGTATCCGGGCGATGTTTGGTAATCCTCATCCAGAAGGTTCTCTGCCCGCAGATAAAGAGCCGTCGCATCGTTGATCTGGTAGGTCACCCCCGCATTGAGCAGCGTGTAATCTTCGAGAGCGGCGAAATCGGCCACGTAGTTCCATTCCAGCTCTGTGGCCAGGCGATCGGAAATCTCGGCATTCACGCCCAGAACCAGATCATGCCGCGGCACGCGCACCAGACGCACCCCTTCGGTCTTGGCATCCGTGTAGGTGTAGCTGGCGGTCAGACCAACCCGTTCGCTGAGCGCATAGGCTCCGGACAGTTCAACCCCTTTGGAGGTGGTGGTCCCATCAACCTGCGTGTAGCACCTGCAGGGATTCGGCCCCTGCCATTCATAGTCGATCAGATCCTCGAGCTCGGTGTAGAACAGCGTGGCTTTGACAAAACTGTCGCCACCGAAACGATGCTCGATGCCCAGTTCTGCGCTCTGGCTGGTTTCTTCCTTCAGATCCGGATTGCCGCCGGAAGGTGTGTTGCGTTCATAAAGCGACGGAGCACGAAACCCGGTGCCCAGCACGGCGCGCAGGGTGGTGTTGCCATCCATCTGCCATGCCGCGGCAAGACGGCCAGAAATGTGATCGCCGAATTCCGAGTGGTCATCATATCGCAGAGCCAGAGAGAGATCGAGATCCCCCGTCGGCGCAAAGAGCCATTCCCCTTTGAGCGCGGTGTTGTCATCACTGCCGCTAACGGAACCGACCGAAAAACTCTCTTCGGTATATTCCGCACCGAAGGTCAATGTGGAGGCAGCCGACAAATCTGCCGTCGCGAGATAGGCAAATTCACGACGCAGACCGTCATAGGGCGTCACGGCCCCGTCATCATATTCGCGCTCGACATCGAACAGCGAGAGGCTGAACTCCTGCGTCAGGGCCGCACTGTTCAGACGCGCGAAAAGACGCGCGCCTTTCTCATCCTGCGAATTGGTCGCATCCAGCGTGCTATAGCCGTCATATTCGCCTTCCGAGGTGCGATAGAGGCCGGACAGGCCGACGGTCAGCGCGTCTGAGACATCCTGCTCCCAGGCAAAGGTGAAGCTGGTATTTTCATAACCGTCGTCTTCGTCGTTCGAATCCTGCGCCGAAAACCCGTCGGTCTTGAAGTGCGACAGCGAATAAGACAAGGACGAGCCTTCGCTGATCAAGGTGCTGCTCAGACCCGCCGCATAGGTGTTGTAGCTGCCCGCTTCGACCGAAATCGTGGTGCCCGGCTCGGTCGAGGCCGTGGTGATATTGATCACCCCCGCCACGGCTTCAGACCCGTAGAGGGCGGACTGGCTGCCCTTGAGAAGTTCCACCGACGCATTGCCAAAGGACAGGCGACCGCCAAAGTCGAAGTAAGTTTGCGGCTGTGAAGTATCCGTGACGTCGATTCCGTTGATCCGTACACCAATATAACGCGCGGGCAATCCGCGCACGCGCAGGGTGCCCGTCCCGCCAACGCCACCGTCTTGCGAATAGCTGACACCGGGCAGCGCGCTCAAGTCTTCCAGCAGGGGCTTGGCGGGGCTCTCAAGCGCCTCGCCTTCGATCTTTTCGACGGTGGCGCCGGTTTTGGTGGCCTCCACCGGCGACAGGCTGCCGGAAATGATGATTTCATCCAGGGTCAATTGTTCCTGCGCGAAGGCAGACGTGGCGACGAATGGCGATGTCAGAATCGTTGAGGCTGCAAGAGCCGCTGAAACGGTATGTTTCATAAGGTTTCCTCCGAGTGCCCGACAACGGGCAGAGAACACTGGTATCTTCGGAGGTATCGATCCCCCCCGCAGACGGCGATATGCCACCACGACGGAAAGATCCGTTGTTCTCGACGCGCCCCGCGCCCGAACAGGGTGAACTCCTCGGCAGGTCTCCTGACTCGCGGATCAGCGCTTGGCTGGCCTTCCCGGACCGCTCGGGTCCAGTGGCATTGTTCAGCCGTACTCACCGCTTACAGTTGCGGGGGCAGCACCGGATTCTCACCGGCTTCCCTCTTAGCTTTCGCTGTGACACGAAAGAACCGAAGCGGGTGCATTTAGACAATTTCACATATCTGCGTCAATGCGGCATCGCAGCGACACCCCGCCTTCCCGAAGGTCAGTCCTCCAAAAGCGGCTCATAGCGCTTGTCGGTCAGGGTCTTCATAAAGGCGACCAGCGCGTCGATTTCCCGGTCTTCCAGCGCGGGGCCTGTCTCCAGCTCCTCCAGCGACAGGTTCTGCGGCACCTCCGGCGGCTCGAAAGGCTCACCGGTTTCCGGGTTGATTTTGCGCGCCTCGGATTTGGTGTTGTAGGTGTTGTAGAACAAGACAACGGTGCGCAGATCTTCAAACACGCCATTGTGCATATAGGGGCCGGTCACTGCGACATTGCGCAGAGTAGGTACTTTGAATTTCCCCACCATCTCGGGCACTTCACCCACCATCGCGTTTTGCACCAGCCCACGGTCCGTGGTGCCGCGCCCGACACCGTTCATGTCACGCAGCGCGCCATTTTCGGGCACCCCGATGTTGTGATATTCGTAATTGGTGAAAGTTTCGCCTTCTGTGGCCGCCTGCCGGTTCAACTGGTGGCACAGGTTGCAATTGGTGAACTGCTGGGAAAAAAACAACGTTTCGCCCAAAAGCTCCTCGCGCGTCAGCTCTGCCTCCCCACGCAGATAGCGATCGTATTTGCTGTCGAAAGGCGCAAATTCATCGGTGCGCTCATAGGCAGCGATGGCACGGGTCATCGCATCATAGGTCGCCTGCGGATCATCGAACACCTGCGGCCCGAACAGATCCTTGAAAGCCACCAGATAATCGGGATTCTCAGTGATCCGTTCGACCACTGCCTCTTGCGAGGGCATGCCCATTTCGATCGGGTTGAGCGGCGGACCACCGGCCTGTTCTTCAAGCGTGGCAGCCCGCCCGTCATGGAACTGCCCGCCCGCCCAGACATTCTCTGCCTTTTGGTAAAAGGCCGGAGAAAACATCGCGTAGCTCGCCGTCGGCGCGTTACGGTCGCCGATGGAAACACCATCATCCCCGGGCGACGCCATACCCCGCGGGTCAGCAAAGCCGAACTCGGGGTTGTGACAGGTGGCGCAGGCCTCGGTCCGGTTCCTGGACAGGTTGGTGTCGAAGAACAGCGCCTCCCCCAGATCTTCCAGCGTCGCCAGATCCGCCGCAGAGGACACCCCCCCTAGGGTGAGCGCACAGAGCAGGGACAAGGAGAAAATCTTTGGCATGTCGATCACCTTCTTTCGGGCATAATCATTCTGGCCTAACCTCTGGCGACAGCCAAGACGCGGCGAGGTCACAGATCCGGGGCCGTCGCCCCAGCGCCGCACCTTTATCCGATCTTTTCACTCAGAAATTTGATCGAGGTCAATGGGGTCACAGAAAATTTGAACAGCGCGGCACGTTGCGGGGTCTGACACATCGCGCCCCGAAACAACAGAGCGCATGCGCGACAGGCTGACTGTGCCCAAAGGGCTGCGCGCCGAATTTTCCGACGGCGCCGCAATGGCCGCAGTTTCCGTCTTGACCCTTCAACGGCCATGACTTACGAACGGGGTCGATCTGAGCGGGTATGGTGAAATGGTATCACACGAGCCTTCCAAGCTCTTGGTGCGGGTTCGATTCCCGCTACCCGCTCCAGGATCTCTCTCCAAGACTGCATAGCCCGATGAGCGGCCCGCTTTGCCAGGCGCCTTGGCTCCTCGCCAGTCCTGCAACGGCAGCCAAACGCAAACCGGGGAGCCAATGGCCCCCGAAGGTGAAACACGCCTCTCTGGTCGAGGCAGGAAACCGAACCGATGCGAAGGCACTTAGAAGCCGCGCCTCTCGCGACCGGTCGAGACGTTATTTCTTGTCAAAGGCGCAGCCGACAGGCAGGCCGAGTTTTGCAAAGATCTTTGCTGCCGGGCACCAGCCGGAAAAGGCCGACTGGAACATATTGGCACCGATAAACACGGTGAACCACAGGAATGCCGGGTGAACGAATTGGGTCAGCAACACACTTAGAATCACCATAACGCCTGCAAAGGCGAAGACTGCGCGGTCGATGGACATCGGGAAGCTCCGTAACATCATGAAAGGATATTGCAGAGCATGTAGCAGCCCCCTCAAACAAATTCAAGTTTTAGAATGTTTATTTCAGAAGCACGACCTGCTCTCAGCGATCCCCACGAACCCGGAAGGTGCCCTGCGCCGTGGCGATCATTTCGCCGGTCTCATCGAACAGGCGCCCATCACTGAAAAAGGTCCGCGCTCCACCCCCGGTCTTGCGTCCCTCAGCAATCAACCGGATGCCCTTTGGTCGCGACAGGTAGTTGACGTTCAGCGACAGGGTCAGCGTCATGATCTTGCTCTCGGCATCGCCGGTAAAGGCTCCGCTGTAGCCCATCGCCGTGTCGAGCATCATCGCGTAGATCCCGCCATGCGGAATGCCCGAACGATTGGCCATGAACGGCGTGATATCCGCCTCGAAACGGGCCACTTCGGCGCTCCAGCCGGTCATTTCAATGCCCATATGTGCCAAAGCCGGAGAAACGCCTTCGACATAGGGCGGCGGGGTGTCAATCATCTGTCTATATCCTCGATCAATTCAGGCCCTGTGGCCCGATTGGAATTCACATCCGTGCTGACCCGCCGAAACGACAGATCCGCATCAGGCGCAGCCCGCATAAGCCGCGCCGCACCATGGCCCGCTTCGCCAAGCCATTTTGCCCACATCGAAGGCGTCAGCATCACCGGAATACGGTGATGGATGTCTGCCATACGGCCTTGGGCCTCAGTGGTCACGATGGCGCAGCTGTGACGCTGCATCCCCGCCTCTTCCCAGCTCTGCCAGATCCCGGCGAAAACCATCGGCCCGGGTTCGGACGGGGTCACGAACCAGGGTTGCTTGACCCCCTCTGCCGGACGGTGCCATTCATAGAAACCATCAGCCGGGATCAGGCAGCGCCGCTGACGGCAGGCCGTGCGAAAGGCAGGTTTTTCGGCGATGCTTTCGGCCCGCGCGTTGATCAGCAAAGGGCCATCCGTTGCGCTTTTGTACCAATGCGGGACAAAGCCCCAGCGCATCGGCACAAGACGCCGTCCCTCCTCGGCACGATAGACCACATGGATCTGCGTGGTCGGGCAGACATTGTAGTTGGGCGGCTCTGGCAGATCATTGGCGGGCGCTGCCTGAAACAGCTGCGCCATCGCATCCGACGGCAGGGAAATGGCAAAACGTCCGCACATGAGAAGCCTTTAGCAACCGCAGCATCACAAGAAAACTCAAAACGTCGTGCCCGAACGACAGGCAAGGTTCAGCGATGCGCCTTGCGCGCCATGTCGATGCGCGCGTCCATCAGCGACATTTCCTTCATGATCTCGGTGCGGCGCGTGCGGTCGCCGGTGTCACGCAGCTCTGCGCGCAGCTTTTCCAGCTCGCGCGACAGCAACACGAATTCGGGCACCGCGCCGTTTTCCCGGATCACCCGGTTGAGCAGCGCGTTCTCCGGATCGTCCTCGCGCGGCAGAGGCTTGCCTGCGCCCGGCAGATCGTCAAAGGCGCCTTCAGCCTCGGCCTGCGCGATTTTGGCGTTGATGAGATCGATCAGAGGATGGTCCATGACCACAGAATACCGCCTCAAGCGCGCCATGCCAGCCAGAAAACGCGAATGCCCCCGCCAAAGGACGGGGGCATCGCACATCGCAACCAAAGCCGTCCGAAAACGAACCCTGGCATTATCATCCGCCTTATTTCACCGTGATACGGCCGTCGGTATAGGGTTTGTAAGGCGCGTTCTCTGCCAGATATTCTGCGGTCACATCCGCAAGATCCGGCCCGAAGTCATAGACGTTCTCGGCGTTGATGAACATTTTGTAGCCATCGCCGCCGTTACGCACGTAGTTGTTGGAGACAACCCCGTAGGTCTTGTCCATTTCAAGCGGCTCCCAGCTGCCATCCATGTCGACCATAATGTCCACAACACGTTCACCAGTCGGATTGCCGCTTTCGACAACATATTTCATCCCGGCAACCTGCGGGAAGCGGCCGTCGTTTTCCGGATCGTCGAACTGACCCATACCGTTTTCCAGCGCCGCCTTGATCACCTCACCGGTGACAAAGAAGGTCGACAGCGTGTTCTGGAACGGCAAAACCGTCAGCACTTCGCCCTGGGTTACAGGACCGGCGTCGATGGAGGCCCGCAGACCGCCGCCATTTTCAATCGCGATCTGAATGCCCTGATCCTTCACACGGTCCAGCATGGCATCGGTCACGAGCACACCCATCTGACATTCGCCCGTACGGCAGTTTTCACGTGCACCGTCAATGGCTTCCATAGCTTCGGCGACAACCTTGTTGCGGATCTCATCGAGCGGGACAGCCGCTTCGGCGATGCGGGCGACGGTGGCTTCGTCTTCGCTCACAGCCGCGTCCATGATGATCGGTGCCCCAACGGCTTCCTTGATCACGCCCTCGTCGTCAAAGGTGACGTTCAGCTCACCCAGGAATTTACCATAGGCATAGGCAGACAGGATTGCGGTGTCGCCAACCATCGTCGGATAGGGGCCTTCCGCACCGTCCATGTCCCCCAGCAGGGTGTTGGTATGACCGCCAACGATGACGTCAACGCCGGTGGTGTTGGCCGCGACTTCCTTATCGACGCGATAGCCGGAGTGCGACAAGACGATGATCTTGTTCACGCCCTCTTCGGTCAGCTTGTCGACTTCGCCCTGAACCGCATCGGACGGGTCGGTGAAGATCACGTTCGGCCCCGGAGAAGACAGTTCGTCGGTGTTCTGCGGCGTCAGGCCGATCAGACCGATTTTTTCACCGTTCTTCTCAATCACCGTCGATTTCAGCAGCTTGTCTTTCAGCAGATCTTCGCCAGAGAAATCGGCGTTCGACATCAGAACCGGGAAGTCGAGCGCATCCATGAAGCCGCGCAACACCTCCGGGCCGTCGTCGAACTCGTGGTTGCCCACGGTCATCGCGTCATAGCCGAGCTTGTTCATCATCTCGGCAGCCAGCTTGCCCTTATAGTAGGTGTAGAACAGCGTCCCCTGGAACTGGTCGCCCCCATCTACCAGAATCGAGTTGTCGGACCGCGCACGGGCCTCTTCGACCGCAGTCACCAGACGGGCGGAACCACCAAAGCATTTGCCTTCGGCATTGTCTTCCGACGAACAGCCGCTGTCATATTTGGAAATCGGTTCAAAGCGGGCATGGAAGTCGTTGGTGTGCAGGATCGTCAATGCGTAGTCCGCATGTGCCCCGCCCGCCAAAAGCGCCATGGTCGCCGAAGTCATAAGAACGTTTTTGAGCATTTCTGCCCCCCTGTTGAATGTGATACCTGGAAGCCTGCCCAGAGTTGACCGAAGAGTCAAAGCCCTAGTCGCAAGGTCGCACCATTCTGTTCACACGCCATTTGCAACGATTACATGACGGGCACCTCATGGTTTTCAGACAACTGCGGTTCCGACCACGGCCTGGGCCAGAGCTTTCGGGTCAGCATCAAGCGCGCCGGTCAACAGCTTCATCCAGGCCGCCGCCATGATCAGTTCCGCCAGAGCGCTCGAATCGATGTCCGCGCACAGTTCGCCACGGGTGCGGGACCGGTCCACGACCTCGCGCAGCGCCTCCAGACGCTCCGCGCGATACCGTGCCAGCGCATCGGCCACCGCCGCATCCGATTGCGCCTCGGCGATGATCAGCGCAAAGACCTGCCCGGCCGGGGTGCGCCAGAAGTCAAAAACGAATTTATAGAAGGCCGCGACCGTCGCCACCAGATCCCCGGCATCGTGGTGCTGGTGATCGCCCTTGGACCGTTCATAGACCGCAATCAGCAACGCCCCACGGTTTGGCCACCATTTGTACAGGGTGGCCTTTCCGGCCTTGGCCCGGCGCGCGACCGCCTCCATCGACAGACCACGAGGCCCCTTTTCTGTCAGGATGGCCTCTGCGGCATCCAGAATCGCCGTCTCTGTCGCCGGATTGCGGCGCGCACCGATCGATCGCCTTTGCACAGTTGCACGGTCGGGTGTGACCTCAGACACATGCGCCTCCCTTTACTTATCGGAACGGATCGTTCATATATATGAAAACGCACCGTTCCGATGGAGATACCACATGTCCGCCGCCACAGCCACCCCACCCCGCAAACCCAACCCGCTACGCTTCAGCCTCTTCGTGTTTCTTGGCGTCTATCCGCTGGTCACCGCCCTGCTCTATGCTCTGATGCCCCTCACCGGCGGTTGGAGCATCTGGCAGCGCAATCTGGTCATGGTGCCGATGATCGTTTTGGCCATGGTGTTTTTCATCATTCCACGCATCCACCGGCACTGCCACCGCTGGATCTGATCACGTCAGACAGCCAAAGTCCTGCGCGGATGGACATTAAGCCCCATTGACCATTCCCGCAGGCGCTGGCATCTGGGTTTCATGCTGATTTACAAAATCTTCCGGGCCCCCGAATGGGCGGCCATGCAGGCTGGCGGCGAAACGCTCGGCGCCCCTGTCGATCTGGCCGACGGCTATGTCCATTTCTCGACCGCCGCGCAGGTTCGCGAAACCGCCGCGAAATGGTTTGCCGGCGAAGACGGGCTGGTCCTGCTGAGCTGCGACAGCGACACGATGGCGCCCCATCTGAAATGGGAACCCTCCCGAAACGGCGACCTGTTTCCCCATCTCTACCGCGCCCTGCGGATGGAAGACATTCAGCAGGTGGGCCATTTGCCGCTGGGCGACAGCGGGCACATCTTTCCGGAGGATATCTGACATGTCGCTTTTGGAACAGGTCGGGCTGGCCGCGCTGCGCAAACTTGACCCGGAAACCTCGCACGGGCTGGCTCTGTCAGCCCTGCGTGCGGGACTGGCCCCCCTGCCCGGCCCCGTCACATCATCACGGCTGAAAACCCGCTTTGCCGGGCTGGACATGCCCAACCCGGTGGGGCTGGCGGCAGGTTTTGACAAGAATGCAGAGGCGATCCCGCAGCTATCGCGCGCAGGCTTCGGATTTATCGAACTGGGTGCAGCCACCCCGCGTCCGCAGCCGGGCAATCCGAAACCGCGCCTGTTTCGACTGACCGAAGACAAGGCGGTAATCAACCGGTTCGGTTTCAACAACGAAGGGATGGAGGCCATCGCCAACCGTCTGGCCCGCTGCCGCCATTCCCATCACCGCACCGACATTCCCGTCGGGCTGAATCTGGGGGCCAACAAGGACAGCGAAGATCGCGCCGCCGATTTCGCCCGCGTGCTGGCCCATTGCGGCAACTTCGTCGATTTTGCCACGGTCAACGTGTCCTCGCCCAACACCGAGAAGCTGCGAGACCTGCAAGGCGCCGAGGCGCTTGAAGCGCTGCTAAAAGGCGTGTTCGACGCGCGCAAAGGGCTGGACCACGAGGTGCCGATTCTCCTGAAAATCGCCCCTGATCTTGATCCTACCGAGCTAGCGGAAATCGCTGACGTCGCGCGCACGGTCGGCATCGACGCGGTGATTGCCACCAACACCACCCTGTCCCGCGAAGGTTTGAAATCTTCACATCGCGACGAAGTCGGCGGGCTGTCCGGCCATCCTTTGTTCGAAAAGTCCACGCGCGTGCTCGCCCAACTGTCACGCCATCTGGGCGATGACATCCCGCTCATCGGCGTTGGCGGGATTTCGTCGGCGCTGGATGCCTATACCAAGATTCGGGCCGGGGCTTCGGTGGTGCAGCTCTATTCCGCCATGGTCTATCACGGGCTGTCTCTGGCGCCGAAAATCGCGCGCGGTCTGGATGATCTGCTCAAACAGGACGGCTATGACAGCGTTAATGACGCGGTCGGCACAAAGCGTGGGGACTGGCTCTAACGCCCGTTCCCTTCCTGCTTATGCCCCGCGCTGATCTGCGGCGGCTTCCAGTCCGGGATATTTCCAGAACAATGTCAGCCCCCGCGCCAGATAGCTGACCATCAGCGCCGCCCAAAGGCCGTGATTGCCCCAAAGTGGCACGAGGCAGAGTACGGCAAGCACATAGGCCAGCACCGACAGCACCATCATGTTGCGCATGTCCTTGGTCCGCGTCGCCCCGATAAAAATCCCGTCCAGCATCCAGGCCGCCAGCCCGAGGATCGGCGCGGCGACCATCCAGGGCAGGAACTGACGCGCTGTTGCTCGCACTTCGGGGGCCGTCGTCATTGCATCGATAATGGCGCCGCCGAACAGGGCAAACGCCAGCGCCAGCAGGAGCGAAGTCATCAGCCCCCAAAAGCTCGCCAGCCCCGCCCCGCGCCGCAGGGCCGCGCGCGACCGCGCGCCCAGTGCATGGCCGACGATGGCCTCTGCGGCAAAGGCAAAACCGTCGAGCGCATAGGCGGTGATCTCGATGAACTGCATCAGGATCTGATTCGACGCCAGCGTCCGGTCATCAAACCCTGCGCCGATAAAGGTAAAGCTGACCATGACGCTCAGCAACAGGACCGAACGGATCAGGATATCGGTGTTGACCCGCGCCATATGGATAAGCCTTTCGCGGTCGAACACCCGCGTCCAGTCCCGCCACGCGGGCACCACAAAGGCGTCCCGGCAGAGCCAGAGCCCAAGGGCAGCTCCGCTCACCTCGGCGGCGACAGTGGCAATCGCCACCCCCTGCACGCCCCAGCCAAGCCCCAAAACGAACCACAGATCCAACGCGATATTGAGGCCGTTCATCCAAAGTTGCAGCACCAGAACGCCGCGCGTGCGTTCCTGGGCGATCAGCCAGCCGGTCAGACCGTAGATGGCAATGGCGAAGGGCGCGGACCAGATCCGGATCGCAATATAGCTGCGCGCCAGCCCTTCGACCTCAGAAGAGGCCGGCGACACCTGAAACGCCGCCCAAAGTACCGGCATCTGCAGGGCAATCAGCGCCACACCGGCCCCGGCCGCAATCATCAGCGCACGCGTCAGAAGCGCTGCAACTTCCCCCGTGTTCCCGGCGCCGCGCGCCTGCGACACCAGACCGGTGGTGCCCATCCGCAAGAAGCCGAACACCCAATAGATCGACGCCAGAATGATCGCCCCGATCCCGACCGCCCCGATCGGAGCCGCCTGCCCCATCTGCCCGACGACACCGGTGTCAACAGCGCCCAGAATGGGCACCGTTGCATTCGATAAAACGATGGGTATGGCAATCTTGAGAACCCGCTTGTGGCTCAGATCCACATCACGGGCCTGCATCTTACACGGCGTCCTCGGGGCTGGGCATCAGAAAATGCCCCATGGCCTGCACCGTCGGACGGGCACGGTTGTCCTGCCAGGCCTCAACCTGCACAGAGGCATAGCGCCGTCCGGCGCGCGTGATCTGGGCGCGCGCATAGGCGTCGCGCGGCAGGCCTGCGCGCAGATAATCCACGGTCAAATCGATGGTCCTGGGCAAGGCCGGCAGCGCCTCAACACCTGCGCCCGCTTCCACCTTGGGCCAGATCAGCGACCAACCCAGCGAAATGATCGCCGTCACTTCCAGAAAGGCGGCCAGCGCCCCGCCGTGCAAAGCCGGGATCGCCGGGTTGCCTATCATATCGGGCCGAAACGGCATCACCGCGGTCAATTCATCGCCCCGGCGTTCGAATTCAAACCCCATGAAGCGGACATAGGGCACATGCGCGACCAGCGCCGCCAGCGCCGCATCACGCCGTTCCTTGACGATCTGGACGGGTTCAGGCTTGGGACGTGTCATGACTTTCCTCGCTCCACGGTAAAGGCACCGGTTCCGGCCGCGACCGGCACGTCAGAGGTGCCGTCATTGGCCGAGACCCGCACGAAGGCAACGGATCGGGTCATATGATAGCAAATGGCATGGGCGGCAATCGTGGCCCCTGGTTTGGCCGCCCGCATGTAGTCGATCCGCAGATCCAGCGTCGCTGTCGCGAGCCCCGCTTTGGGATGGCTCATCACCGCCGCTCCGGCACAGGTGTCCAGAAGCGCAGACACGGCCCCGCCATGGATTACGCCGGTCTCTGGATCGCCAATCAGATCCTCACGATAGGGCATGATGATCTCTGCCTCGCCCTGCCCGATGGTCTCAAGCGCCATACCAAGCGCATCGCAATGTGGCAGGGCCTCAATGAATTGCCGCGCAAAGGCGGTTTGCTTATCGCTCATGGAGTGAATTCGGCCTTTTGAACAAGATGCATTACATAATGGAAATTCCCCCGCGCGCTGCAAGCCGAAACTCCACTTTCCCGACCCGGTCGCAAGATGACGTCGCGAAGCGAGGAGAAAGAACCGAAGGGGCGGAACAGCAAAACTTAGCTTGCTTCCCAAGGCGCCCCTTTACTATGTTTTCGCCATGGCGCAGGGTTTCAACCAAAACAGTTGCGAAACTAAACCCATCCGTTTAGATGCGACGTGAGGAGAGTAGACATGTCTGACCAACGTCTCACGTTTAAAGAAATGTGCGCGGAATTCGATGTGACCCCGCGGACACTGCGCTATTACGAGTATATTGAACTTCTGGCCCCCGATAAGGAAGGCCGATCCAGATTTTACACACCGCGCGAAGTGGCTCGCATGAAGCTGATCCTGCGCGGGCGCCGCTATGGGTTCTCTTTGGAGGAAATCCGTCAGTGGCTTTTGATTTATGAAGAAAAAGGCACACAGGCACAGTCCGAAGCTTTTATGGAGCTTGCCGACCGTCAGCTTTTGGCTCTCGAAGAACAGAAAGTGGAATTGGAAAAAGCAATTGCGGAACTCACTGAGTTGCGCTCTGAAATGGCGCGAACCCAGGTGGCGGGCTGACCTCAAGGCCGAGACGCCAGCCTCTCAGGCTTTCGACGTAACGTCCTGTTGAGGACAGGACCAGTTTGGCCCTTGCTTAGAGGAGCCTGTTGCCGCGCTGGATGCGCCCTTACGAAAACCATAAAAGCGCTTTGAGCGCCATTTATTCAATAATTACAACATTTATGACACAGCGCCCTCAAACCGTTTGCATTCGACTGGGCGACTCAATAATTTCGAAACACAACTTCCTTGCCAGTTAATTTTCAAGCCCGGAAGTGACGCCACGTTTCGATTAAAGAGGCGTCCCAGATACGAGTAGGGTGAGACCGAAAGCTTTTGATGCTTCTCGCCCGACGACCAGGCCGCTCAGTTTTTAGAGCATCGGCGCAGACGAGAACCGGAGAAAGCCGACCGAATGAATAAAGAGGTTATGACAATTCGCGAGATGTGCGACGCGTTCAATGTAACGCCCCGCACATTGCGCTTTTACGAAGCAAAAGAACTTCTCTTTCCGATCCGCGAGGGACAGAAGCGCCTGTTCACCCACAAAGACCGGGCCCGGCTGAAACTCATTCTTCGGGGCAAGAGGTTCGGGTTTTCTCTGGAAGAGATCCGGAAACTTCTGGATCTGTATTCGGCGGAAGATCGCGGCGAGGCGCAATTGCGCGAGGCATTGAATGCGTATCGTGCAAAGCTTGCGGAGATGCAGGAGCAAAAGAAATCTCTGCTGCATGTCATGGCCGATTTGGAGGAACATATCGGGTCTGCCCAACAGCAGCTCGATGCAATGATGCGCAGGGGGTGAGGCAACGATCCCTTCCGCGCAAAGCAAAGGGAGAAAAGTCATGCCCAGCTACACGGCACCGACAAAAGACATCCAATACGTTCTGCACGATGTGCTCAACATTTCCAAAATGGACATTCCGGGCTACGCCGATCTGGAACCGGAATTCACCGAGGCCATTCTCGACGCCGCAGGCAGCCTTGCCTCTGATGTGATCGCCCCGCTCAACACCGTGGGCGACCAGGAAGGCTGCACGCTGGAAAACGGCGTCATCACCACGCCCACCGGCTTCAAGGAAGCTTTTGAGCAAGTCAAAGAAGGCGGCTGGCCGGGTCTCGACATGCCCGAAGAATTCGGTGGTCAGGGCATGCCCTATCTGATGGGTACCGCTGTCGGCGAACTCTTCTCTTCCGCCAACCAGGCTTTCACCATGTACCAGGGCCTGACCCATGGTGCAGCCTCGGCCATTCTGGCCCATGGCACGGAGCAGCAAAAGGCAACCTACCTGCCGAAAATGACCTCCTGCGAATGGACCGGCACCATGAACCTGACGGAACCGCATTGCGGCACCGATCTGGGCCTGATGCGCACCAAGGCAGAACCGCAGGACGATGGCTCCTATAAGATCTCCGGTCAGAAAATCTTCATCTCTGCCGGCGACCACGACATGTCTGACAACGTCATTCACCTCGTGCTGGCGAAAATCGTCGGCGGCCCCGAGGGGATCAAAGGCGTGTCTCTCTTCATCGTGCCGAAATTCATCGTCGACGAAGACGGCAACCCGGGTCAGCGCAACGGCGTTTCCGTCGGCTCCATCGAAGAAAAGATGGGCATCCACGGCAACTCCACCTGCGTGATGAACTACGATGAGGCAACCGGCTACCTGCTGGGCACCGAACACAAAGGCATGCGCGCAATGTTCACCATGATGAACGAAGCTCGTCTGGGCGTGGCGATGCAGGGCATGGCTCAGGCCGAAGCCGCCTATCAGAACGCCGTGGAATACGCCAAGGACCGCCTGCAGGGCCGCGCAGTGACCGGCACCGAAAACCCGGACGGCCCGGCCGATCCGCTGATCGTGCACCCGGACATCCGCCGTAACCTGATGGATCAGAAAAGCTTCATCGAAGGTGCGCGTGCCTTCATGCTCTGGGGCGCCCAGCTGATCGACCAGGCGCACCGCTCCGAGGACAAGGACGCCGACGGCCTGATCTCGCTGATGACCCCGGTGCTCAAAGGCTTCCTGACCGACAAGGGCTTTGAAGCCACCGTGAACGCCCAGCAAGTCTATGGCGGCCACGGCTACATCGAAGAATGGGGCATGTCCCAGTTCACCCGCGACGCCCGGATCACACAGATCTACGAAGGCGCCAACGGCGTTCAGGCACTTGACCTGGTGGGCCGCAAACTGGCGCAGGACAGCGGCAAGCACGTCATGGCCTTCTTTGAGATGGTGAAATCCTTCTGCAAGGAAAACGGCGAAGGCGAGATGGAAGAATTCGTCGCCCCGCTGAAAGCCGCCTCGAAAGACCTTCAAAGCGCGGGCATGTTCTTCATGCAGAACGGCATGAAGAACCCGAACGCGGCTCTGTCTGGCTCCTATGACTTCATGCATATGTTCGGCTACGTCTGCCTCGGCCTGATGTGGGGCCGCATGGCGAAAGTGTCGCTTGACGCACTGGCCAACGGCACCGACGACCCCGAGTTCCACAAGAACAAGCTGACCACCGCCCGTTTCTATATGGCACGTCAGCTGCCGATGACCGGCACGCTTCTCAAGCGCATCGAATCCGGCGCGGATCCGGTGATGACTTTGCCCGCCGAAGCGTTCTAAGGTCGACACCGACCCGAAACACAGGCCCCTCGCCCGCACCACGGGCGGGGGGCTTTTTTTATGGAAAGGCCCTTGCGGCATGACAGACAGCCTCCCTTTTCCCAACCGTTGGCTACGTGACGTGACGTCCCACCAATCCGAGGAGCTTTGACATGCCGAAACGGTTCAGAATGACGCGGCGTTTTCCTGTTTCTATGACCGAAGATGGCTATCGTCGCCTCAGAAGTTTCGCGAGGGAGGCGGGACTCGATGAAGGGGAGGCTTTGTCTTTCCTGTTCGAGAACTTCTCTTCCGTGACGGACCAAGACAAACTCGAACACCGCTTGCGGCTGTTCACGACTGAGCTGGAGAAACGCAAACGATGACGCATTCCGCGCCGACATATGCACGGCCCACCCGATCGGGCGCGGCAGCGGTGCAGGCTCGGCGGATTTGCGCGAGTCGCTTTGAAATCTTCGCCTTTCATCCCCATGTCTGCCTGACAGAGACAAGCAAGAGGGAGGAGGCACAATGACCGCACAGCTCTATTGCTTTGGCGAAAGCGGCAACGCCTATAAGGCCGCGCTGACGATGACGCTGGCGGGCTATGACTGGAGGCCGGTTTTCGTGGACTTCTTCAACGGCGAAGCCCGCTCCGACGCCTATCTCGCGCTGAATGTGATGGGCGAAGTGCCGGTGCTGGTCGACGGCGATCTGACGCTGAGCCAATCCGGCGCGATCCAGCACTATGTGGTCGAGCAAACCGGCAAACTCGGCGGCGACACAGCCGAGGACGCGCGTGAAGTGTTGCGCTGGGTCCTGTGGGACAACGCCAAGATGTCCGGTCAGGCGGGCACCACGCGTTTTCTGATGAATTTCCTGCCCGAAGAAAAGCGCCCGCAAGAGGTGATCGCCTATTTTCAGGGCCGGATGAAAGCCGCCTATCATGTGCTCAATCAGGCGCTTGAGGGTCGCGACTGGCTGGTCGGATCTTCGCTGAGCATCGCCGACACCGCCTGCTGCGGCTATCTGTTTTACCCCGAACCCTTTGGGTTCGACCGGGCCCAGTGGCCCAATATCGACGCTTGGCTTGGGCGCATCGCAGCCCTGCCCGGCTGGCAACACCCTTATGACATGATGCCCGGCTCCCCTTCGGACCGGACTTGAGGAGGAAACGAATGACAGACGCCTATATTTATGACGCCGTGCGCAGCCCGCGCGGCAAGGGCCGCAAGGACGGCAGCCTGCATGAGGTCACTTCTGCACGGTTGTCTGCGCAGATCCTGAACGCCGTGAAAGAGCGCAACGGTCTGGAAGGTCACGCCGTTGAAGACGTCATCTGGGGCAATGTAACTCAGGTGGGCGAACAAGGGGGCTGTCTGGCCCGGACCGCCGTGCTCGGCTCTGATCTGGACCAGTCGATCCCTGGCCTTGCAATCAACCGTTTCTGCGCCTCGGGCATGGAAGCCGTGAACCTTGCCGCCAACCAAGTCAAAGGCGGTGCCGGTCAGGCCTATATCGCCGGCGGCGTGGAAATGATGGGCCGCGTGGCCATGGGGTCGGATGGTGCGGCCATTGCCGTGGATCCGTCGCTCGCGATGAAAACCTATTTCGTGCCGCAGGGCATCTCCGCCGATATCATCGCCACCGAATACGGGTTCTCGCGCGAAGACGCCGATACGCTGGCCGTCGAATCCCAGAACCGCGCCGAAGCGGCCTGGAAAGACAACCGTTTTGCCAAATCCATCGTCCCGATCAAGGATGTCAACGGGCTGACCATTCTGGACCATGACGAATACATGCGCCCGGGCACCACGGTCGAAGCGCTCGGCAAGCTGAAAGCCTCGTTCCAGGAAATGGGCGAAGTGATGCCGGGCTTCGACAAGATCGCGATGATGAAATATCCGCATCTTGCCAAGATCAACCACATCCACCACGCCGGGAACTCCTCGGGGATCGTGGACGGCTCTGCCGCCGTTCTGATCGGCAACAAGGAATTCGGCGAACAATACGGC
Organism: uncultured Celeribacter sp.; assembly: GCF_963675965.1. NCBI lineage: Bacteria > Pseudomonadati > Pseudomonadota > Alphaproteobacteria > Rhodobacterales > Roseobacteraceae > Celeribacter > uncultured Celeribacter sp. The sequence continues at coordinate 3,009,897 of NZ_OY780935.1, read as the reverse complement.
CTGAAACCGCGCGCGCGCATCCGTGCGACCGCCAAGATCGGCACCGATCCGACGATCATGCTGACCGGCCCGGTTCCCGTGACCGAAAAGATCCTCAAAGACAGCGGCATGTCGATCAATGACATCGACCTGTTCGAGGTCAACGAAGCCTTCGCCTCCGTGGTTCTGCGCTTCATGCAGGCCTTTGATGTCGACAGCTCCAAAGTCAACGTCAATGGCGGCTCCATCGCCATGGGTCACCCGCTGGGCGCCACCGGGGCCATCATCATCGGCACGCTTCTGGACGAACTTGAGCGTACCGGCAAAGGCACGGGCCTCGCCACGCTGTGCATCGCATCCGGCATGGGTGCCGCCACAATCATCGAGCGCCTGTAAGGGGAGGATAGATTTATGACTGATTTTCACTACTCCGTAGACGCCGATGGCGTCGCGATTATCACCTGGGACATCCCCAACAAATCCATGAACGTCCTGTCGCTGGAAGGCATTCAGGAACTGGACGCAGCGGTCGACAAGGCGCTGGCCGATGACGCCGTCAAAGGTATCGTCATCACCTCGGCCAAGCCCGATTTCGCCGGCGGCATGGATCTGAACATCATCGCCAAGATGAGGGATGAAGCTGGCGACAACCCGGCCCAGGGCCTGTTCGACGGGCTGATGTCCATGCATGCGATCCTGCGCAAGATCGAACGCGCCGGGATGGATCCGAAAACCAACAAAGGTGGCAAGCCGGTCGCGGCCGCCCTGCCCGGCACCGCACTTGGTATCGGTCTGGAATTGCCGCTGTCGTGCCACCGCATCTTCGTCGCCGACAATCCCAAGGCCAAGATCGGCCTGCCGGAAATCAAGGTCGGCATCTTCCCGGGCATGGGAGGCACCACCCGTGTGTCGCGTCTGCTCGGCGCGATGGCGGCGGCTCCGATCCTGCTGGAAGGCAAGATGCTGGACCCGAAGAAAGCCAAGTCCACTGGTCTGGTGCACGAGATCGTCGAAGCCGACGACCTGATGGCCAAGGCGAAAGAATGGGTTCTGAACGCCAAGGACGCGGACATCGTGAAGCCCTGGGACGCAAAAGGCTGGAAAATGCCCGGCGGTGCGCCCTACCATCCGGCTGGCTTCATGACCTTCGTGGGGGCCTCGGCCATGGTCCACGGCAACACACAGGGTGTTTACCCGGCCGCTAAAGCGCTCTTGTCCGCCGTCTACGAAGGCGCGCAAGTGCCCTTCGACACCGCAATCAAGATCGAGGCCCGCTGGTTCACCAACGTGCTGATGAACCCGTCGTCCTCAGCGATGATCCGGTCGCTGTTCATCAACAAGGAAGCGCTGGAAAAAGGCGCGAACCGTCCCGACGTTGCAGATCAGAAGGTCAAGAAAGTCGGCGTTCTTGGCGCAGGCATGATGGGGGCCGGGATTTCCTATGTTTCCGCCAATGCCGGGATCGAAGTCGTGCTGGTCGACGTCAAACAGGAAGCGGCGGACAAGGGCAAAGCCTATTCCGAAGCGATCCTTGACAAGGGCATTTCCCGCAAAAAAGTGACCCCTGAGAAGAAAGACCAGGTGCTGTCGCGCATCACCGCCACCACCGATCTGGAGGCACTGAAAGGCTGCGATTTGATCGTTGAGGCCGTCTTTGAAGACATCGGCGTCAAAGCCGAGATGACCAAGAAGGTCGAAGCGATCGTGGGCGAGGGCTGCATTTTTGCCTCCAACACCTCGACCCTGCCGATCACCGAACTGGCCAAAGCCTCCGTGCGTCCTGAGCAGTTCATCGGCATTCACTTCTTCTCGCCCGTCGATAAAATGCTTCTCGTCGAGATTATCAAGGGCAAACAAACCGGTGAGGTGGCCGTGGCCAAGGCGCTCGACTATGTGCGTCAGATCCGCAAGACCCCGATCGTCGTCAATGACGAACGCTTCTTCTACGCCAACCGCTGCATCATCCCCTATATCAACGAGGGTGTGCGTCTGGCCGCTGAAGGTGTCGAACTGCCGCTGATCGAAAACGCAGCCAAGCTGCTGGGCTTCCCGCTCGGCCCGCTTCAGCTGATCGACGAAACCTCGATCGATCTGGGTGTGAAAATCGCCAAAGCTACCAAGGCTGCCATGGGCGACGCCTATCCGGACGAGGCCGTGGACGAAGTGGTGTTCTGGATGTTCGATCAGGGCCGTCTGGGCAAAAAGGCCAATGCGGGCTTCTACGACTATGACGAGAAGGGCAAGCGCGGCGCGCTCTGGGCAGGCTTCACCGAAGAATACCCGACCGCCGACGTACAGCCGGAACTCGATGAAGTGCAGCACCGCCTGATGATGGCACAGGTTCTCGAAGCTGTGCGCGCGCTGGAAGAAGGCGTGCTGGAAGACATCCGCGAAGGCGATGTCGGCGCGATCCTCGGCTGGGGCTTTGCGCCCTGGTCCGGCGGTCCGTTCAGCTGGCTTGACATCATCGGTGCTGCCAAGGCCGTGGAAATCTGTGACAACCTGACAGCCACCCATGGGCCGCGGTTTGAAACACCGAAACTGCTGCGCGACATGGCTGAGGCCAGCGAGACCTTCTACGGTCGTTTCGGCACCGGCGTCGACAGCAAGGCGGCCTGATCCTGTCAAAGGCTGACAGAGCAAAATCGCGCCCTCCCCGATCCATTCGGGGAGGGCGTTTTCTTTGAGAAATCTTTCGACGCCAAAAGCGGTGTTCAGCCGTCTGGATCGAAACGGTACCCGAAGCGGGCAATATCTTCCGCCGCCAGACGCCCGACCAGCGCAGCATCCTCGGCGCTGTAGTAGCTGCGATAGTCGCGCGCCCGCTCCGACGCATTGACCCGCGCAATCGGCGACAGATCGAACCCAAGATGGGTCCAGAGCGGGGCCAGATCGGCTTCCAGATGTTCCAGTCGGGCATAAAGCGTTCCGCGATCCCGCCCGGCCCCGTCGCGCAGATAGGCGCCAGAGGGCACCGACAGGCCTCGCCGCATGTCCTGCGCGTTCAGAAATCCGGAGAAATCTGAGCTTTTCGCCCGGCGTACCGCCGCGTGATCCCAGTTCTGCGCCTGCAGCCAGTGATAGTAGGACACGATGCGGTCCCAGGGATTGCGCACCAGCGTAAATACGAAATACTTCGCGAACTCTTCCCGTGCCACGAGCCCTTCGAGATCGGCCAAAGTCGCATGTTTCCACAAACGCCCCCGCGCCTGCCCCGTTTCGGCCAAAGCGGCCACACGTTTGCGACGTCTCAGCGCCTTCGGCGTATCCCCAATCAACAAGTCGCTGGCCGTCGCGCGCGCCTCCAGCGCCTGGGTCAGCGCCGTGCCCCCGGTCTTGGGGATATGGACAAAGATGTAGCGACGGTCATGCGACAGGATCATGTCGTGACATTATCCGGCTTCGCAACGATTGTCGCCCCGGATGATCCGCGATAGATTGCCCCCGAGTGCAAAAACGAACGAGCAGCCCGCGCATGATCGCGCTTACAGAATTCGAACGGCTTGAGGCCTCTGGCCTGTGGCGTCCCGAGGGGGCGACCCAGCGGCAGGAGGTCATCGTGTCGCTGGGCGAAGCAACCCTGACGCTGACGGATATGAACGGGCTGGCGCTCACCCATTGGTCCCTACCCGCCATCGAGCGCCAGAACGGCCCCGATGAAACGCCCGCACGCTATCGTCCCGCCGCCGATGCCGACGAAGAGCTGGAAATCGACGACGATTTGATGAACGAGGCGATTGACCGCATCCAGCGCGCCATCGACCGGGGGCGCCCGCGCCCGGGTCGGTTGCGCGGCCTGATTTACGGCGGCATCGCCGCGGCGGTTGTCGGACTGGGCGTCTTTTGGCTACCCGGCGCGCTGCTCCATCAGACTGCGGTCATCGCTCCTGCCGTGACCCGTGCAGAAATCGGCAACGGGCTTTTGGACCGGATCCGTCGCTTGTCGGGCGCGCCCTGCGATACGGTGCATGGTGCGCGCGCCTTGGAACGACTGCGTAACCGGCTGTTCCCCGAAGGCGATGGCAAGATCGTCGTGGTGACCAGCGGCGTGGCCGTGTCCCAGCACTTGCCCGGCAACATCGTCCTGCTTAATCGCGCGCTGGTCGAAGACTATGAGGATCCCGATGTGGCGGCGGGCTATGTTCTGGCGGAACTCGAACGAGCTCAGGAACAGGACCCGCTGGAACGCCTGTTACAGGAAGCCGGGCTGATGAGCGCGATCAAGCTGCTGACCACCGGCCATATTTCCTCCGGCACTTTGGACGCGCATGCCGAAAGCCTGTTGACCGCCCCCCAGAGCACGCCGGACACAGAAGGGCTGATCGCGGAATTCGCCCGCGCCAGAGTGCACAGCGCGCCCTATGCCTATGCCCTCGACATCACCGGCGAACGCACCCTGCCCCTGATCGAAGCCGACGGGGTCCAGATCGAAAACCCGCAACCAGTGTTGTCTGACAGTGACTGGATCGCGCTTCAGGGCGTGTGCGGCGGCTGACCCGCAGCGCCCTTTGATTTCCCAAGGGATCCAGACAAAAGAATACCCCCGCCAGATGCGGGGGCTTCTTTTTTGTTTGCCTCAGTAACTCAACGCTTATTTGCGTGCGAATGCGTCCTCATATCCAGCCCCACGCAGACTGGACAAAGCGGACAGGGTTTGCTCGGGCCCGCCGAAAGGACCGGCCAGAACAATTTTGTAGGCTTTGCCATTGCGCCGCAGAACCTGCGAGGCGGCGGGCAAGCCGATCTGGGACAGACGCGCTATGGCACGGCGTGCGTTCTCGGGATCGCCATAGGTCCCGACCTGAACATAACGCAGCCCCTCAGCCGCAGGACCAGGTGCAGCCTTCGGCGTCACCAACGGGGCCTCGGATTTACTCGACAGCCGCGTGGGCTGCCCTGCCGCCATGGCCGGGGGCACCGTGTCCATCGGATAAATACGCACTTCTTTCTGGCTCGACGGCGCGCCGAAACGCACCTGCTCCCACAGCGACACTTTGCGCGGGGCATGCACCCCGTAGGCGGGTGTTGTCGGGGTCCAGACCTGCGCCATCTGCAGATCGCCATAGGTCGACCGCGGCCCCCGGTCCGGGTTCAGCCGCCCGTCATCCCAGGCACGCGAATAGCCTTCGGGTATTTGGACCGGCACGGGCGAGGGCACGAAGGCCTGCGCGACATTTGTATTCTTCGTTCCGCGCAAGCTGGCCCCCTGCCGTTGCACCGAGGTCGAGGGATGCACCGCCTGTGGGCCACAGCGCACAGGATAGCGACTGCCCGGCGTCATATATTGCCGCGCGTTCTCTCCGAGAATGCCGCAGCCCTCTGGTGCGACTGGCGCGACATTGGGCGACACCCGAGGGACAACAGGAGACGGCGCGCCAGCTGAAAGGCTGGTGGAAACATTGGGTGTCTTCGTCACAGGTGCAGGCACCGGGATGCGCACGAGCGTCGGCGCATCCGTCGTGATCTGACGGCCATCGGCCGTACGCACCGTGACACCGGCAGGCAGGCGTTTGAGCACATAGGTTGCACCGCTATCACATTGCACCTGACCGGCGGCTGAGCTGACAACGCAACCCGCTTCCCCTACCGCAGTCCCAACCGCCACATCGCGACGCGACGCAGCAGGCTGAGCAACCGGGGCCGGTGCGACCCGCTGGGGCTGCGACGCTGGCGCCTTCGCTTTCGGCGTCGCAAGCGCCGTCGTCGTGACAACTTTCGGCGCGGAAGGCGCAGGCGCGGCGGCTTTCGGCGTGGGTGTGGTAGGACGCGCGGCGACCGGCGCGGCCTCCGCCGTTTTGGCTTCAACCGGATCCGGGATCACCGGCAGCGCCTCTTGGGTCGCGGACAGCGTCGGCTTGAACCCGCACAAAGCCCGGCGATCGCGCGTCACGCGCGGCACCCATTGCACCGCATCCCCATAACCTGCACGCACGAACACACAGCCACGGCTGTCGACATATTGCGTCCCGGTGAAAGACGTCGGCGGGAATTCGGCGGGATGATCGGTATCGCGCAAGGATTGCGCCGCCGCAGGCAGCGCAACAGGCCCAAAAGCCGCAGACATGGCCAACAGTGCCACAAGGGAAATCGTTCTTACAGCGGGCATTCTATGGCTCCACACAACATATTGTGGGGAGCCTAACGCAGAACCGAATCGCTGTTAAGAGCAGAAATGTCTTATTTCGTTCCAAACATCCGGTCGCCAGCGTCGCCCAACCCGGGCAGGATATAGCCGTGCTCATTCAGGGCATCGTCGACAGCAGCCGTCACGATCGGCACATCCGGGTGCGCCTCTTCCATGCGTTTGACCCCCTCGGGTGCGGCCAGAAGGCACAGGAAACGGATGTTCTTGGCCCCGGCTTCCTTGAGCTTGTCGATGGCCGCAACCGAAGAGTTGCCAGTGGCCAACATCGGATCGACAGCAATCACCAGACGGTCCCCCAGATCTTCGGGCACCTTGAAGTAATATTCGACCGGCTGCAGCGTTTCTTCATCACGATAAAGACCGACAAAGCCGACACGAGCCGAAGGGATCAGCTCCAAAATGCCGTCCAGCAACCCGTTGCCCGCGCGCAGGATCGAAATCAGCGCCAGCTTTTTGCCATCCAGCGTCGGCGCATCCATCGGCATCACCGGCGTATCGATGTGCTTGGTGGTCATTTCCAGTTCCCGCGTGACCTCATAGGCCAGAAGCAGGGAAATCTCGCGCAGCAACTGGCGAAACACCGCGGTAGAGGTGTTCTTGTCACGCATAATGGTCAGTTTGTGCTGGACCAGCGGGTGGGTCACAATCGTCAGGTGATCAAGCATCGTTTCGCTCCAGTTTCTTTGCGACCGCCACGCGGGTCGTCTCATCACAGAAGGCCGCATCAAGCGCGACCGCATTCAAATCTTTGAAATCGTCGGCTTCCCAGCCAAAGGTCTCCGCCAGGCGATCAAACTCGTACCGCATGGTCGATTTGAAAAACGGCGGATCATCGGTCGAGACAGTCACTTTTACCCCACGGCTGCGCAGCTGCGCAATCGGATGATCGGCCCATTTGGGATAAACACCCAAAGCCACATTCGACCCTGGGCAGACTTCCAGAACGACGCCGGCCTCTGCCAGTTCATCGACCAGCGCCGGATCTTCGATGGCCCGCACGCCATGGCCGATCCGCGCAACCCGCAGGTCGCGCAGCGCCTCGCGCACACTTTCGGGCCCACCCCATTCACCGGCATGGCTGGTCAGCTGCAACTTGGCCTCTCGCGCCATATCAAAAGCATAGGCAAAGTCCCCCTGCTTGCCCATGGCTTCGTCACCACCCATGCCGAACCCGGTCACGAACCGCCCTGCGGTTTCCGCCGCGCAGAGCGCTGTTTTCCGCGCCTTGTCCGGACCGAAATGGCGCACGCAGGTGGGAATGGCGCGCATCACGATGCCCGCCTCCTGCTCCATTTCTTCTGCGGCCTGCTCGATGGCCGCCAGATAGTCGCGCCAGGCCGAGACATCGCCGCCACCACAGAAATCGGGGGCCAGAAAGCTCTCGGTGTAGATCACGTTGGAAGCGACGCTTTCCTCAAGTACCGCCCGCGTCAGCCGGTAATAATCCTGCGGCGTTTTCAACACCGAGGTGGCCGCTTCGTAGACCTTGAGAAAATCCCAGAAATCTTTGTATTTGTAGCCACCCTCCGCATCGAAAATGCCCGAGATATCAATCTTTTTCTCAGCCGCAAGCCCACGTACAAAGGCAGGCGGCGCAGCCCCCTCAAGATGCATGTGCAATTCGATTTTCGGCAAATCCGTAACGCTCACAGAAAGCTCCTTCCCGGCCCCTCAGCGGGCACTCCCAGATGATCGGCAATCGAGGCTGCGACATCCGTGTAGGCCACGGCCCCGATCGGCTTCAGCCCCAGCCCATATCCCAGAACCGGCACCATTTCGCGGGTGTGGTCGGTGCCGAACCAGGTCGGGTCATTGCCGTGATCGGCTGTGAAAATCAGCAGATCCCCGGGCCGAACGCGTTCAAACAGGCGCGGCATCTGGCTGTCGAACCATTCCAGATGGCGCGCATAGCCCGACACATCGCGGCGATGACCGTAGAGGCTGTCGAATTCGACAAAGTTGGCAAAGGTGAACGCGCCATCCGGGGCCTCTTCCATCACGTCGCACAGGTGATCGAACAGAACCGCGTCCGTACCCTTGCGCACCTCGTCGATGCCCTGCATCGAAAAAATGTCGCCAATCTTGCCAATCCCATAGACCCGCCGCCCGGCCGATTGCGCCCAGTCGCAAAGCGTTGGCGCGGGCAGAGCGATGGCATAGTCATGACGGTTGCCCGTGCGGGTGAATCCCTCTTCCGGCGAGCCGACAAAGGGACGGGCGATGACACGACCGATTTTCATCGCATGCAGCGTCGGCGCGATGTCTTCGCAGAGCTTCAGAAGACGCTCGAGACCGAAATGTTCCTCATGGGCGGCGATCTGGAACACGCTGTCGGCAGAGGTGTAGATGATCGGCCAGCCGGTCCGGATGTGCTCGGCGCAGAAGGTTTTGATCACCTCGGTGCCAGAGGCATGACAATTGGCCAGCGTGCCGCCCGCTCCGCAGAGCGCGGCGGTCTCATCCATCAGATCCTGCGGAAAGGACGGCTGTTCATTCGGAAAATAATGCCAGTCCCACGGCACAGGCACCCCGGCAAGTTCCCAGTGACCCGAGGGCGTATCCTTGCCCGGTGACACTTCGGCGGCCACGCCATAAAGGCCCTGTGGCGCGGCTTCCAGCCCCGGCGCGGGATCTGACGTCGCATGCGCCATCGCCGCCCCGAGCCCAAGGGCGGACAGGTTCGGCAGATGCAATGGACCGCTGCGCCTTTCTTCGGCACGGCCCTCGGCACAGGCCTGCGCGATATGAGCAATGGTATTGGCGCCCACATCCGGGCGCCCGGCATTAAAAAAGCGATCGGCATCAGGCGCGCCGCCCAGACCGACAGAATCCATCACAATCAGAAACGCACGCGTCATTTTTCGACCTTTTCATATACAAGCGGCAAAGCCGTCGGCGCGGCTTCCCCCATTTCGATTGCAGCCCGAAGGCTGGCTTCCGCACGGTCGGCTTCCTCCGGGCTGCGGGCGTGGATGGTGGCAAGCAGACTGTCGCGTTCGATCCACTCGCCGTGCTGACAAAGATTGGACAGGCCCACCGCCGGATCGATCCGGTCGTCACCGCGCAGACGCCCCCCGCCCAGATGCACCACTGTCATGCCCAGCGCATGGCCGTCCATGCTTTGAACATATCCGGGACCTTCTGCCCGGACATCGCGCACCACCGGGGCCGAGGGCAGGCGGTCCCGCCAGTGATCGACAAAATCCGCCGGTCCACCAAGTTCGGCGATCATCCGACCAAACCGTTCGGCGGCAGAGCCGTCGGTCAGCGTGTCGCGCACCGACCAGCGCGCATACTCCAGATCCTCCGCCAGCCCGGAAAGAACCAGCAATTCGCCCCCCAGCGCACAGGTCACATCACACAGAATATTGTCCACCTCGCCCGTGGTCAGCGCCTCCATCACCGCCATGATCTCCAGCGCATTGCCCATCGACTGACAAAGCGGCTGGTTCATATCGGTGATCAGCGCCGAGGTCTTGCAGCCCGCGCCATTGGCCGTTGTCACCAGACTTTGCGCCAAAGCACGCGCATCCTGTGGTCTGGCCATGAAGGCACCGGAGCCGCATTTTACATCCAGCACGAGCGCCTCAAGCCCGGCGGCCAGCTTCTTGGACAGGATCGAGGCGGTGATCAGATCGATGCTTTCCACCGTGCCGGTTACATCACGGATCGCGTAAAGGCGCCGGTCCGCAGGTGCGATCGCACCGGTGGCAGAAACGATGGCGCAGCCGACTTGTTCCACGATCTCACGAAACCGGTCTTCGCTGACTTCGGTTTTTAGGCCGGGAATGGCTTCGAGCTTGTCCAGCGTACCGCCGGTGTGCCCCAGTCCCCGCCCGGACACCATCGGCACATAGGCTCCCAGCGCCGCCAGCGCCGGTGCCAGCAGCAACGACACGCAGTCACCGACCCCACCGGTGGAATGCTTGTCGATGACCGGCGCCGGAACGTCCCATGACATCACATCGCCGCTGTCGCGCATGGCCAGCGTCAGCGCCACCCGTTCATCATCCGCCATGCCATTGAGCAGCGCCGCCATGGCGAAAGCGCCCGCCTGAGCGTCCGACACCGTGCCCGACGCCAGCCCCGCTGCAAACCAGCGCAGGTCCTCTGCCGCCAATGGTTGACGGTCCCGCAGTTTTTCGATCACCCAGCGCGCGTCCATACAGGATCAATCCATGAAATCGGTGGTGAAGGCGCCGGGCAGCAATTCGGCCACCGTCATACGCAGTACCTTTCCGGTGCGTGAGGCCATGGTGACCGTCACGGATGGATCGGCAAATTCGCGCAGCTTCTGACGGCAACCACCACAGGGCGGTGTCGGTTCATCGCTGTCGCCCACAACGGCCACTTCCGCGATTTTGGTATCCCCGCCCAGGACCATCGCTGCGATGGCTCCGGCTTCGGCACAGGTGCCTTCCGGATAAGCCGCATTTTCAACGTTCACCCCGGTGTAAACCGCGCCCGACGCAGCCCGCAGCGCCGCCCCCACATGGAAATTCGAATAGGGCGCATAGGCCTTGGGCTGGGCCTTTTTGGCCTCGTCCAGCAATGTCATTCTTATTTCCTTTCCCTGCTCGCAGCCGCACCAGATGGCGGCGTTTTTGACGGTTTAGTCAAAACTGCGTCGGAGGCGCGCAAGATGCAAGCCGGATCGCGCCGAGGGCCCCGCTTTGCCCACCGCTTTGGCACAATCGGCGCAAGCCTGCCGAAACTTAGGGCCTCGCGACCACTGTTTGCGCTAACATAGCTAAAGTTTGAGGCCGCGCGCCGAAACTCCCCTTGCCTGACACACCATAGGGGGCGTAGAGGCATGGCAAGCCGAAATGACGTTAGGTTCTTTTTTAGTTTAACGCTAAACTAACAGCCAAAACGTAGATCAGGACCAAGAAAGGGAAGCCCCCATGGCGACGGACACCCGCGAGAGAAACCTGAAACAGGCCGCATTGGACTATCACGAATTCCCGAAACCTGGGAAGCTTGAGATCCGTGCGACCAAACCCATGGCCAATGGCCGCGATCTTGCGCGCGCCTACAGCCCCGGCGTGGCCGAGGCCTGCCTTGAAATCAAGGCCGACCCCACCAATTCCAGCCGCTTCACCTCGCGCGGGAACCTTGTGGCTGTCGTCACCAACGGCACCGCCGTGCTCGGTCTGGGCAACATCGGGGCCGCCGCATCGAAACCGGTCATGGAAGGCAAGGCCGTCCTGTTCAAGAAATTCGCCAACATCGACTGTTTCGACATCGAAGTGAATGAAAGCGATCCGGAAAAGCTGGCTGAGATCGTCTGCGCATTGGAACCGACCTTCGGGGCGATCAATCTGGAAGACATCAAGGCCCCTGACTGCTTTATTGTTGAACAGCTTTGCCGCGAAAAGATGAACATTCCGGTGTTCCATGACGACCAGCATGGCACCGCCATCGTCGCCGCAGCCGCAGCCACCAACGCCCTGCGCGTCACCGGCAAAAATTTCGAAGACATCAAACTGGTGTCGACCGGCGGCGGCGCGGCGGGGATTGCCTGCCTCAACATGCTGCTGAAACTCGGTGTGAAACGTGAAAACGTCTGGCTCTGCGACATCCACGGGCTGGTCTATGAGGGCCGCGAAGAGGATATGACCGCACAGAAGGCGGCCTTTGCGCAAAACTCGGATCTGCGCACGCTCGACGAGGTGATCGAGGGCGCCGATATGTTCCTCGGCCTGTCCGGCCCCGGCGTGCTGAAACCCGAGATGATCAAGAAGATGACCAAGCAGCCGATCATTTTTGCGCTGGCGAATCCGACACCGGAGATCATGCCCGATGAGGTGAAAAAGGTTGCCCCCGATGCGATCATCGCCACCGGGCGCTCAGACTATCCCAATCAGGTGAACAACGTCCTGTGTTTCCCGTTCATTTTCCGTGGCGCGCTGGACGTCGGCGCCACCGAGATCAACGACGCGATGCAGATCGGTTGCATCGAAGGCATCGCCGCCCTCGCCCGCGCCACCACCAGCGCCGAAGCCGCCGCCGCCTATCAGGACGAGCGCATGACCTTTGGCACGGAATACCTGATCCCGAAACCCTTTGACCCGCGCCTGATGGGCGTCGTGGCCTCGGCTGTGGCCAAGGCCGCGATGGAAAGCGGCGTCGCGACCAAGCCGGTTGCCGACATGAAGGCCTATAAGGACGCGCTGGACCATTCGGTGTTCAAATCCGCGCTCATCATGCGCCCGGTCTTTGCCGCCGCCTCGCAGGCGGAACGCCGCATTGCCTTTGCCGAGGGCGAAGACGACCGCGTTTTGCGCGCAGCGCAGGCGATGATCGAGGAAACCACCGACAAGCCGATTCTCATCGGTCGCCCCGAGGTGATCGCGATGCGCGCGGAGCGGGCCGGGATGAAGATCCGTCCCGGCGTCGACTTCGAAATCGTGAACCCGGAAAACGACAGCCGCTACAAGCAATACTGGCAGGCCTATCACAAGCTGATGGAACGCAAGGGCGTGACGCCGGATCTGGCCAAGGCGATCCTGCGCACCAACACCACCGCCATCGGTGCAATCATGGTGCAACAGGACCACGCCGACAGCATGATCTGCGGCACCTTCGGGCAATATCTATGGCACCTGAACTATGTCACTCAGATCCTTGGCACCAAGGAGCTGCAACCAGTTGGCGCGCTGTCGCTGATGATCCTCGAAGATGGCCCCCTGTTCGTCGCGGACACTCATGTGCACACCGAACCGACGCCGGAACAGATTGCCGCGACAGTGACCGCCACTGCGCGCCACATCCGCCGCTTCGGGATCGAGCCCAATATAGCCCTGTGTTCGCACAGCGAATTCGGCAACCTGCCCTGCATGACCGGGCGCCATATGCGTGAAGCGCTGGCGATTTTGGACAGCGAACCGCGTGACTTTGCCTATGAAGGTGAAATGCATATCGACAGCGCCCTGACCCCGGATCTGCGCCAGCGCAACTTCCCGCATTCCCGCCTCGAAGGTCCGGCCAACGCTTTGGTCTTTGCCATTGCCGATGCGGCTTCGGGGGTGCGCAACATCCTCAAGACCAAGGGGGGCGGACTGGAGGTCGGGCCGATCCTGATGGGCATGGGCAACCGCGCCCATATTGTCACCCCCTCGATCACCTCGCGCGGCCTCCTGAACATGTCCGCCATCGCAGGCACACCGGTGGCGCATTACGGCTAAGCCCACGCAAAAAAACACCCCATTCGAAAAGGCGCCTTCGGGCGCCTTTTTTTTGCGTCCTACCCTCTCCCCATGCCCACCCATTCAGAGCCCCACGCAGAAAGAACTTTGCAATCGCACCGAAACAAGACCCCGGAAGTTTGCAACATGATATGTAAAAACAAGGGTTTGCAAAGTAGTTTTCTGCAGTCCTTTGCGAAATTTATATAAACATTTTTAACCGCCTCTGGTAACAAGACTGCCAGAGCGAGCATCGCCCCCGTGATTGGCGACAGTGACATTCCATCGCAGCATAGCTGCATTGCAAAAAAGCACTGCCCCCGCCAAACACGCCATGTCAGCGAGGAGGACGCAGCAAGTGGCATACAAAGACGTTTATGATGCATGGAAAGCAGACCCCGACGGTTTCTGGATGCAGGCCGCCGAAGAGGTGCATTGGTACAAAAAGCCATCCAAGGCGCTCTTTGACGACAATGCCCCCGTCTATGAATGGTTTTCCGACGGCCTCACGAACACCTGTTACAACGCCGTAGACCGCCATGTGGAGGCCGGGCGCGGTGATGAACTGGCGATCATGCATGAAAGCCCGATCACCCATTCCACCAAGGGCATCACCTATAGGGAGCTTCAGGCCCGCGTGGCCTCTCTCGCCGGCGCTCTGAAAATGCGCGGGGTCGAAAAGGGCGATCGCGTCATCATCTACATGCCAATGATCCCTGAAGCCCTTGAGGCCATGCTCGCCTGCGCGCGCATCGGCGCGGTGCATTCGGTGGTCTTTGGCGGCTTTGCCGCCCACGAGCTGGCGGTGCGCATCGACGATTGCACGCCCAAGGCCATCATTGCCTCTTCCTGCGGTCTCGAACCCAACCGCGTGGTTCACTACAAACCGCTTCTGGACGACGCCATCGAACAGGCCAGCCACAAACCCGAATTCTGCGTGATCTTCCAACGCGAACAAGAAGTGGCCAAGCTGATCGAAGGGCGGGATTTCTCTTGGCACGGTTTCCAGTACGGCGTGAAACCGGCGGAGTGCGTTCCGGTCGAGGGCAACCACCCCGCCTATATCCTCTATACCTCCGGCACCACCGGCGCGCCGAAAGGCGTCGTGCGTTCCACTGGCGGCCATCTTGTGGCGCTGAACTGGACGATGAAGAACATTTACAACATCGATGTGGGTGACCGCTTCTGGGCGGCCTCCGATGTCGGCTGGGTCGTCGGGCACAGCTATATTTGCTACGCGCCACTGATCAAAGGCGCGCAGACCATTGTCTTTGAGGGCAAGCCTGTCGGCACGCCGCACGCAGGCGTATTCTGGCGCATCATCCAGAACCAGCGGGTGAAATCCTTCTTCACCGCCCCCACCGCCTTGCGGGCCATCAAACGCGAAGACCCGACCGGCGAATGGATCAAACGCTATAAGCTGCACGACCTGCAGGCCATTTTCCTTGCGGGTGAACGCGCCGATCCCGACACGATCAAATGGGCACAGGAGAAATTCGGCGTGCCGGTGATTGATCACTGGTGGCAGACCGAAACCGGCTGGGCGATCGCGGCCAACCCGCTGGGGATCGAAGAACTGCCGATCAAAATCGGCTCTCCCTCCATGGCCATGCCTGGCTATGATATCGACATTCTCGATGAGGCCGGCCACCCGGTCGAACCCGGCGAACTGGGCGCCATCGCGATCAAGCTGCCACTGCCCCCGGGCACGCTGCAAACGCTGTGGAATGCGGAAGACCGCTACAGAAAAAGCTACCTCACCACCTTCCCAGGCTACTATGAAACCGGCGATGCGGGCATCAAGGATGAAGACGGATATGTCTACATCATGGCGCGCACCGATGACGTCATCAACGTTGCAGGCCACCGCCTGTCGACCGGTGCCATGGAAGAGGTGCTCTCAGCCCATCCCGACGTGGCCGAATGTGCCGTGATCGGTGTCTCTGACGAGTTGAAAGGCCAGATGCCGCTCGGCTTCCTATGCCTGAACGCCGGATGCGACCGTGATCACGCGACCATCGTGAAAGAAGTCATCGCCGCGGTGCGCAACGAAATCGGCCCGGTTGCCGCTTTCAAACTGGCCTGCGTCGTGGACCGTCTTCCCAAGACACGCTCGGGCAAGATTCTGCGCGGCACCATGGTCAAAATCGCCGACGGTCAGGACTTCAAGATGCCTGCCACAATCGACGATCCGGCGATCCTCGACGAAATCAAGGATGCATTGCAGGGACTTGGCTACGCCAAAGGCTAACCTAAGGTTCCCCCTGTTCTATCTCTCGCGTCCGGTTATGATGGTCATGATCGGGCGCGTGATTTTCTGGCTTGCCCAAGAACCACGTGGCGGCATCACAGATGTTTCGACGAGGCGTGGGGACATCCCGCAGACAAGGAGACACTATTGACGCGCAAAGAGACGGACGTTCCCCATCTCGACATCGCCGACCCCGGCCGCGTTTCCCTGTTGTCTCATGACATTCGCGCCACCTATTCCGAATTGCAGGCCGCTCTTGAACATCTCAAGGAATCGATTGCCGATCCGGCGATCTCGAAGGAACTGCAAAACCTGTCGCAGACCAATGGCCATCTGGGCTGGCTGCTGCGCGAAGCGGCAACCCTGATTTTTCCAGATTCGACACTCCCGACACGTCCGACAGAGACGAAACATCTGCAAGAAAAGCTGACAGAGCTGACAACACGCTGGCAAGGCATCACCCACCGCCTGGGACGCCAGCTGTGCGTCGACGGGCTGGAGCAACTGCCGCAACTGGCCGACATTGATATGTTTGCCATGGAACGCCTGTTGTCCAACCTGATCTCGAACACACTGCAACACACGCAGACAGGCGACATAGAACTGTCTTTCGACTGCCAGACAGCATTGCCGAATATGCAACTGCAGATCCGGTTACGCGACCACGGCTCCGGCTTCCCCGATCACATTCGGTCTTTCGACTATGTGAACTCCAATATTCCACTGGGCGCAGGACAGGGCGGATCCGGTTTCGGCCTGCACATCGCACATGAGGTAGCACGGCGCCTGCAAGGCAGTTTGCAACTGCGCAACGCCGCAGACGGCGGGGCCGAAATCCATATCACCTTGCCGCTGGCCCCCGCTGGCACCCAGACCGAAGCCAGCGCCCCCAGCGAAGCTCAGGACTACCCCGCCCCGGCGCAACAACCCTGCGCCCTTGTGGCCGAGGACAGCCCCCCGCTGCGCACGCTTTTGACACATCATCTCAGAACCCTTGGCCTGCAAGTCGTCGCCGCGCCCGATGGCGCCCATGCACTGGCCCTGCTGCGCAGCATGTCACAGAGTTTCGACCTGATCTTTCTCGATGTGGAGATGCCGGTTCTGAACGGCCTTCAGATCCTTAAGATACTAACACAGGAACAAGTGCCCCTGCCGCCGATCGTGGCAATTTCAGCCCATCTTCACCCTGAAATCCAAAAGCGCCTGCGTGACAACGGTGTGGCTGCGATCCTGCCCAAGCCCTTTCCACCCCGCACCGCCTTGCGCGATCTGATCGAAGATCTGCTGCACTGCGCCCTGTTGAAAAGCCCGCCGCCTCTGGATAGCGGCCTTGACAGCGAGAAGCTGCAAACACTCCTGGCGCAACTGCCCCGCGAGGCAGCACGGCATTTTCTGGCCCAGCTTCGCCGGGATCTGGAAACCCATATGGCGCTTGCAGAAAAACGGGCCATCGCACCACTGTCATCTGACGCACGTCGGGACATCGAGCGCGCCACCCATAGTCTCGCCGGCCTGTTCGCCACCGCCTATGCGCAAATAGCGTTCCAAGAGGCGCAATCCCTGTCGCAAGCCGCCCGCACAACTCAGATCAACGATATCCTTGCGGGACTCAAACGGCTTCGTCAGTATATCGCCCATATTGAACGCACATTATTTTTTGAGCCTTAAAATGACAAAGCAGGAATTCATGCCCCAGCAACCAATCCTTGTCGTGGACGATCTGGAAACGCATTTATCCCTCTTCACCGCAGCGCTGGAAGAAGCCGGGCACCCCGTGCTCACGGCACGCTCCCAGGCCGAAGCCCTCTACCGCATCAAAACGTCCAAGCCTATTCTGGGTCTCGTCGATCTGGTGCTGCCCGACGGCGACGGGCTGGAATTGATTCAGGAACTCAAACGCATTGATCCCAAGATCAAGCTGATTGCTATGACGGCCTTCGCCTCGGTCGAGCGCGCGGTCCGGGCGATCCGGCACGGTGCTGTCGATTTCGTCACCAAACCGCTGGACCCCGGGCGACTGATTTCGACGGTGGAAGCTGCCCTGTCCGGGCCGCAACTGCGTGACAGCCATCCCACCCCGCAAGATATCGGCTTTGCCTTTGACGGGCACTGGGGGTCTTCAGAGGCCATGCAGGCCGTTCACGGCCTGATCCGCGCAGTGGCCGGCACCTCAGCCCCGGTGTTCATCACCGGCGAAAGCGGGACCGGCAAAGTGAAAACCGCTCAGACGATCCACAACCGCTCGGCCTTTCGCGACGGTCCCTTCGTCAAGCTCGACTGTTCAACCACAAGCGCCGACTGCATTGAGGCAGAGCTGTTTGGAAACGCTGAAATCCCTGGAGCGATCCGGAACGCACAGGGCGGCACATTGGTGCTGGATGAAGTCTGTGCCCTGCCGCCCGACGTGCAGGGGCGCTTACTGACCACCCTGCGCGACCACAATTTGCCGCCGTTCGAAAGCGTAACAGGCACCGAACCAGAATCCCCTGCCGAAGCGGCCCAGGGCTTCCGCCTGATCTGCACCAGCACGCCCGATCCCAAGGCCGAAATGCGCGCCGGAAACCTGCGCGCCGATCTGCTCTTTCGCCTCAACGTCGTGCCTTTGCACCTGCCTCCCCTGCGGTCGCGCAAATTGGATGTGATCGAGATTGCCGAAATCGAACTCGACCGACTCTGCGCCAAAGAAGGACGCGATTTCCGCACACTTTCAACTGAGGTGAAAGCGGTGTTTCTGGATCATGACTGGCCCGGCAACATACGTGAGCTGCTGAACGTGTTGTGGAACATCGTGATCCTGCATCAGGATCAGACGGTGAGCATCGACAACCTGCCCCCTTACCTGCGCCCGCATGTGGCAACACCGCTGCCGAAATCACCCGCAATCACCGACATCCCCCCGGTGATCCAGATGCCCGCACCTCCTGCCGCAGACGATCCTTTTGCCGGGCGCAGCCTTGCCGAGATCGAACGCCACGCGATCGAAGCCGCCATCGAACGCGAAGGCGGCTCCATCCCCAAAGCTGCGCGAGTGCTGGATGTGTCGCCATCGACCATCTATCGCAAGCTGGAAAACTGGGGCATTTCGATACGCACGTCGCGCAAGGGCTAAGAAGGTCCCCATCGCCCGAACGATATCACCACAAAAATTCAGACGAATTGTTCGCGCAGCAGGCGTTCTTCCAGCCCGTGGCCCGGATCGAACA
Source organism: uncultured Celeribacter sp. (assembly GCF_963675965.1). Classification (NCBI taxonomy): domain Bacteria; kingdom Pseudomonadati; phylum Pseudomonadota; class Alphaproteobacteria; order Rhodobacterales; family Roseobacteraceae; genus Celeribacter; species uncultured Celeribacter sp. The sequence continues at coordinate 2,991,132 of NZ_OY780935.1, read as the reverse complement.
GAATGCGGTGCGCAACGCCCGGTTCCGAGGCGATCTCGACCCAGAGCACATTGCCTGCATGGCGGCTGTCCGCATCAGCCATCACCGGACGCTTGCTGGCCTCCAGCACGTCGAAACGCACCTTTGCGCTTTTGGGCAGCAAGGCACCGCGCCAGCGCCGGGGCCGGAAGGCCGCCATGGCAGTCAGCGCCAGCACATCCGAACCTATCGGCAAAATCGGGCCGCGCGCGGAATAATTGTAGGCCGTGGACCCGGCTGGCGTCGCCACAAGTGCGCCATCGCAGACCAGTTCCTCCATCCGCACACGCCCGTCGATCGACACCCGCAACTTGGCCGCCTGCGGCCCGGCGCGCAGCAACGACACTTCGTTGATCGCCAGCGCCCTGTGTTCCACGCCATCTTCGCCGCCTGCGACCATGGTGAGCGGGTTGATGACCTCTTCTTCGGCATCGCGCAGCCTTTCGACCAGCGCCTCTTCGTGAAACTCGTTCATCAGGAAGCCGACAGTGCCGCAATTCATGCCGTAGACCGGAACATCCAGATGCATCGTGCCGTGCAACGTCTGCAACATGAAGCCGTCGCCGCCCAGTGCCACGATGACATCCGCCTGTTCAACAGGCACGGCGGCATAGCGCGCCTGCAGACGTTCCAGAGCACGTTGCGAGATCTGTGCATCGCTGGCGGTAAAGGCGATTTTCACCATCTGTCCGAACTTCTCATATAACGGGTCACGAGGACGCTGGACTTTTGGTTATCAAAGGCTTCGGCAGATTACACGCATTTTCACGCCGGGCGTCATGCGGGATACACGCGACCCGCCGTCACGGCAGAGATGCGCCGATGCTGCGTGCGCCCGCCCTTTGTCACCATAGTGACACCCCGTGCCAAAGCGCCCCGTTTGGACGCAGATCGGAAACCCTACGGTGCCAGAAACCGCGCTGAGCACGTATTTCAACATGATTATGTGGCCGATGAGGGTTTCCGAAATGTAACAGAATGGCTAAGACAGCCGCGACACTCCCCTGCTGCCAAGGAGCATAGCATGACTGCCAATGTCCGTGATTCCGGCTTCTTCACTGAAAGCCTCTCTGACCGCGATCCCGAACTCTTCGGTTCTATCACCAAAGAACTCGGTCGCCAGCGTCACGAGATCGAGCTGATCGCCTCGGAAAACATCGTATCCGCCGCCGTGATGGAAGCGCAAGGCTCGGTCCTGACCAACAAATACGCCGAAGGCTATCCGGGCCGCCGCTACTATGGCGGCTGCCAATTCGTGGACATCGCGGAAAACCTCGCCCGTGACCGCGCCAAGGAGCTGTTTGGCTGCAAATTCGCCAATGTTCAGCCGAACTCGGGCTCGCAGGCGAACCAGGGTGTCTACACCGCACTCCTGCAGCCCGGCGATACGATCCTGGGGATGAGCCTCGATGCAGGCGGTCACCTGACCCACGGCGCAAAACCGAACCAGTCCGGCAAATGGTTCAACGCGGTCCAATATGGTGTGCGCAAGCAAGACCAGCGGATCGACTATGACGAGATCCAGGAATTGGCCAACGAACACAAACCCAAGCTGATCGTCGCCGGTGGCTCCGCCATCCCGCGTCAGGTCGATTTTGCCAAGATGCGCGAAATCGCGGACAGCGTGGGGGCTTATCTGATGGTGGACATGGCCCACTTCGCCGGCCTCGTCGCCGGTGGCGAACACCCCTCGCCCTTCCCCCATGCCGATGTCGCCACCACCACGACGCACAAGACCCTGCGTGGTCCGCGCGGCGGCATGATCCTGACCAACGATCCTGAAATCGCCAAAAAGGTGAACTCCGCGATCTTCCCCGGCATTCAGGGCGGCCCGCTGATGCATGTCATCGCTGCCAAGGCCGTGGCCTTCGGTGAGGCGCTGCGTCCCGAATTCAAAGCCTACGCCAAACAGGTGATCGTCAACGCGCAGGCCTTGGCCGATCAGTTGATGAAAGGTGGCCTCGATATCGTCACCGGCGGCACCGACACCCATGTCCTGCTGGTGGACCTGCGCCCCAAAGGCGTGAACGGCAAGATCACCGAGGCCGCTCTGGAACGCGCCCATATCACCTGTAACAAGAACGGCATCCCCTTTGATCCGGAACCGCCGATGATCACTTCTGGCGTGCGTCTGGGCACACCGGCGGGCACCACCCGCGGGTTTGGTGAAGCCGAGTTCCGCCAGATCGCCGATTGGATCGTCGAAGTGATCGACGGCTTGGCCGCCAATGGCGAAGAGGGCAACGCCGAGGTCGAAGCCAAGGTGAAAGCCGAGGTCGAAGCCCTCTGCGAGAAATTTCCGCTCTATCCCAATCTGTAATTTTCAGACAGTGTGAACACCTAAGGGGCCTCCGGGCCCCTTTTTCATAGACAATTGCGATCAGGGCCGGGTTCATGCCACATCCCACCTCATTGGAACGCCGACTGGGCGACTGGCTGCGCACGCGGCTGCCCCACAGCCTCACCGAATTGATCATGTTCACGGTGAAAATGGGCTGGGCGTCGCTGTTTGGCGGGCTGTTGCTGATCGCCATGCTGGTGACCAACGGGATCTGGAACGATGCCTGGCCGATCGCCCGCTATGACGCGTTGCTGGCCTATGCGCTGGCACTGCAAATCCTGTTCCTGCTGTTTCGCCTTGAGACGCTGGATGAGGCCAAAGTGATTTTGCTGTTTCACCTGACCGGCACCGTCATGGAGATTTTCAAGCTCCACATGGGCAGTTGGGATTATCCCGGCGCCGGGCTGATCAAAATCGGTGGGGTGCCGCTGTTTTCCGGCTTTATGTATGCTTCGGTCGGCAGCTTCATGGCTCGCGCCATCCGCCTTTTCGACATGCGCTTCGCACCCTATCCGCCCTATTGGGCAACGCTGCTGTTTGCTGCGGCGATCTATCTGAATTTCTTCACCCATCACTTCGGCCCAGACATCCGAATCGGTCTTTTCGCCGCCTCGCTCATCCTCTACGCGCGCACCCGTGTGTGGCTCCGGATCGGGCAATGGCACTGGATGCCCATGCCGCTGGCCGGAGCCCTGTCTGCCTTTTTCCTCTGGATCGCGGAGAACGTCGGAACGGCCACGCGCATCTGGCTTTACAACGGCCAGATCGCCGGAGACATGGTCGGCTTTTCCAAGATGGGATCGTGGTATCTCTTGCTCTACGTCAGCTTCGTCACGGTGACACTGGTCCAGCGTGAGGCGCTTTGCCCCGCCGCAATCACACCAGACCGCGCCACACCATGACCGCCAGCACCAGCCCGATGGTCACGAAAATGACAAAGGCGATGGCCGCAATCAGATCCAGAATGCGATTCTTGCGCCGGGTCCTGGGGTCCTGGCGTTCCAGAAAATACCGCAGATCCTTGAAAGCCTTGTTCACCTTGCGCTGATCCACCTGCTGGGCGAGCTTCGGATGAGTTTCCAGAGCCAGCGCCTCGACGATCACTGCCGCCTGACGCCGCGCCCAGCGTGGCAGCCGACGCCCGGCATGTCTGACCTTGGCCTCAAAGCCGTCGCCCAGACGCACGCCCAGTCGTTCACGCATCAGCGTGGCAAGCTCTTCGGATCTGTGCGTCACGGAGTGGGTCATAGGGCTCTTTTAGGGACTTTGCTGCGGCGGGCCAAGGCGCTATCTGTAGCCCATGCTCAATACCGTCCTCAACGGTCATCCGACCGACCGCGCGCCCCTTTTGATCGTCCATGGCCTGTTCGGCTCCGCCCGCAACTGGGGGGTGATCTCGAAACGGCTGTCCGATCAACGCCTCGTCGTCTCCGTCGATCAACGCAACCACGGCGAAAGCCCGCGCTTTGCGACCCAGAGTTATGAAGACATGGCCGGAGATCTGGCCGAGGTTCTGGAACCGCTCGTTGCCGAGCACGGCCCGCTGCATGTCATGGGGCATTCCATGGGCGGTAAGGCGGTGATGGTGCTGGCGCTCACCCGGCCCGAGCTGATCAAATCGCTGATCGTGGCCGATATTTCCCCGATCAGCTACAGCCATGACAACACGCCGCTGATCGAGGCCATGCGGGGCCTCGACCTGTCACAGGTCGAACGCCGTTCGGACGCGGACCGGCAACTGGCCCGCGAGGTTCTGGACCCCGGCGTCCGTGCCTTTCTACTGCAAAGCCTTGTGGTCAAGGAAAAGCGCTGGCTGATCAATCTGGATGTTCTGGAACAGGAAATGCCGAAAATCACCGGCTTCCCCGACATCACAGGATCATTCGACGGCCCCGCGTTTTTCCTGTCGGGCGGCGAAAGCACCTATGTCGCCCGCGACCACCGCGAGCAAACCAAAGCGCTGTTTCCACAGGCAAAATTTGCCTCCATCCCGGGCACAGGACATTGGCTGCACGCCGAAAAGCCACGAGAGTTCGAAGCCGCCCTGCGCGCCTGGATGGAGGCGATGGACGCGCGGCCCTGAGCGCGCCCGGTTCCGGCATCAGAACTCTTCGGTGATCTTCTTGGCAATCACCCAAGTCACAGGGATGGCGATCAGAAATCCGATTGCCGCGGACACCAGAATGGGTTGCAACGTGTCTTTTCCGATGGTCAGCGCCACCACGACGGCGGTGCCCATCAATGTGGTCGAAATCAGGGAAAACAGGATCCCCGCAAGGCGGTTCATGGCTCTCACTCCATATATTCAAGCGCGTCGATGTGAAGATAAGATGATTCCCCGATACCGCTTTGATCGGCATCAACCAGCCGTCCGCCATTTCATTTGACCGCCCGTATTTGGCCCCGTCTTGATCCCGCGCCTGCCCCCGCCCGGCGCCCCGTTCAACCTGCCCGGGAACCTTTCACGGACCACAGGCGTTAGGTCTGTAAATCGAGACACCTGATTGAACGAAAAGGAGATCTGACATGAAACGTGCATTTATCTTCGGCGCCGTCCTGCTGTCGCTTGCCGCCTGTGAAACCGTCGAAGGCGCGGGGCAGGACATTTCCAAAGCCGGCTCGGCCATTTCGCAAGAAAGCCGGGAAGTGCAGAGTGAGATGTGAGGAACGGTCGCATAGGAAAGGCTCCAACGGAGCCTTTCTAAATCCGCCTTGCCTATTCACCAGTTTTAATACTTACTTCCTCACCTCTAAGCCTTAGACCAATCCACAATGAGGAGCGGATCTGAGGCGTCGCAACACGAAAAAGCCTACGTTCAGCGTCACACTTAAGCAGTCGTTGCTCACCTTCGGTTAAGGAGCGCAATGCTCTCAGCACTTGCGGCCGTCTTTCCGCCATCATTTTTGGAAAGATTTTATCCAACCACTCAACAATGTCTTCCGAAGTAAAAAAGTGTTTTTCCAAACGGGAGATACAATAAATGATTTTAGCTTTTGTTCTGTGTTTAGATCTGTCGTTCATCACCCAATTTCGAATGAACTCTGTGCTCTGACGAGCATTGGCCTTCAACCAATCCCCCAGCGCATCCTCAATTACATCTGGATTGACAATGTTGTAGGCGTCTTCGGCTCGTAACGCCACGTGGAGACAAACATCATGTACATATTGAGGTATTTGATAAGTAACAAAGGCGATCTTTGAATAGCAAAACGTTGGACTCTCAATAGTGAAATCAAGCTGTTGCTCCAAACCACGTCGAGCAAGTAATTCCACCTCTTTCTTCTCCATACGGTTTAATTCAGGGACTTCGTACACCCTATTTGAAATAGTCTGAAATTTATTTCCATCGGACAATATTTGTTTAATTTCGGACGGCACTCCGACCAAACAGAGTTGCACGCCCAATTCACCGGCAGTAGGGTCATCTAAAGCCAATAGCATGAGCTGTATACGTTTTACGACTTCGGGTTGATCAAGCACGTACTCAAGATTCTCAAGGACTAAAAAAGACTTTCGTCGCCCCGCTGCGGCTCTAATATGCGCTAACAACTGAAGAAAAGGACTACTATCGATCTTTCTCCACTTTGTCGCATCTTTGTATCCGAGCTTTGTTTTCAAAGCCCCCAGTGACGCGTCTCCCGTCTCTGTTCTTTCAAACTCAGCCCAGTCTTGAAAATCGGAAATGGCTTCCAAAAGCTTCAGGTCAACGTCATCGGCTGTCACAGCGCCACTAAAATCAACAACATCGTAAAAGACATTGTCATCTTTAAAGACTTTTTTATAGAGCCATGATTTTCCGCAGCCACTGTCACCGAAGACAACAACATTGTATTTTGTCTTGATTGCACGACGCAACGCATCTTCATGCTCAGGACGGTTGATATACATTATTGAATTCACATCATGTGACCTGGGCGTAAAGACATCGCTTGGCTCAAGTTTTCTTCCGAACAACTAAATCCCCTCATTTTCCATTTTAAGTACCATTGTGTCTAAGTCGAAAAACAAATCAACCCTAGCGGGCATATCCGACTCACGCCTCTTAAAAGCGAAAGCCGCCCTAAAAAGGGCGGCTTTCCATAATGCGGGCAAGCCCGAAAAAGTTAGTTATCCATTTTGAGTGCGTTGATGAACGCTTCCTGCGGGATTTCCACTTTGCCGAACTGGCGCATCTTCTTCTTACCCGCCTTCTGCTTTTCCAGAAGTTTCTTCTTACGGGTGGCGTCGCCGCCGTAGCATTTGGCGGTCACGTCCTTGCGCAGCGCAGACAGGGTTTCGCGGGCAATCACCTTGCCGCCGATGGCCGCCTGGATCGGGATTTTGAACATGTGGCGAGGGATCAGTTCCTTGAGCTTTTCGCACATGGCCCGGCCCCGGTTTTCGGCCCGGTCCCGGTGCACCATCATCGACAGCGCATCCACCGGTTCGTCGTTCACGAGGATCTGCATCTTGACGAGATTATCTTCGCGATACTCGGTGAACTGATAGTCGAAAGAGGCATAGCCCTTGGTGATCGATTTCAGCCGGTCGTAGAAGTCAAAGACCACCTCGTTCAGCGGCAGATCATAGACCACCATGGCGCGGGTGCCGGCATAGGTCAGGTCCAGCTGGATGCCGCGGCGGTCCTGGCAGAGTTTGAGAACATCGCCCAGATATTCATCCGGTACCATGATCGTAGCCTTGATGCGCGGTTCTTCGACGTGGTCGACATGGGTCAAATCGGGCATGTCGGCGGGGTTGTGCAGGTCTTCGACCGTGCCGTCCTTCATGTAGATCTTATAGACCACGGAGGGCGCCGTGGTGATCAGATCGAGATCATATTCGCGCTCCAGCCGGTCGCGGATCACCTCAAGGTGCAACAGCCCGAGGAAGCCACAGCGGAAGCCAAAGCCCAGCGCGGCAGAGGTTTCCATTTCAGAGCTGAAGGAAGCATCGTTGAGCTGCAGTTTCTCAATGGCGGCACGCAGGTCTTCGAAATCATTGGCGTCGACCGGGAAGAGCCCGCAGAACACCACGGGGATCGACGGTTTGAACCCCGGCAGCGGCGCGGCACATTGCTTTTTCTCATGGGTGATCGTATCGCCGACCTTGGTGTCGCGCACCTGCTTGATCGACGCGGTGAAGATGCCGATCTCGCCCGGCCCCAATTCGGCGATGTCGACCATCTGCGGTTTGAGCACCGCCAGCTTGTCGATCTTATAGGTCGCCTTGGTCTGCATCATCCGGATCTGTTCGCCCTTCTTGACCACGCCGTCGATGACCCGGATCATCACGACAACGCCCAGATATGGGTCATACCAGCTGTCCACCAGCATCGCCTTGAGCGGTGCGTCGCGTTCGCCCTTTGGGGCGGGCAGTCGGGTGACGATGGCCTCCAACACATCGGGGATGCCGATGCCGGTCTTGGCCGAAATCTCGATGGCGTCAGAGGCATCGATGCCGATCACATCCTCGATCTGCTCACAGACCCGCTCTGGCTCAGCCGCTGGCAGGTCAATCTTGTTCAGGACCGGAACGATTTCGTGATCGGCGTCAATCGCCTGATAAACGTTGGCGAGGGTCTGCGCCTCGACGCCCTGGGTCGCATCGACAACCAGCAGCGAGCCTTCGACGGCCTGCATGGAGCGACTGACCTCATAGGCAAAGTCGACGTGTCCGGGCGTGTCGATCAGGTTCAGGATATAGGTTTCGCCATCCTTGGCCGGATATTCGATCCGCACGGAGTTGGCTTTGATGGTGATCCCGCGTTCACGCTCGATATCCATCGCATCCAGCATCTGCTGCTTCATATCGCGCTCTGCCACCGTGCCGGTCAACTGGATCAGCCGGTCGGCCAGCGTCGATTTGCCGTGGTCGATATGGGCCACGATAGAGAAGTTGCGGATGTTTTTCAGCTCGGTCATGGAAGGCCTTCAAAGCTTGGTGTTTGACCGATTTCTATGGGGGCAAACCGCGCGAATGGCAAGGGCTCTATGGACCCGATGGCACCTTGGCGCCAGAATTTCCGAGCCCCAAGCAGCCGCCCCACACACCTAACCCATGCGCCCAGTGATCATCTCGTGAATGCGCAGGGCATATCGGTCGGTCATCCCCGACACAAAGTCGGCGAGGCTGTGCAGCGCCGTATATTCATCCACGACATCGCGCAGATCGATCTGCGCGGCCGAGACCAATTGGCGGTGATAGTCGGACAGTGCGTATTTCTGCCAGCCACAGGCGCGCAAGTCCTCGTATATCGGCAACAGCCCGGTCAGGACGCTGTGCAAAATATTGCGCCCGGTTACTTCCAGCTTCGTCTTGCGCGGGGCGGTGAAAATCTGTTTCCGGGCCACGGCTTCGATTTCATCAAAGTCCGTTGCGACCGCAGATCTTGAGATCAGAGAGGCGGAAAACTGCCCGGTCATGATGGCATCATACTGCTGCTCAAAGGCTTCGACGCAGGCGGCGATGGAAGCCCCGACGGCGCGGGCGCGGTAATAGGCGATCTCTTCGCCCGCAGGTGCCCCTGTGAAATCCCGGTTGCTGCCACCAAAGAGGGGGCTCAGCAGATCCTTCACCTGCGCGGCGGACAGGTCCCCGGACACATAGGCGTCTTCGAGATCGAGAATATTATAGCAAATGTCGTCTGCCGCTTCGACAAGGAACACCAACGGGTGCCGCCGCCACCAGCGGTCCGCGCCTTCCGCTTCTTCAATCAGGCCGGTGCGCTCTGCCACCTGTTCAAACAGCGGCAATTCGGAGTTGAACAGGCCGAATTTCGACAGCCCCTTATAGACCCCGCGCCCCTCACGCTCTTTCGCGCGGGCACTGGTCCGGGCCAGCGCCGGATATTTGGTGAAGGCCCCGAGCACGGCATGGGTCAGCCGCATACCGCCCTCATTACGGTACATTTCCAACCGCGAAATCAGGCGAAACCCCTGGGCATTGCCTTCGAACTTTTCGAATTCCGAACGGACGCCCTCGGGAATCGCATCGAAAAACGGATGGGCCTGCGCGAAATTCTGCGCAAACCACGCTCCAATCGCTGCCTCGCCGGAATGCCCGAAGGGCGGGTTGCCGATGTCATGGGCGATACAGGCCGCCTGCACCACGCCGGACACAACATGTTTCTGACCCGGCGCAATATGCCCTTCGTCTTCCAGCCATTGCCCCACTTCGATCCCGAGCGAGCGCCCGACGCTGCTGGTTTCCACGCTATGGATCAGCCGGTGGTGGACATGGTCATGGGCATAGAGCGGATGCACCTGAGTCTTGTTGGCCAGACGCCGAAACGGCAGCGAAAATACCAGCCGATCATAATCCTGCGCATAATTCGGCCGGTTGGGTTTTTCATCCCTGTCGCTCTGGCACAGCAAGGTGGTGTCCAGCAGCTTTTCCCAATCCATACGCATTCTGTTCGTCTCTCCCGGCCCGACCTGTGTCGCCGCACCATAAAAACCTGGCGCCCAGAGCGCCAGTGCGTTCTATCCCCTTCCAGATCGGCACCGCACCGCTCACCTGCGCGCCCGGATCCATAGGAGAATTGCCAGAGCTGTTTTTTTTCGGCATGCTCTACGCATATAGACTCACGTTCATGGATCCTGCACATCGGCGCCCTTCATCAGAGGCGGTGACCGTAACAAAAACGGGACCACTCACTGAAGACGAGGCAGTACAGATGAAAACACCCTTGATTGCATTGGCGACCATCGCCACCGTCGCATCCGCCACGCTCACCCCGCTGGGCGCCTCCGCAGGTACAATCGAACGCGCCTGCCTGTCCTCGGACCGGGCCGCCAACAACCGTGCCCTCTGCGGCTGCATTCAGCAGGTCGCCGATCTGACACTGTCGCGCGGGGACCAGCGGCAGGCCGCGAAATTCTTCAAAGATCCACAAAAGGCTCAGGACATTCGCCAGTCCGACAACAGCTCGCATGAGAGCTTCTGGCGGCGTTACAAAGCCTTTGGAGAAACCGCCTCGCAATACTGCGGCTGAGCTGACACGTGGCACAGAACTGCGCGGACAGTGGGCTTTATCCCCCCCTCAACACCCTGAAACCCGTCGGCCCGGACATCTGGATTGCCGACGGCCCTGCCGTGTCGTTTTACGGCATCGCCTTTCCAACCCGCATGACCGTGGTCCGCATCAAGACCCCTGAGGGCGACGCGCTCTGGCTGCATTCACCCATTGCCCTGGATGACGGATTGCTGGCGGAACTGGCAGAGCTGGGGATAGTGCGCTGGCTGATCGCGCCCAACCCGATCCACTACCTGTCCATTGACAGCTGGCATCAACGCTTTCCACAGGCCGAAGTTCTGGCCGCCCCTGGGGTGAAGGAACGCGCCATAAAATTCGATGTCCCCTTCCCCGATCATGCCGTTCTTGGCGATGACTCCCCTGCCGGATATGCCACGGAGCTGCGTCAGCGATTGGTGCGCGGTCACCGCTTTTTGCATGAGGTGGTGTTTTTCCACGAAGGTTCGAAAACACTCATTCTGACCGATCTGATCGAGAATTTCGAGGCGCGAAAAGTTGGAAAAGTGAAAGCTTTTTTCATGCGGCTTGCGGGGATTCTCGACCCGGACGGCAAGGCTCCTGCGGATATGCGGCAAAGCTTTCGCAGCAAGAAGGAGGCCCGCGCCGTCATGCAGGAGGTCCTCAGCTGGGCCCCGGAGAAGGTCATACTGGCCCATGGGCGCTGGTACGATCGCAACGGAACAGCGGAGTTGAAACGCGCCTTTCGCTGGCTGCGCGTCTGACCCGTGCTCAACCGTCAGAGCGCAGCTATCAACCCGTCGCAGGCCTGCTCAATCAAATCCAGCGCGGCATCGAAATCGCGTGTAAAATAGGGGTCCGGCACCTCCGCGACGCCCGTGTCCGGCGCATAGCGCATCATCGGCACCACCGGCGTGACATGGCCAGCCGGGCGCAACTGTTCGACATCGCGGCGATTGGCCTCATCCATCACCACGATCAGCGAAAAGCGGTCGAAATCCGCAGGCTGGATCTGGCGTGCCCGCAGAGCCGACAGATCATAACCACGCCGGGCCGCCGCGCGCTGCATCGGTCCGTAAGGAGGCTCCCCCACATGCCAGTCCCCGGTGCCCGCGCTATCCGCGATCACCTCGCGCCCCGCCGCCGCCATTTTGCTCCGAAACACGGCCTCAGCCGTCGGCGAGCGGCAGATATTGCCAAGACATACAAACAAAATTTTCGACATGAGGCCTCCCTTTCGTCGCCACCCTAAAGCTTTTCACAGAGGGAATGCAAAAGGCTTTCACCTTGTCAGCGGGGCGCACAAACTGCAGGTTAAGGCCATATGGCGACAGGCATGGGAGGCCCTGACATGACAGCGATTTTCATCCTTTCGGGCGCAGGTCTGTCCGCCGAAAGCGGCCTGCGGACCTTTCGCGCAGCCGATGGGCTCTGGGAAGATCACCGGATCGAGGATGTGGCCACCCCCGAAGCATTTCAGCGCGATCCGGAACTTGTTCAGCGGTTTTACAACATGCGGCGCGCGCAAGCCGCCGAGGCCGCCCCGAACCCTGCACATCAGGCACTGGCGCGGTTGCAGGCCGAAAATGACGCTCCCGTGTATCTGATCACGCAGAATGTGGACGACCTGCTGGAACGCGGCGGCGCACGGGAGGTGATCCATATGCATGGGGCGCTCAAGGACGCGCTCTGTGCCTCCTGCGGGCATCGCTGGGCCGCCCCCATGGAGATGGCCGTGACCGACCCCTGCCCGGCCTGCGGCGCAGCGACGACCCGGCCCGATATCGTCTGGTTCGGCGAAATCCCATATCACATGGACCGCATTCAGGCGGCTCTGGAAGACAGCGACCTGTTCGTATCCATCGGCACATCGGGCGTCGTTTACCCGGCGGCGGGCTTCAGCCAGATGGCGCGTCAGCTGGGGCTGCGCACACTGGAGCTGAATCTGGAAGCCTCAGGCGGGCTGTTCGATGAGGTCCGCGCCGGCCCGGCCAGCACCGTGGTGCCCGACTGGGTGTCCGAGGTGCTGGGGGAATGACCCCGCCCCCTCGCCGGAGCTTCTTCAGCGAAACGCCGGACCGTGCACCCATGTAGATAGTGAAAACCGCTCCCCCGATGTGACCGGCGTCACCCTGTGCAAAACAAAGGAGGGAAACAGCACGGCAGAGCCTTTGCGCCGGTCGGCGGCCCGGATATTGGCATCGGGCTGCAACTCCAGCACCCCGCCCAGGTAGCTGTCTGGGTCGGACAGTTGCACCACCATGGTCAGCTTGCGCCGCGCGGCCAAAGCCCCCTCCCCGATATCCGCATGCCAAGTGAAATGGCCTTCGCGTTCCGCGCCATAGCGCGCGATCTGCGGGCTTTCCCCAAACTCAGTCAGGGCAAAATCGAAATGGCTGCGGTTGGCCTCGGCCACCAGCTGCATGATCCGCTCCATGATCCACTCACCGCCCTCGCGCTCATCGAGCCAGGCCAGATCCGCACGGCGTAGATTGTGATCGGACTGTTTCTTGACCAACCCGGCATCGGCAAAACTGTCCTCGCCAGCCAGCAGGACAATGGCATCACATTCGGCAGGAGAAAACGCCTCCGGGAACGCATAGACGCTCAACATGATCAATCTCTTCATATGTCAGAAAGGACGTGGGCCGGGCAGAAATTTTCCGTCTCACTGAAACCGTCATCTAGGGCATTTTTCGTGGCTTGCAAGAAAAAAGGCACGCCGAAGCGTGCCTTTGAAATGCGATTTCCAGACAGCTTCAGTTGGCCATCTTGCCATGCTGCATGCCCTTCATCGGCGTGCGTTCAAGATCGACGGGGATCTCAACCGTGATGTCCCCCGCCTGTTCAAAGGTCAGCGTCACGGTGACGATGTCGCCCTGCATCATCGGCTTCAGAAGCCCCATCATCATCACGTGGTCACCACCGCGCTCCAGCGCATGCGTGCCCTGAGCCGGCACTTCAAAGCCTTCCTCCACACGCATCATCTTCATGATGCCATCGCCCATGTCCTTGTGGGTGTGCAGCTCGGTCACCTTGGAAATGTCCGAATGAGCATCGATCAGTCGGTCGGCTTCATCACCCGTATTGCGGATCACAAAGAACGCGGCCCCGGATTTGGCCGAAGCCCCGGCAGAGCGGGCATAGGCGTCTTCAATCGTGATGTCAGCGAAGGCTGGCAGAGCAAAGGCGCAGGCGGCAAGCCCGGCCAGAAGAGTCGTTTTAAAAGACATGTATCATCCTGTTGTCTGTGGTCAGTTCTGAAAGGGAAATCTTCAGATCACAGGCGGATCCCGCGCGGATTGCGCCGGCACATCCGCGGCGACAGAGATCAAGGAGACGACAGCGAAACCTGCGTCCAGTTCGGTGCGCCGCGGGCTGTCCAGAACGAAGGGATTTGACAGCCAGCCGACCGATCCGAAGATGGTGTCCGGACAGATATGATGCGGGCTGATCGGTTCCCCGTTGCTGTCGATGGCAACGGCAATCGGCCCCGTACCGGTACAAAGCACCATATGACCCGCCGCATCGCGCATCGTGCCGCGCGTCACAGCCATGGACTGCGACGTGACCAGCAAAAGCAGCGCGACCATAAGGGTCCATATCGGGCGCGTTTTCGTCATCGTGACACAGCTTACCGCAGCTGTGATCAAAAGAAAGGCAGAAAAATAACCTGCGCGCGATCTGTCGCGGTCTCCGGACCAGACCGGCAGCGCCGCAGCCAAGCGCAAAATGCTAAGCCCCGCAGGCTTACACCTGCGGGGCTTGCAATTCTGACGTCAATAAAGACTTAAGCGGCAGCCTGAGCTTTCGCGATGTCCTTCTTGATTTTCAGAGCGTTCGCGGACAGCTCTTCATCCTTGGCTTTCGCAAGGAAGGCGTCCAGACCACCACGGTGGTCAACGGAACGCAGGGCAGCTGCGGAGATACGCAGTTTGAAGGAGCGACCGAGGGCTTCCGAAATCAGCGTCACATCGTTGAGGTTCGGAAGGAAACGGCGGCGGGTTCTGTTTTTGGCGTGGCTGACATTGTTGCCAGTCATCGGGCCTTTACCGGTCAGTTCGCAACGGCGCGACATGGGTTTATCCTCGTTTCACTGGCGAAAGCGTCATAACGCCCCCGCAATTCTTAAAGACTCATTCTGTCTTGATCGGCGCCTGATATGACGCGAGCAGCCCTTGGACGCAAGTCCGAAAACACCGCTAAGAGCCGCAAAACCCGATTTCAACAGAGAAAGGCACCGCCCAAGGACAGCGCCCAAAATTCAGTTCGCGGTGCATAGGCGATCCAGGAAGAATCGTCAAGCCCTGATCTCAGCCATGCTGCAGGGCCGCCAGCACATCCGCCGCCGCATGTCCCGGGGTCATATCCCCGAGGGACACGCGTTTGGCCAGATCCCGGATCATGGATTTCAGCGGTTCCTTTTCCAGCTGCCCCAAAAGCCCCAGACGGATTTCCTGCCCGAACCAGTATTCCGCCTGCTCGGCCCGGCGCTGATCGAAGAATCCGTTTTCCCGGCGCCACGCAATGAGCGCCTGCATTTCCGACCAGGCTTCGCGCAGCCCACTGTCTTCCAGCGCGGAAACGGTCATCGCCTTGGGGAAGTCCTTGGGGTCCTGCGGGCGTTTGCGCAACAGCCGCAGCGCGCCCGCATAATCAGCACAGGTGCGATTGGCCGCGGCCTTCAGATCGCCATCTGCCTTGTTCACCAGAATCAGATCCGCCATTTCCATGATGCCGCGCTTCACCCCCTGCAATTCATCGCCGCCCGCAGGCGCCAGCAAAAGCAGGAAAAGATCCGACATTTCAGACACCACGGTTTCCGACTGCCCCACCCCGACGGTTTCAATAAGAATCAGGTCGTAGCCTGCGGCCTCGCACAGGGCGACAGCTTCGCGGGTGCGGCGCGCCACACCGCCCAGTTCCGATTGCGACGGTGAGGGACGGATAAAGGCGTTTTGCTCCCGTGACAGCATTTCCATGCGGGTCTTGTCGCCCAGAATGGAGCCGCCGGAGCGCGTCGAAGACGGATCGACGGCCAGAACCGCAACCTTCAGCCCTGCGCCGATCAACATCATACCGAAGCTTTCGATGAAGGTGGATTTGCCAACACCAGGGGTCCCCGAGAGCCCCAGTCGCAACGCCTGCTTTCCCGATCGCCCGATGGCTTCCATCAGGGCGATGGCCTGCTGCCGGTGATCGGCGCGGGCGCTTTCGACAAGGGTGATCGCCCGCGCCAAAGCCCGGCGATTGCCTGCGATCACCTCTTTGGAAAGCTGCTCGATATCCATGTCTCTCTCCCCCTCCGCTGATCTCAGGCGTCTTGCCGCTATCTTTGCCCGTTTGCAGGGGGCGATGTCCAGACCCAGCCGCCCCCGGACAGCGCGCAGAGACGGGCGAAATGTCACCCCCTTTTCGCCGGCGGGGGTTTGTCGCATAAGGGGCCATGTTCACGCCACAGCTGCCTATAGATGATGTTCTGCCCCAGTTGACCGAGGCCCTGCAGGCCGCCGGGCGCGTGGTGTTGATGGCCCCGCCGGGCGCAGGGAAAACCACCCGCGTGCCGCTGGCGCTACTGCCGCAGATCGAGGGCAAGATCCTGATGCTGGAACCGCGCCGCCTTGCCGCCCGCTCCGCCGCCGAACGCATGGCGCAGACGCTGGGCGAGGCCCCCGGCGAAACCGTCGGCTACCGGATGCGCGGCGCCTCCAGGACCTCCTCTGCGACTCGGATCGAGGTGGTGACCGAAGGCATTCTGACCCGGATGCTGCAAAGCGATCCTGAACTGACGGGCGTCGGCGCGGTAATCTTTGACGAATTTCACGAACGCAGCCTGAATGCGGATCTGGGTCTGGCGCTGACATGGGAAGTGCGGCAGGCGCTGCGCGACGACCTCCAGATCGTGGTCATGTCCGCAACGCTGGACGCCCAGCCTGTGGTCGACTTGCTGGAAAACGCGCCAGTGGTGCGCTCGGAAGGGCGTGCCTTTCCGGTCGAGACCCGCTGGCTCGACACGCCCATCCCGAAAACGCGCCGCTTTGAACAGGCCGTCGCGGATCGTGTGGAAACCGCCTTGAAGGAGGCCCCCGGATCCGCGCTGGTCTTTCTGCCCGGCGAAGGTGAAATCCGCCGTGTCGAGGCGCTTTTGCACGGCCGGCTGCCCGGTGGTTGCGCCCTGCGCCCGCTCTATGGTGCGATGAAATTTGCCGACCAGCGTGCCGCCATCGCGCCCTGCGACAGCGGGCGCAAGGTGGTTCTGGCCACGGCGATCGCGGAAACCTCACTGACCATCGAAGACGTGCGCATCGTCGTGGACGGCGGTCGGGCGCGCCGTGCGCGCTTTGACCCCGGCTCCGGCATGTCGCGACTGGTCACGGAACGCGTCTCGAAAGCGGAGGCCGAACAAAGGCGCGGACGCGCGGGCCGGGTCAGCGAGGGTCTGTGCTACCGGCTCTGGACCAAGGGCGAAGAGGGGGCGCTCATGGCCTTCCCCCCCGCCGAAATCGAGACCGCCGACCTGACCGGTCTGGCGCTGGAACTGGCGCTTTGGGGTGCTGGCGAAGACGATCTGGCATTTCTGACGCCGCCGCCTGCGGGCCCGTTGGCCGAGGCCCGCGCATTGTTGCGCGGGATCGGCGCATTGGATGCCGAACACCGGATCACCGACCATGGCAAGGCTTTGGCGGCCAAGCCGCTGCATCCAAGACTTGCACATATGCTGCAGATCGCAGGCGCCCAATCGGCGGAACTGGCCGCAATGTTAAACGAACGCGATCCTTTGCGCGGTGTTGGCGTCGATCTGTCCCTGCGCATGCGCGCGCTCAACAGTCCCGGAAATGCCGACCGCGGCGTGATTGAGCGGGTCAAGCAAGAGGCCAAACGGCTTCGGCAGGGCCTGACAAACGAGACGCCGTTGAGCTTGGGCGAGATGGCTGCGCTGGCTTATCCGGATCGTGTCGGGTTGCGCCGCGCAGGCGAACAGCCCCGCTATCTGCTCTCTGGCGGCAAAGGCGCGATGATGCCGGAGAGCGACGATCTCGCAGCGACGCGGCTGATCGTGGTCACCGACACTGATGGCGCCACACGGGATGCGAAAATCCGGCAGGCGGTGCCGCTCAGCGAAAGCGAGCTGCGCGGGCTCTATGCCGATCAAATCGACTGGGTTTCGCTCTGTGAATGGGACAAACGGGAAAAGCGCGTGGTGGCCCGCAAACGCGAGATGTTCGGGGCACTGGTGCTAGATGACAGACAGTGGAAAGACGCCCCCGCAAGCGCCGTGGCCCAAGCTGCCCTCGACGGTCTGCGCCAGATCGGCCTGCCATGGAGCGACGCGGCCCGCCGTTTTGCCGCGCGGGTGCGCCTGATGGGCTCTAGCTTTCCCGACATGTCGGAGACCGCTTTGATGGCGGATCTGGAAGGATGGCTCCTGCCCTATCTGAAAGGCGCCAGGACCGAGTCCCAGCTCCGCGCGCTCGACATCACCGACGCGCTGCGCGCCATGCTCGACTGGAACCAGATGCAACGCCTCGACCACGAGGTGCCCGCTGCCTTTGAAAGCCCGGTCGGTCGCAAGCTGCCCATCGATTATTCAGGGGAAAACCCCGAGGTCACGGGACGGCTGCAGGAATTCTTCGGCACCACAGCGCATCCGACCGTCGGCCCGCAGCGCGTGCCCCTGAAGGTCGTGCTGACCTCACCCGCGCACCGCCCGGTGCAGGTGACAATGGATCTGCCGAACTTTTGGAAGACCTCTTATGCCGACGTGCGCAAGGACATGCGTGGGCGCTACCCAAAACACCCATGGCCCGAAGATCCGACCGAAGCCGACCCGACCCTGCGCGCCAAACGCCGCAAGTCATAGGGGCGCGGCCCCGAGACGCCCCCTTAGCGCGAGGCAATCAGCTCGCGCCAGAACAGCGGCGCAAACAACGCATAAACCGTCGCCATCTCCAGCCGCCCCAGATACATGCCAAAGGACAGCGCCAGTTTCGACGGCGTGTTGAGCGTTGCGAAATTGCCCGCGGGTCCGATGGTGTCGCCCACTCCCGGCCCGACATTGGCCAGCGCAGTCAAAGCGCCTGAGGTGGCTGTTGCCATATCCAGCCCGAAAAAGGCCAAAAGGATCGACAGCCCGCCGAAAGTCGCCGCGTAGAGTACGAAAAAGGCGATCACACCGGACAGGGCGTCCGGGGCCACGGGACGGCCTTCGTATTTGACAAATGTGACGCGATGCGGAGCGTAGCTGTGGCGGATCTGGGCGATCAGCGCGCGTCCGGCGACAAGCCAACGCATGGCCTTAGCCCCGCCCGCGGTTGAGCCTGTCGATCCACCCACCGCCGTGAGCACCAGAAAGGCGGCCACGGCAAACGGCCCCCACAGCGTGTAATCCGTGGTGGCGTAGCCCGTGGTCGTAACCACCGAAACCACATTGAAGGCCACCAGACGCAGAGCATCCAGCGGATCGGTTCCGCGCGTCAGCATCAGCCACAGCGACAACCCGGCGATGGTGACGCTCAGTGCCTTGAGCATCGCAACAACCTGCTCCGAGCGCCAACGCCGGTGGCGCAGCCCGCGGATGTACCACGAAAACGGCAAAGCCCCGGCCAGCATGAAACAGGTGCAGGTCCATTGCAAAAAACTGCTTTGGAAATGCCCGAAAGAGGCGTCATACCCGGAATACCCTCCGGTCGAAAGTGTGGTGAGCGCATGGGTTACCGCGTCAAAAGGCGACATTCCGCCAAGCAGATAGAGCACCCCACAGATGACAATGAGGGCGAAATAGATCTGCAGTGTGGCGGAGGCGAACATGGTAGCGTTGCGCAGCTCCCGCTCGCCGGTCTCCGAACTCTCAGACCGGAACAGCTGCATTCCCCCGACCTTGAGGATCGGCAACAGTGCGATCCCGGTGACGATAAACCCGACCCCACCCACGGCCTGCAGGATCGCCCGCCACAAGATAATGCCACGGGGCGTCGCATCGAGGCCCGACATGACGGTCGAGCCAGTGGTGGTAATCCCCGACATGGCCTCGAAAAAAGCGTCGGTCATAGACAGATTGTAAAAATACAGCGGCACCGCACCGCAGATCGCCGCGACCATCCAGACCGATGAGGTCAGCAGAAACGTGTGCAGCGGACGCAGGCCTTCGGTGCGGGGCGTGGCAGACAGCGCCAGAGCACCGCCAAGAAACCCGAACAAAAACCCGGCCTCTTCAAAGATCTTCGCCGTGTCGGGAAAGAGCAGCGCAACGAGCCCCATAAGGGCGGCGAAAAACACCATCACCAGACCGTTGATAAAAACGACGAAGCTCATTTCCGCCTGCAACATGGGGGGCGGCCAGACAAAATCTGTACCGGGATATGGCGTTGCAAATCACAAAACCCAGCCCTTGCGCAAGAGCGGGGTTCCGTTCAGCCGATCACATTCTCGCTCAGCTGTGCGCCACGGATCCGCCCCAGGGCCCGTGATGGTCCGCACCACCATCGGTGCGTTCAAACCCATGCGCACCAAAGAAATCGCGTTGGGCCTGCACAAGATCGGTAGTGCCCCGACCCTGCCGCATGGTGTCGAAATAGGCCAACGCATTGGAGAAGGCCGGCACCGGCAAACCAGCCGAGGCCGCATAGGCCACCACGCGCCGCAAGGCAGGCGCCCCTTCGCGCAGGTATCCTGCAAAGCTCTCGGCGAAGATCAGTTGCCCATGGGGCAGCCCGGCACGGATCGCGGTCGCCATATCGTCCAGCAGCGCCGAGCGGATGATGCAGCCTGCGCGCCAGACTTCGGCTGAGGCAGCCAGATCCAGCCCCCAGTCATATTCGTCCGAGGCCGCCAGCAGCAGCTTGAACCCCTGATCATAGGCGATGATCTTGGCTGCCAGCAGCGCCTTTTCCAGATCGTTGTCATCTGGCACGGGCCCCGCCTCGACGGTCAGGTCTGCGAACAGCGATTGTCCGGCCTCGCGGGTGGTTTTCTCCGAGGACCAGGAGCGCGCTGCAACGGCGGCCTCGATCGTGGAGGGCGATTGCCCAAGGCCCAGCGCCTCGATGGCGGTCCAGCGTCCGGTGCCTTTTTGCCCGGCGCGATCGACGATGACATCGACAATCGGACGCCCGGTCTTGGGATCGGCCACTTGCAGCACGCGGCCCGAGATTTCGACCAGATAGGATTTGAGCGGACCTTTGTCCCAGGCATCAAACACCTTGCCGATCTCAGCGGCACTGCGACCAGCACCATCGCGCAGGATGCCATAGACTTCGGCAATCATCTGCATATCAGCATATTCAATGCCATTGTGCACCGTCTTGACGAAATGCCCGGCCCCGTCAGGACCGAAATGCGCAGCACAGGGGGTGCCATCGTGTTTGGCGGAGATCGCCTCGATGATGTCGCGGATTACTGCATAGCTGTCGGGGTTGCCCCCCACCATGATCGAAGGCCCATGACGTGCGCCCTCTTCACCGCCAGAAACCCCCATACCGATAAAGTTCAGCCCCTTGTCGCGCAGCGCGGCTTCGCGGCGGCGGGTGTCGTGGAAATTCGCATTGCCCGCATCAATGATCATATCGCCCGGTTCAAGCACCTTGGTCAGCGCATCGATCACAGCATCGACCGGGCCACCGGCCTTGACCATGATGATCACGGCGCGCGGTGTGGTGAGCGCGGCCGCCAGATCTTCGTAACTTTTGGTGGGCACCAATTGATCGGCCAGATCGCCAGCAGACGCCACGAAATCATCGGTGACCGAAGAGGTCCGGTTGTAGACCGCAACCGGGAATCCCTTTTCTGCGATATTCAGGGTAAGGTTGGCGCCCATGACGCCAAGGCCGACGAGGCCAATTCGAGCCTGTGACATGGTGGTTCTGATCTCCTTCGATCCGTTCCGATGCGGCCCGGAGGACCCGGGGCGGAAACGATTTGGGCTGTCCTTTCCAGATATCCTGATCACACCCGAGGGCAAGCCATTTCATCCCGGAGAACAGTCAATTTGGCTTGAGTTTTCGAAAAACTTGCAAAACTGACAAAGGACCACTATGTATATACAGAAATAAGCTACAGGCACGTCACACATCACATGGTTACTCTTTTTAAAAATGCTTGGGAGGGTGTTATCGACCCTCTCATTCGCCGCCCCGACCGCGTTCAGTCGGCTGCTTTGTGCTGGCGCGCGTCCAAATCCGGCAAGGAAGTCCTGCTGGTGACCTCTCGGGGCACCGGACGCTGGATCATTCCCAAAGGCTGGCCGATCAACGGTCTGGATGGCGCCGAAACCGCCGCCCAGGAAGCCTGGGAAGAAGCCGGCGTCAAACCGGCGCGTGTGAAGCACAAACCTGTTGGCCTCTATCACTATGTCAAACGTCTCGACAACGGTGTGCCTGCACCGGTCGAAGCCTCCGTTTATCCGATCGAGGTTGCCCGTCTTGAGGACGACTTCCCCGAAGCCAGCGAACGCAAACGCAACTGGGTCAGCCCGGAGCGAGCAGCCGAGCTGGTGGACGAGCCGGAACTGAAAGACCTCTTGCGCAGCTTCTGAGCCACCCCGGCGCGCGGTCTTCGTCTTTGGTGTCATGAAAAGCTTGAAATGATCGGCGGGGCGCGGTAGCGCTGCGCCGCTTGTAACAAATACATGACAGACAGCGCGGTAAGGAGTGAGCATGAGCGAGCCCAAGGGCAAACAGTGGAAGACACTGGACAAAGACCTGAACCGCATCAGCCAGGTTGAAATCGCCACACTCTATATCGCCCGCCCCATGGTCGGCCTTGGGGTCGCTTTGGCCTTTATCATTGTTGCGGGTCTGGCGGCTGCGATGATTTTTGGCGGCCAGCCCGGGTCCGCCATTGTGGTCGCCGCCGCCGCCCTGGGCGCCTATATGGCGATCAACATCGGGGCCAACGACGTGGCCAACAACATGGGGCCTGCTGTGGGCGCGAACGCGCTGACCATGGGCGGGGCCATCGTGATCGCTGCCCTGTTTGAAAGCGCGGGCGCGCTTCTGGCGGGGGGCGATGTGGTCTCGACGATTTCCAAAGGCATCATCGATCCAGCGGCTGTCGCCGACACGCAAATCTTTATCTGGGCGATGATGGCAGCCCTTTTGTCCTCCGCCCTCTGGGTCAATCTTGCGACATGGATCGGCGCGCCGGTCTCGACCACTCATTCGGTGGTGGGCGGCGTCATGGGCGCGGGGGTTGCTGCGGCGGGCTTTGCCTCGGTCAACTGGGCCTCGATGGGACTGATCGCGACTTCTTGGGTGATTTCCCCGCTCCTTGGCGGGATCATCGCCGCCGCATTTCTGTGGTTCATCAAAGCCAACATCATCTATCAGGACGACAAAATTGCCGCCGCGCGCCGCTGGGTGCCTGTGCTGATCGGCATCATGATGGGCACGTTCACCACTTATCTGGCGGTGAAAGGGGTCAAGAAGATCATCGCGATCGACCTGCCGACGGCACTCATGATCGGGGCCGCCGTCGGCGCCCTGAGCTATGTCGCTTCTGCGCCGCTGGTCCGTCGCCAATCCGAAGGTCTGGAAAACCGCAACCGGTCTCTCAAGGCCCTGTTTGGCCTGCCTTTGGTCATTTCCGCCGCGCTGCTGTCCTTTGCCCATGGCGCCAATGATGTGGCCAATGCCGTCGGGCCGCTGGCGGCCATCGTACACGCAAATTCTTCCGGCTCTTTTGCAGGATCGGTGAGCATCCCGACCTGGGTCATGGTCCTTGGCGCCTTCGGGATCTCCTTTGGTCTGATCCTGTTCGGACCGAAGCTGATCCGCATGGTCGGCAGCCAGATCACCAAACTGAACCCGATGCGCGCCTATTGCGTGGCGCTCTCGGCCGCTTTCACCGTGATCCTCGCAAGCTGGCTAGGCCTACCGGTGTCCTCGACCCACATCGCGGTCGGCGGGGTGTTCGGCGTCGGGTTCTTCCGCGAATGGTACCATGAAAAGCGCCTCAGCGAGACCGCCGCCCGTAAGGAAATCAAACGCATCGCCGCCGAAGAACGGCACCGCCGCAAGCTGGTCCGCCGCAGCCACTTTATGACCATTGTGGCGGCATGGATCGTCACGGTACCCGCCGCGGCCGTGCTGTCAGCCGTGGTGTTCTACCTGCTCTCGCATCTTCTGGCCTGAAGCCCCTCTGAAGGACAAACAACACAGTCCGGCAGCACAGTCAGTTCACGAAAAAGGCGTACCGATCCCCGGCGCGCCTTTTTTTGATGTTCCGCGTGTCGCGCCCCTCAGGCTTCGACACACCAGCGCATGATTGCCTTTTGCGCGTGCAGACGGTTCTCTGCCTCATCGAAGATCACCGACTGGGGGCCGTCCATGACATTGTTGGTAACCTCATCACCGCGATGTGCGGGCAGGCAGTGCATGAACAGAGCGTCCGGATGCGCCAGCGACATCAGCTTGCGGTCCACCCGATAGGGGCGCAACTGATTGTGGCGGCGTTCCCGGGCCGATTGCGGGTCATGCATCGACACCCATGTGTCTGTCACGATCAGATCCGCGCCCTCAACCGCTGCCTCGGCATCGCGGGTGATCTCGATGTTAGAGCCTTTGGCACGCGCCTCTTCGACGAAGCCCATTTCCGGGTCCAGCGGCTCCGGCCCGGCAAAGGTCAGATCAAACCCGAACTGCCCGGCCGCATGGATGAAAGAGGCACAGACATTGTTGCCATCGCCGCACCAGACCACCTTCTTGCCCTTGATCGAGCCACGATGTTCCTCATAGGTCAGAATATCGGCCATGATCTGGCAGGGGTGGGTGCGGTTGGTCAGGCCGTTGATCACCGGCACCGAGGCATATTCCGCCATCTCAAGCAGCGTCTGTTCCTCAAAGGTCCGGATCATGATCATATCGACGTAGCGCGACAGAACCCGTGCCGTGTCGGCAATGGTTTCGCCGTGCCCCAGCTGCATATCGGCCCCGGAGAGCACCATGGTCTGCCCGCCCATCTGGCGCACGCCCACGTCAAAAGACACACGTGTCCGGGTCGAAGGCTTTTCAAAGATCAGCGCGACCATCTTGTCCTTGAGCGGCTGCTCGGCGTCCAGAGCCGCCTTGGGCTTGTCGGCACGGGCGTTTTTGGTCAGCTTTGCCGTTTCGATGATCCGGTGCAGATCCTTGGCGGCGGTGGTGTGGATATCAAGAAAGTGGTTCATAAGCCTGTCTTTTCGTCTGATGGGGTCAAAGCGCGGACGCAGCGGCATCAATCCGCGCGACGGCTTCGGTCAAATCTTCATCGGAGATGTTCAGCGCGGGCAAGAGCCGCACGACATTGTCAGCGGCGGGCACCATGAGCACACCGGCGTCATAGCCTTTGGCAACCAGATCCGCCGGGGCGACTTTGCATTTCAGCCCGAGCATCAGCCCTTCGCCGCGCACAGCTTCGAACACATCGGGATGGGCATCGATCAGCGCCGATAGCTTCTGGCTCAACAGGGCACCTTTGCGGGCCACCTCGTCCAGAAACGCCGGATCAGTCACGATGTCGAGCACCTTCAGCCCAACAGCACAGCCCAGCGGGTTGCCGCCATAGGTCGATCCATGCGTGCCGGCGGTCATGCCGGAGGCGGCCTCTTCTGTCGCCAGAAGCGCCCCCAGCGGGAAGCCACCACCAATGCCCTTGGCGACCATCATGATGTCCGGGGTGATCCCCGCGTACTCATGGGCAAACAGCTTGCCGGTGCGGGCGACGCCACATTGCACCTCGTCAAAGATCAGCAGGCAGCCCTTTTCATCGGCGATCTGCCGCAGGGTTTTCAGCGCGTGATCGGGCACCACGCGGATGCCGCCCTCGCCCTGCACCGGCTCGATCAGAATCGCGGCGGTGGTATCGCCAACATGTTCGGCCACGCCGTCCCAGTCGCCAAAGGGCAGATGGACGAACCCCGGCATCAGCGGGCCAAAGCCTTTGACCATTTTCTCGGTCCCCGAGGCCGCAATCGCCCCGGTCGAACGGCCATGGAAACAGCCCTCAAAGGTGATGATCTCGATTTTTTCCGGCGCGCCTTTTTCATACCAGTATTTGCGCGCCATCTTGATCGCCAGTTCGGCGGTTTCCGTGCCCGAGTTGGTAAAGAAACATGTGTCGGCAAAGGTCAGTTCGACCAGCTTGTCCGCCAGCGCCTGTTGCTGCGGGATCTGATAGAGGTTGGACAGGTGCCACAGCGTGTCGGCCTGATCCTTAAGCGCTTGCGCCAGTTCCGGGTTGGCATGGCCAAGCGTGTTCACCGCGATCCCCGCGCCCAGATCCAGAAAGCGTCGTCCATCCGCCTCAGTCAGCCAGGAGCCTTCGCCCTTGACGAAGGAAAACGGTGCCCGGTTATAGGTCGGCAAAACGGAAGAAATCATGTCTTTCTGGTCCTGTGAGAATGAGAGGCCCCATGGGTGGCGTCAAGCCGGGGGCCTGTCAACGGTTGGGAGGGGATTTTCTGCGGGATAACGCCGGTTTGGCGCAAAAAGTGTCTACAGACACGGATGAACAACCGCAATTGCGGTCTGGACGGCTCAGGTGCGTCGGCGTCGACTGGCGACGAGATATGCAAAAGCTGTGTTCATGACACGGGCTTTACGACCAAAGCGCCGCCCGTGTCAAAGCAATTGTGCCGGGGACAGAAAACCGGATGACCGAAGACCGCCTGTCAGGCCAGCGGCCCTGCAGCGATGGCCCCCGACCCTTTGATTTCCACCACACGGTGCGGATAGGGAATTTCGATACCATTGTCCTTAAGGGCGTTCCAGATGGCGAACAGGACCTGAGGCGTGAACTTGTTTCTGCCGTCATCAATGCCGTTGACCCAGAACTCGACACAGAAATCGATCCCGCTGTCCCCGAAGCCGCGCAATTCGCAATCCGGGCCATCCGGGTCCTCAAGCACGAAATCGAGCTTGGCTACGGCCGCTTCGATGATGTCGGGCACCTTATTGATGTCTGTGTCATAGGACACGGAGAACGGCGCCTCATAGCGGTTGGCCGACCCGCTGTCGGAATAGTTCACGACCCGCGTGGTGATGAAATGTTCGTTCGGCACCACGATCCATTTGCCGTCATAGGTCTCAAGGATCGCGGCCCGCGCGGTCATCTTGACGATGGTCCCGGCCTCGCCACCGTCCAGTTCAACATAGTCGCCCACGGTCGCCTGCCCTTCCAGCAGCAGGATCACCCCCGAGATAAAGTTCGACGCAATCTGTTGCAAACCGAAACCGATGCCGACACCGATGGCCCCGCCCAGAACTGCCAGGGTAGACAGGTTCACGCCCATGATGTTCATCAGAATGATGAAGCTGATCCCGAAAATCGTGATCTCAGCCGCCTTGGTGGCCAGTTCGCGGGTGGCCGGGCGCAGTTCTTCCTGTTTGCTGATGTAGCTGCGGCTTTGGCCTGTGGACCAGCGCCCCAGCCAGAACAGCACCGCCCCGGCGATCCCGCCACGGATCAGCGACATCAGGGAAAACCGCAGGTTCCCGGCCCCGATGATGGTCTCGGACAGTTTGACAGAGATATCGTCCAGCAGCCCGACCGTATAGAGCGCCATGATCGGCATCAGGACATATTTGCCCATGGTCCGCAGGAAAGGATCCTTCAGGAAATCTCGGGTGAAGGCGCTGACCACCAGCAACAGGAAAATCCGTTTACCAAAGGCGATCACCGCCCCGGAGCCAAACAACGACCGGGTGACGCTTTCGCCGATCCCAGTGAAGAGATAGGCCAGAAGCGGCAGCGCCAGTGGCAAAAGGCTGATGGCAAAGCGCCGCCCATCCGAGATCAACCCGCGCGCGCCTTCGCCCGGGTTCAACAGCGTTTTGACACGCGGCACCAGCCGGGCCGCAACAAAGCGCGCCAGAAGATAGGCCACGATCAACAGGGCAAATTGCGACCATGCCGCCGGACTCAACAGCCAGCTTTCGGCCAGATCAATACCTTGCTGCGCATAGTCAGCAAGCGTCTGCACAAAAGGCGGAAGAGGTTCGAGACCCTCAATCATATCGGATATAAAATTTTGGCTCATCGCGTTCAGATAGCAATCTCACAGGGGGAGAAATAGGGGGACAAGCAAAGCGCCTCTCCCCGTTCACGATAGCTCATTCTCCGGGGCGCAGGAACTTCGAATTGCCGACACTGCCACCAGAGCTTCCCGGGATCACACGTTTCACCACCGCTGGTCGCGTTTCCTGCTGTGGCGCGCCCAGCGCGATCTGACGTTTGAGCGCTTCAATCCGATCCAGAAGCGACATGCCAAACCCCACCGAGCGCCCGTTGCGTGTCCCCACGGACGACACGACCGACACGATTGCCGGGCGCACGCCGTCATAGGCAAAGACCGGCGCGCCGGAGGACCCAAAGGTCACGTTGCAGTCAAAGGCATAAATGTCTTGCGAAAAATCAAGCACATGGCATTCCCGCTGGATCGACAACACGCCATTGCGCCCCCGCCCATAGGAGGCGACCATGAGTTCGCCGCGCGGCTTGGTCCCGCGATGGACCGGCATCGGTCGCGCCAGGGCGCGCGGCACACCAGAGGCCAGTTTGATCAGCGCCACGTCCAGGCGGATGTTGGTGGCATTGACGGCATCGCGGATGTCATAGCCCGGCGTCACTGCCATCGCATAGCCGCGCGAGGCCGCGATATAGTCGCCATTGCGCAGGCCGGCGCGAAACAGGATTTTCCCCGCGCTCACCGGTGAATTGTCGGCGCGCAGCACACAATGCGCCGCCGTGAGCACCAGATCGGGGGCGATCAGCGCGCCGGTGCAGGTGCCGACGCCATCAATGTCCAGCCGCCCGACGGCCTCCCAGCCGATCAGTTCCGCACGACGATCCGCGCTATCCAGCTCGCTCGGCAAGCTGTCCGCGGCCCGTCCCGGCAAGGACAGTCCCCAAAGCCCAAGGCATGCAATCAAAAGGGTGAGACCACGCCGCATCGTTTGTCCTGCTCGTTACTGCCACTCAAGGCCCTGCTATGGCGCAGGATTTGGGCAAGAGTTGGGCGATCAGGATTTGAGCTTGGTGCCGCGTTTGAAGAAGGTCCAGTTGATCAACGCCACCAGCGCCGTCACCGCGCACATCACCGTCAGCCCGAGCCAGGGCGAGCTGTCCGAGGTGCCGATGATGCCAAAGCGCACCCCGTCGATCAGGTAGAACACCGGGTTCATATGGGTCAGCACCTTGAACCAATGCGGCAGGCTTTCCACCGAATAGAAGGTCCCCGACAGGAAAGACAGCGGCGTGATGATGAAATTGGTGATCGCGGCCATATGGTCGAATTTCTGACTAACGATGCCAGCCAGAACCCCCAGCCCGCCGATGAACAACGCCCCCAGCAGAACAAAGGCAATGGCAAACAGCGGATGCGCCAGCGGCAGACCCACCGTCAGCGCCATGCCGCACCAGATTGCCACGGCGACGATCATGCCACGCGCGGCCCCGCCGGTCAGATAACCGATCACCAGTTCAAAAGGCGCCAACGGCGGCATCAGCGTGTCTACGATATTGCCCTGCACCTTGGACACCATGATCGACGACGAGGTATTGGCAAAAGCATTCTGGATCACCGTCATCGTGAGAATGCCGGGGGCTAGGAAATGCACAAAAGGCACCCCCATCACATCGCCCCGCGACGGCCCGATGGCCAGCGAAAAGATCGTCAGGAACAATCCCGCCGTCACCAGCGGCGCCAAAAGCGTCTGCGTCCAGACCGCGGTAAAGCGCAGAATTTCGCGCTCGATCAGTGTGTAAAGACCCAGCCAGTTCACCAGCCCGAACCGGCGCACGCCCATCTTCAGATCGTCTTGTGCCATTTCCATCACCCCGCTCCCTTGCTATAAAGGCTCCTGCCCCGGAGATTTCAGTGCGTTTTCACACTGCGCCTGCTTGTAACCGCAAGCGTGGTGATTAAAATAGGGGGCAAAACAAATTCTCAAGCGGTCCTGCCTGCAAATGGCTTGTGCAGGGGCGCTTTTCGTGGCTTTTGGCGTGATCGCAACTGCGTCAGGGCAAAAGCCCAAGACAACCGAAGGAAGCACCATGTCCTGGACCGATGAGCGCGTCGAACTTTTGAAGAAAATGTGGGGTGAGGGTCAATCCGCCTCTCAGATCGCCAAGGAACTCGGCGGTGTGACGCGCAACGCCGTGATCGGGAAGGTCCATCGTCTGGGCCTGTCGAACCGTGCAGGATCTGGCGCGGCAGCCAAACCGGCCCCGGCGCCCAAGGCCAAGCCTGCTGCCGCAGCAGCCCCCAAACCCAAGGCCGAGGCCAAGCCGAAAGCGGCGCAGCCCGCACCCAAGCCCGCTGACACCAAGGCCGAAGCAGAGCCCGCTCCGGCGCCCAAAGTCTCGACGCCTGCGCGCCGCCAGATCATTCCGGCCGGACAGCCGCTGCCACCGCAGCCCTCGACCAATGAAATCCCTGCCGAGGCGCTTGCCAAGGTGAGCGAGGTCGAGAAGAAGGCGAAAAAGCTTTCCGTAATGGAACTGACCGAAAAGACCTGCAAATGGCCGGTTGGCGACCCGGCGACGGATGACTTCTGGTTCTGCGGGCTGCCCTCGCAACCCGGCAAACCCTATTGCGAAGCCCATGTCGGCGTGGCGTTCCAGCCGATGTCGACGCGCCGCGACCGTCGCCGCTGATCGGCACGCCCCACCTCAGATGATCCCGGAAACCGTCCGCAAGGGCGGTTTCTGCGTTGTGCCCGACCCTCTGACCAGCAGTCGCGCATTGCCGCAAGTGGCATCCCTGCTATATGACGCTCAACCCATTCAGATGACAGGACGAGAAACCGCATCATGTCTTCCATCATTTCGATCCAGAACCTGACCAAATCCTACGATTCGGGGTTTCAGGCGCTCAAAGGGATCTCGCTTGAAATCAACGCGGGGGAAATCATCGCCCTGCTCGGCCCCAACGGCGCGGGCAAAACCACGCTGATCGGGGTGGTTTGCGGGCTGGCTACGCTCAGTTCGGGCAGCGTCCATGTCGGCGGCTTCGACATCGAAAAAGAGCCGCGCAAAGCCCGGCAGATGATCGGTCTGGTGCCCCAAGAAATCGCGCTCGACATGTTTGAAACCGTGTGGAATTCGGTCCGGTTTTCGCGAGGCCTCTTTGGCCTGCCGCGCAATGACGCCTATCTGGAAAAGGTGCTGCGCTCCCTGTCCCTGTGGGACAAGAAAGACAATCAGTGCCGCGAGTTGTCCGGCGGCATGAAGCGCCGGGTCATGATCGCCAAAGCCCTGAGCCACGAACCCAAAGTGCTGTTCCTGGACGAACCCACAGCGGGCGTCGACGTCAACCTGCGCCGCGACATGTGGCATGTGGTACGCGACCTGCGCGCCACCGGGGTCACCGTCATTTTGACGACCCATTACATCGAAGAGGCTGAGGAAATGGCGGATCGCGTTGCCGTGATCAACCAGGGCGAAATCCTGCTGGTCGACCGCAAGGACGCGTTGATGCAGCAATTCGGCAAGAAGGTCCTGACGCTGGAGCTGCGTCAAAAAATCGACGCCCTGCCCGACTCGCTGTCGCAATACGAACTCAGCCTGTCGGAGGACGGGCAAACGCTGACTTACGCCTATGACACCGCCAAAGCTCATACCGGCATCACCAGGATGATTGCGGATCTGGCTGCCGAAGGGCTGAACGTGCGCGATCTCGACAGTTCGAAAAGCAGCCTTGAAGACGTGTTCCTGACCCTGGTTGAGGAGAAAAGCGCATGAACTGGCGTGCGATCGCATCAATCTACAAAGTGGAAATGGCGCGGTTTTTCCGAACCATTTACCAATCCATCCTATCGCCGGTCCTATCTACCGTGCTGTATTTCGTCGTTTTCGGGGCCGCAATCGGCGGGCGCATCGACACCGTCGAAGGCATTGCCTATGGCGCCTTCATCGTGCCCGGTCTGGTGATGCTGTCCGTCTTGCAACAGTCCATCTCCAACGCCTCCTTCGGGATCTATTTTCCTAAATTCACCGGCACGGCTTTTGAATTGTTTTCCGCCCCGATTTCCTTTCTGGAAATCGTCTGCGGCTTCGTCGGGGCGGCGGCGACAAAGAGTTTGTTCGTGGCGGTGCTGATCATCGCGACCTCTTTCGTGTTCGTTGACCTGCATATCGCGCATCCGGTCTGGGCCGTTCTGTTCCTTCTGCTCACGGCACTGAGCTTTTCCCTGCTCGGGTTTATCCTGGGCATCTGGGCGAAAAGCTTTGAACAGCTCAACATCGTGCCCATGCTGGTCGTTACCCCGCTGGTGTTTCTGGGCGGGGCTTTCTATTCCGCCTCGATGCTGCCCGGGTTCTGGCAGACCTTGGTGAAATTCAACCCGGTGCTCTATCTCATTTCCGGGTTCCGCTGGTCCTTCTTCAACGTGGCCGACGTGCCTGTGGTGCTGTCTCTCGGCGCGATCGGCCTGTTTTTGGCGCTATGCCTTGCGGTCATTGGCTGGATTTTCAAGACCGGCTGGCGTTTGAAAACCTGACAGCCGGAATTAGAGTCGAGCGAAAAATGCACAGTACTTGCGATTTCTGCAGGGGCTTGTGTTTATCCATGCACAAAGTCTGTTTGACGCTACTGAGTTTGAGCAGCCCGGCAAATGCACTACCTTTCCCGACATCGCAACACGCACTGCCAAAGAAAGCTTTGACATGAAAAACATCCTTCTCGCTTCCGCCGCGCTGATTGGCTTCGGCACCGCAACCTATGCCGCCCCGGTGGAATACACCCTCGATCCGTCGCACAGCCAGATCGTCTTCACCTATGAACACCTCGGTTTCTCGACCACCACCGGCATGTTCTCGGGCTTTGAAGGCACCATCAATTTCGACGAAGAAGACCCGGCAGCTTCCTCGGTCGAAGTGGCCTTCCCGACCGACAGCCTGATCACCGGCTGGGACGCGCGCACTGAACACTTCCTGACCGGCGACTTCTTTGATGCCGAAACCAACCCGGAAATCTCCTTCAAATCCACCTCCATCACCGTGGAAGGCGAAGACGAAGGCGTGATCACCGGCGATCTGACGATCAACGGCATCACCAAGGAAATCTCCATCGAAGCCGAGCTGACCCAGAAAGCCGACCACCCGATGGAAAACAAACCCTGGATCGGGTTCAAAGGCGAGACCACCGTTCTGCGCTCCGATTTCGACATGGGCATGTTCGCGCCCTATGTGTCTGACGAAGTGGAAATCGAAATCTCCATCGAGGCGATGCAAGCGGAATAATCCGCCGGGCCGGTCCATGGTCCCAAGCACTGCAGCTCATAGAAAAGGCCGCCGGATCTTCCGGCGGCCTTTTTGTATCAGCATGCTTAAACCTGTCAGGGATCCGCACGGGTCGCAGTCACATCGATGGAAACGTCGACGGCATAGCCCACCGTACTTTCGTCCTCATAGCCAGCGCCCATACCGAAATCGCGCCGATCCAGAGTGGTTTGCCCCACCACATGCGCGCTGTCCCCGTCCAGCTCCAGCGTGAAATCAAGCGTCACAGGCACCTCTTGGCCCACCAGCGTCAGCGTCCCTGCAACCTGATGATCCGGCCCAGAACCTTGGCGGCTGATCGGCCCGGCGAAGCGGGCAGTGGCAAAGCTTTCGGTGTTGAAAAATTCCGGCCCAAGCGCCTGCTGGGTCACCGATCCCAGTGTCAACGACGTCGTGTCGATCTGCACCGTAACCTGCCCCGCGCCGGTCTCCGGATCATAGGCAATCTGCGCATCCCAAGAGCCAAAGCTGCCCGACACCGGCGCCCCCATCTGCTGCACCGTGATGCCAAGGCTGCCCTCGGCAACGGTCCAGACGGGCTTCGCTGCGGCCTCAGAGGACGGCGCCGTTTCGGCCAGCACCGCTGCAGCCGGGGCTTCCTTGGGCTGCGATACACTCAGAACCGCGCCGATCACGACTGCCCCCCAGAGCAGCACGAAGGCCAGAAGGCCAGCAACAACATGGAACAGCGGGCTACCCACATGCGCCTCAGGCACTCCGGCGGACGTCCCGCGCAGCATGCGCGACAGCACGCCATCGCGGTCCACAACCGCATGTTTCAACGCGCCCAGAACGTGCAGACCGACCGTGATATAGATCACCCAGGCCGACGCCCCATGCACCGCACCTGCCATATGGGCCACGTCGTCGGATTTCGGCACGAAGGGCAAACCTTGGCCGAAAGGCCACAGAATCGGGGCGAAGCCACTTTCCGCGGCATGCATGATCCAGCCGGACAGTGGCATCACGAAAATCGCACCATAAAGCACCCAATGCACCAACTCCGCCACAAAGCTTTCCGCCTTGCGGTCGGGATGCACCGGCACCGGACGCGGCTGGGTCACAGCCCAGAGCACCCGCAGAATGGCAAGCCCCAGAACCGTCACACCCAGCGTTTTATGAATTGAATACAGGGTTTTCAGCGTGGCAACCGTATCGGCGTTGCGCGGCAGGCTTCCACCCGCCAGGCCCAAGCCGATGTCGATCAGGATCAACAGGGCAATCGCCCAGTGAAAGAAACGTGCAAGCGCCCCATAGCGGGTCGCAGTGTTGGTCAGCATGGCTCCGGGGCCTCTCAAAAGGAAACATCTGTTCAAACTCTATCCCCCTGCGGGTCCTTTGGCACCTGCAGCAGAGGCACAGAGTTTGTGCGACAGCGAAGAGATCGCATCACGGTCGCACACCGCCCCCGCGCTTGACAGGCGACGCGTCCCCGGCAAGGCTAGTCCATCCGGTGTATCCGGGCATTCTTGGCGGTGACGGGGAGGAAACCAATGAGACTGTCTTTGATGCTGCGGCATCTGTCGATCTGGCTGATGATCGCCGTGGTCTGTGCGGCGCTTGTCGTGCTGGCTTCTGGCGCTGCATTCTGGGTCTGGCCGCTGGCACTTTTGGGCGTGCCGCTGCAAATGCTGAACGAATATGCGCTGCACCGCTACATTTTCCATATGAAACCACCCGAGGCGCAATGGGCCTTTGACTGGCTCTATCGTGTGCATTACGGGCATCACGACTTTCCGACCAATATGAACCTGCTGTTTGCGCCGCTGTCAGTGATTGTGCCAGTGCTGCTCGGCGGCACACTGGCGATCTGGGGCGCGCTGGCGCTGCTGCAGATACCACAGGCGTTCTACATCGCCGTGGCTATTGTGCCACTGGGCGGCGCGCTGACCTTTCTAAGCTACGAATGGTTTCATACCACCGCCCATGTGCAGGTCAAAAAGACCGCCATCGAACGCCGGGTGACGCGGCTGCACAACGAACATCATTTTCGCGACTTCAGCAAATGGTTCCATGTCACCGCAGGCGGCGAGGTCATTGACCGGGCCATGGGTACCGCCATCGACCGCGATACGCTCAAATCCCAGGGCCGCATCGCCTTTATCCGCACGCTGGGTCTGCAACCCGATGACCCGCGCCTGATCGCAGCACGCGCCAAATATGGCGCCCGGTTTGGCATCCCTGCGACAGAGATTGCCCGCGCGGCCCGCACCTGACGCCCCGTTGCTCTCAGCCACTTCCCGAGCACGGCGGGACGCGGTACAAGCGCCTCATGAGCACAAACCCACCGAATCTCCGCCCCGATCTGGCGCCCAAGGCGCTTTTCGAGACCGCCAGCCGCACCGGCCAGCCCACGATCGGGATGGTCTCGCTGGGCTGCCCCAAAGCGCTGGTCGACAGCGAACGCATCCTGACGCGGCTGCGCGCCGAAGGCTATCAGATCAGCGCCGAATACGCTGGCGCGGATGCGGTCATCGTCAACACCTGCGGCTTTCTTGACAGTGCCAAGGCCGAAAGCCTTGAGGCCATTGGCGAGGCGCTGCAGGAAAACGGCAAGGTGCTTGTCACCGGCTGTCTCGGGGCCGATCCCGAATATATCACCGGCGTGCATCCCAAGGTTCTGGCCGTCACCGGCCCGCATCAATACGAACAGGTGCTGGATGCTGTGCATGCCGCCGTGCCGCCCGCGCCGGATCCGTTCATTGACCTGCTGCCCGCCACCGGCGTCAGCCTCACACCGCGACATTTCAGCTATTTGAAAATCTCCGAAGGCTGCAACCACGCCTGCAAATTCTGCATCATTCCCGACATGCGCGGTAAATTGCAGTCGCGCCCGGTGCATGCGGTGCTGCGCGAGGCTGAAAAGCTGGTGGATGCAGGCGTCAAGGAACTGCTCGTCATTTCTCAGGACACCTCGGCCTATGGGCTGGATCGCCGCTATGAAAGCTTCTCGTGGAAAGAGCGCGACGTGCGCAGCCACATCACCGACCTGACCCGCGAACTCGGTCAGCTGGGCGCCGCCGACGATCTCTGGGTGCGGCTGCACTACGTCTACCCTTACCCGCATGTGCGCGAACTGATCCCGCTGATGGCGGATGCCGGCAGCGCCGTCCTGCCCTATCTCGACATCCCGTTCCAGCACGCCCACCCGGCGACGCTGAGACGCATGGCGCGGCCTGCGGCCTCTGCCAAGGTGCTCGATGAAATTGCCGCATGGCGCGCCATCTGCCCGGACATCACCCTGCGATCCACTTTCATCGTCGGCTATCCAGGCGAAACGGAAGAGGAATTCCAATACCTGCTGGATTGGATGGACGAGGCGCAACTCGACCGTGTCGGTTGCTTCCAATACGAAAACGTCGAAGGCGCGCGCTCAAACGCCTTGCCCGACCACGTTGCCCCGGAACTGAAACAGGAACGCTGGGAACGTTTCATGGAAAAAGCGCAGGCGATTTCCGAGGCCAAGCTGGAAGCCAAGGTCGGCACGGTGCAACAGGTCATCGTGGATGACATCGACGAAGACGGGATCGCCACCTGCCGCACCAAAGCAGATGCGCCGGAAATTGATGGCAACCTGTTCATTGACGAAGGCACCGAGGGGCTGAACGTCGGCGATCTGGTCACCGTTGCGGTCGATGAGGCTGGCGAATACGACCTTTGGGGCGCCCTGCAACAGAGCTGAGGCCGCCAGACCCGCAACAGAAAACGGGCCGCGCTGATACCAGCGCGGCCCGTTCGTTTTCCTGCCCCCACGATAGGCGGCTTCTCTCGCTCAGGCGGCGTCCTGCAACGCAACCTCCCCGGTCTCAGCCTGCACGAAACGTGCATGCAGCGCCTTGATCACCGGTTTCAGGTCTTCGCGGTCCAGAATAAATTGCACATCGACATTGCGCGGCCCCTGGGAGGCGCCCAGCGCCGCCATGCCTTCGCCTGCAATGGCTTGCAACCCGTTGGTCAGAACCGACAACCCCTTGAGATCGCGGCCAATCACCGAAGCCATCGCCAAGGGACGCGCCGAGACTTCGGCGGTCGGATAGAGCGACATCAGCTCTTTTTCCACGCGCCGCATCACCTTGAGCGAAGCGTCCAAATAATGGGTGATCGTGTTCGCGTTCGAGGTTTTCGACACGATACGCACATCATGGCGGGTCAGCACATCCAGAATGGTGGCGTCATAACCTTTGACACCGACCATATCCTGTTCGAACACCTCCAGCGCCACGATATCCAGCCCGGTGACCATTTCGACGGCAGCGTGCTCGGCGGGCTGGTCATCAATCAATGTGCCCGGATCATTCGGCTCAAAGGCATTGGTGACCCGCAGCGGCACATCGGCCTGCCGCAGGGTCTTAGCCGCCTTCGGGTGGATCGCCTCCATCCCCATGTTCGACATCTGGTCGGCCACATCATAGTTGGTGTGTCCCAGCTTGCGCGCATTGCCGACACCGACAAGGTTCGGATCTGCCGAGGACAGGTGGAATTCCTTATGAATGATCGCCTCCGAGGCGCCGGTGAGCGCGGCGAGCTTGGAAAAGGTCACCTCTGAATAACCGCGGTCGTATTCCCGCATCAGCCCTTCGGCACATTGGGCATAGCCGGTGACGATGGGCATTTCGCTGGACGGGTCGACACCATCCATGGCCGACAGGATACGGTCTTCCAATGACACATTGCCATCGTCACGCCAGCCGGACAGGTCGACAAACCGGGCGTTCACCCCAGCGCGCTGCAACAGCAAGGTGGTGACAAAGGCCGAATGCGCCTCGCCCAGACCGGATAGCAATTCACGGATCTGCAACATGTGCTCGGACAGGCGGAAATGGCCATAGGTGCACAGGCGCTGCAAGTCGATCAGACAATTGCGCGCCCCTTCGATGCGCTCGGCCACGAATGTGTCGGCTTGCACGCGGTCGGCAGACTGGCTCAGAACCTTGGAATGGGCCTCGCACATGGCGGTGGACACCCGGCTCAGCGCCTCGTGCCAGCCGTGATCATTGTCGGCATTGGCGAATTGCGCATAGACGCCCGCCTCGCCGGTCTTCTTGTGTTCCAAGAGCAGATTGGTAATCCCGCCAAAGGCGGAGACCACGAAGACGCGGCCATAAAGATCGCCTGCCTTCCGGTCACCGACAAACAGCGTCTGGCACAGTTCATCCACACGGGACATGGATGTCCCGCCGATTTTTTCCACAGTATGGGTCATAGGTTGCCTTGCCGTTTAGTCGGCAAGCTCCTCAGCTGGCGCGTAGGAACCGTCTTCGCGGTGCACTTCGGTGCCGGTCACCGGCGGGTTGAAGCAACACGCCATATGCAGTTCCTCTTCCGCGCGCAGGATGTGTTTATCATGCAGGTTCAGCGCATACATCACACCGGGCGTGATTGGGTGGGTTTCCCCGGTGCCCAGATCGGTGATCGAGCCCTTGCCCTTCATGCAATACACGCTTTCGAAATGATGCTTGTAGTGGAACGTGTGCTCCGACCCCGCTTCCAGCACCGTGATGTGAAAAGAAAAGCCCATCCCGTCATCGGCCAGAAGCATCCGGGTCGAGGTCCATTGCGCATCGGCCACATGTTTGTCGGTTTTCTTCAGTTCGTTGAAATCACGTACGATCATCGTGTCTTACTCCGCTGCCAGTTGCTTTTCACCCATCACGTCGCGGGTGGCCTGGATCAAAATGTTGAACCCTTCACGGAACACTTCCGCCGGGGTTGTGAGGGGGGCGAGGATCTTGACGACCTCGTCGCGCGGCCCCGAGGTCTCGATCACGAGCCCCATCTGATAGGCGCGCGCACAGATACGGGCGGCCAGATCGCCAGAGCCGACATCGACCCCCTGCATCAGACCGCGACCCTTGAGATAGGCACCGGGCACCAGATCGGCGACATCCTTGAGACCCGTGGTGATGATCACGGATTTCGTGGCCAGCTCCTGTTCAAAGCTGTCATTGGCCCAGAACTTCTCAATCGCCACTTTCGCGGTGACAAAGGCATGGGTGTTGCCACGGAAGGTGCCGTTGTGCTCTGCCGGGCCGAACACGTCATGTTCGGGGCGCACCAGCATCAGCGCCATCGGCAGACCGAAGCCCGAAATGGATTTCGCCATGGTCACGATGTCCGGCTGCACCCCCATCCCTTCGAAGGAAAAGAAAGTGCCGGTCCGACCGCAACCGGCCTGAATATCGTCAATGATCAGAAGCGCGCCGTGCTTATGGGCGATCTCCTGCATCTTGCGCACCCATTCGGCCGAGGCGGCGTTCAGACCGCCTTCGCCCTGAACGGTTTCGAACATGATCGCCGCCGGTGCGTCGATCCCGCCCGAGGGGTCCGACAGCATCTGATCGAGCAGCGCAGCGCTGTCCACGCCATCGGCATAGCCATCAAACGGCAGACGAGTCACACCGGATTTGTCCATCCCCGCGCCGCCGCGGTGATAGCCATTCCCGGTCGCGGCCAGCGCCCCCATGGTCACGCCATGAAAGCCATTGGTGAACGCAATGATATTGGTGCGGCCGGTCACTTTGCGGGCCGTTTTCATCGCGGCTTCGACGGCGTTGGCGCCGGTCGGGCCGGTGAACATCACACGGTGGTCCATCCCGCGCGGTTCCAGAATGTATTTGCTGAAGGCGTTCAGGAAGCCGCCCTTGGCATCGGTGTGCAGGTCAAGACCATGGGCAATGCCATCCCCTGCGATGTGATCCACCAGCGCCTGTTTCATATCCGGATCGTTATGGCCGTAGTTCAGCGAAGAACAGCCCGCCAGAAAATCGATGTAGCGGGTGCCGTCTTCGGTGAACAGCTCGGAACCGCTGGCCGTGTTGAAGGTCGCGGTGAAGCTGCGGCAGTATGAACGCGC
Organism: uncultured Celeribacter sp.; assembly: GCF_963675965.1. NCBI lineage: Bacteria > Pseudomonadati > Pseudomonadota > Alphaproteobacteria > Rhodobacterales > Roseobacteraceae > Celeribacter > uncultured Celeribacter sp. The sequence goes on along the minus strand of NZ_OY780935.1, from coordinate 2,951,690 downwards.
CCCGCTCTCGCGGCGTTCATAGATCGTGCTTTCTTGTGCCATGTCTTTGGGCATGGGGTATCCTTTGGTCAGTCGTGAGAGGGGGGGAGGGTTACGCGGCGCGCTTGAGCGTTTCTTCCCCGGCGGGAAGCGTAATTGTCACCATATGTTCGGTGTCGTGGGCGCCATCAAAATGCGTCTCGCGCCCGAAGTGGGGCGCATCGGAGAGCTCACCTCCAATGGTGCGGGCAAAACTTGTGAACAAGGCCCAGGACGCATCGTTGTCGTCTGTGATGGTGGTTTTCAGGCTCTTGGCGGCGTCGGTTTCGTCACGATTGACGAGATCCAGCAGCATCTTCTTGCCAAGACCAAGACCACGCGCTTTCGGGCTGACAGCGACCTGCCAGACAAAGAAAGCATCTGCGTTCGGGATCATATGCCCCGAAATCCAGCCAACGATTTCGCCGTCAAGCTCGGCAACCACACAGGTGTCGCGGAAATGATCGGCCTGAATCAGATTGGCATACATGGAGTTTTCGTCGAGCGGCTTGCATTCACGCACCAGCTCCCAGATGGCCGCCCCGTCCGTTGCTTTCGGTTTGCGCAGGCGGGGCATCCCAGTTCGGGGGTCTGTCGTTTCTTGCAATGACATGTCTTTCGGCATGATCTCGATTCTCCATAATTCGTTCGATACACTAAATAGATTGCTCAGCATATTATTTCAACAGCCAAAGCATTATTTTGCGTATATAGCGCATTTTCGCATTTTTATGAGGAAACCCCCACATATATAAAGAAAACAATCAAAGCGTTTATCCTTCGACCTACGAACGACCTTCAAAAAAGCTTCACAGATTGAAGCACCGACGGAATTGTGCAAATGTTCGACACCATGACGAGCCGCCCGACAGACCGCACCGATGAAAGCCTGATCGCCCTGCGCCGCATCCTGCGCGCGACAGAGCTCTATTCGCGCGACCTTGCGCAATCGGCCGGCCTGACCCCCGCGCAGCTGCGGGTCTTGCAGATTGTCGCCTCCAAGGGCGGCACAGCCACACCAAAGGCACTTGCGACCCAGATGGGCGTATCACAGGCCACGGTCACCGCGCTGGTCGACAAGATCGTTGCCCGCGGCATGGCCCAGCGCGAACGGTCCGAAACCGACCGCCGCCAAACCAACGTCATCCTGACCGCAGCAGGCAAAGACGCCATCCAGGAAGCCCCAGACGCCTTGCAACAACGCTATGTGCAGGCATTTGAGAGACTGAAAGACTGGGAACAGGCACAGCTTTTGTCGTCGCTGGAACGCGTGGCCGCCATGCTCGACGCCGAAGACATCGACGCCGCCCCGGTCCTGACGACCGGCGAAATCAAGGATCCCGGCAAGAAAGCCTGAGCCTAGCCCGGCTGCATCCGTGCGAAGCTGAGCGAGATATGCGCGCGCCGGATATGCCCGACCGCATCCAGATCCCCGATTTCCAGAGCTTCCAGAATATCGCGCGATTCGCGGGCGTAGATCTCGATTTCCTGCATCAGGTCGATTTTCGAGGCCGTCACCTGCTTGAGCCAGATCCTGGCGGTGCGGAAATACAGCCGCTCCGCCATGGTGCGCAGCGGCTCATTCCCCGTCAGACGCAAAAGCAGCTGAAACATGTCACGATCCAGTTCGGAAAAGGCCCGCGCAGACGGCGCGACCTTCAGCGCCTCCGCCCGTTCCAGAATATCGCGCACCCCGTCGATCATCTCTGGCGAGGGCGCCACTGGGTCAAGACGGGTCTGCAGCAACACCAGCTCTTTGCGCAAACGATAGACCTGCGCCATCTCGGCATAGTCCACATCGGTGACAAAGGTCCCGACGCCATGTACGGAACTCAAAAGCCCCTCATCCTCAAGCCGCCCCAACACCCGCCGCAATGGCGTGCGGGAAATGCCGAATTCTTCGGCCAGCGCAGCTTCGGAGAGGCGCATTTTGGGCGGGTAGTCCAGCATGCAGATGCGGGTGCGGATTTCATCATGGATGCGGCCATAGCGTCCCCGAGCCGATTGCGGCTCAATTGGCTGGCGAACTCTTCGACGGCAATTTCCACGATGACCTCCCCTTTCTGTCCTCACAAACGCGCCAACATGGCGAGACATTGGGTCAATTGATCCAGAGACACATATTCGTCCGGCTTGTGTGCCTGGTCAATGGACCCCGGCCCGCAGATCACGGCAGACATGCCGATGTCCTGAAACAACCCCGCCTCGGTCCCGAAGGGCACCACCCCGGCGTGATTGCATCCCGTCAGCCGAAACACCAGATCCCGCGCCGCATTGTCATCCATCGGCTGCAGCCCGGCCACCTCGCCAATCACTTCGGTCGAAATATCGGCCTGCGCTGCCACCCGGCGCATGTCGGGCAAAAGCACATCGGCGACATAGGCGGCGATTTCCTCTTTCACGAAGCCCATATCCTCCGGCACCACGGGGCGCATTTCCCATTCCAGAACCGCCTTGCCTGCGATCACATTGTGAGCATGGCCCCCATGCAGCCCACCGATGTTGATCGTGGTGTGCGGCGGCTCGAAACGCGACCCTTCCGGGCACCGCGCCACCAGCGCGGCGCGCAATTCCATCAGCCGCTGAATATAACGCGAGGCATATTCCACAGCATTCACACCACGTTCCGGCGCCGATCCATGGCCTTCCGCCCCGGTGAAAGTCACCGTGTATTCGCAACACCCCTTATGGCCCTCGATGACCTGCATCATCGTCGGCTCACCGATCAGCGCCATCGCCGGGCGCACCTCGCGCGCTTTCAGCACCTCGACCAGATCACGCGCACCGAGGCAGCCGACCTCCTCATCATATGTAAAGGCAAAATGGATCGGGCGCGCCTGCGCCGCCTCAGCCAAAACATCCAGTTGGGTCAGACAGGCCGCGATAAAGCCCTTCATGTCGCAGGCCCCGCGCCCGTAAAGCCGCCCCTCGCGTTCGACCATGGTAAAGGGATCGCTTTGCCATGGCTGATCCACGACGGGCACCACATCCGTGTGCCCCGACAGGACAAGCCCGCCGGGGCGCTCGGGACCCAGTGTTGCAAACAGATTTGCCTTTGTCCCGCTGTCGTCCCGCAAGACCTCGACACGCGCACCAGCCACCTCAAGCCGCTCCGCGATATAGCAAATCGCGGAGAGGTTGCTGTCTGCGGACACGGTCGGGAAAGCGATCAGATCTGCCAGAATGTCGCGGCACTGCGCCAGATCGCTCATAGAATCCCCCATAAATCAGTCCTTTACGTAGAGCTTGCGCGGCACGTTACACAGCGGTTCCGCCGCACCGTCTTCGCGGATCAGGATGGTTTCGGTGGTCTCCATCCCCCAGCCATCCATCCAAAGCCCCGGCATGAAATGGAAGGTCATCCCCGGTTCCAGCACGGTTTCATCGAAGGCGCGCAGACTGACGGTGTGCTCCCCCCAATCCGGCGGATAGGACAAGCCAACAGCGTAGCCGCAGCGGTTGGGCCGCTCAATTCCCACCTTCAGCAGCTCCGCGTCCAGCGCCCGCGCAATGTCGCAGGCCCGGTTTCCCGGTCGCGCCACCTCAATCCCAGCATTCAACCCTTCGGTTAACGCCTCGGCCGCGTCCGCCATGAACCCCGGCGGCTTGCCGAAAAAGATCGTGCGGCAGAGCGGCGCATGGTAACGCCGATAACAGCCGGATTGCTCAATAAAGGTCGCCTCACCGCGCTTCAGCGCCTCACCGTTCCACGTCAGATGGGGCGCCGAGGCATCTTCCCCCGAAGGCAGAAGCGGCACGATGGCCGGGTAATCACCCCAGCTGTCGTTTTCCCCCTGCACCGAGGTTTTGAACAGCTCACCCACCAGATCGTGCTTGCGCATACCCGGCTCTGCCAGTTCCATTGCGCGCTCGATCACCAGTTCGGAAATCCGCGCGGCACGGCGCATGAAAACCAGTTCCTCTTCGGATTTGATCAGCCGCTGCCAGTTCACCAGCGTCGAAGCGTCGACCAACTCCGCCTCAGGCAGCCCCTGCGCCAGCACAGCAAAGGCCCGCGCAGTGAAATAATAGGTCTCCATCTCAAGACCGATCCGCATTTCGCCGTAGCCCATGATGCGCAGGTGCGACGCGAGATCTTCCATCGGATGAATGTCCGTCGCCTGAATGTAGCGATCCGCATAGTGAAGGATACAGTCATCCTCCATCCAGACTGTACGCTTTGCGCCATTGGCATCCTGCATCCGACCCCACCAGATCGGATTGCCCTCCATGGGCAAAATAACGCCCTGATGCACATAAAATGACCAACCATCATATCCGGTCAGCCAGTTCTGGTTGGACGGGTTGGTCACGAAAAGAACATCGATTCCCGCTTCAGCCATGGCGTGACGGGTCAGTCGGATGCGCCGGTCATATTCGGCGCGGGAGAAGGGAGCGTTCTCGATAGGCATGATTCTCTCTCTATTTGTGCACAACATGTGCTGAGACAGTGTTCCGTTGTCATGGAAAACCATAAAAATAAGGGTAATTACCCAACAGCAACCTTGACACTTTTGTGATTCGGGCAATGTTGTGTACAACATAGAGAAATGGCGAGGGAGTCTCGTCAACTGAAAAACGAATGGGAGAAATATATGTCATCCACCATCAAAACCGCTTTGGCCGCAGGCCTCGCCCTTGGCGTGAGCGCGACCGCGCTGATGGCCGGAACTCTGAGTGATCGCATCGAAGCCGGGGAAACGATCCGCATCGGCTTTGCAAACGAAGTCCCATGGGCCTACCCCGGCGAAGACGGCGCCGCAGAAGGCTTTGTGAACGCCTATGTGACGGGGGTTCTCGAAACCATGGGCTACACTGACATCGAACCCGTCGTGACCGAATGGGGCGGGTTGATCCCGGGCCTGAACGCCGGGCGCTTCGACATCGTTACCGGCGGCATGTACATCCTCGGCTCGCGCTGTGAGAACATGACCTTCTCCGAACCGATGGCCAAGGTCGGCGATGCCTTCATCGTGCCGACCGGCAACCCCAAGAACCTCAACAACTACGAACAACTGGCCGAAGCTGACGCCATGTTCGTGACCGGCGCAGGCTACAACCAGATCGAAGCCGCGGAACGTGGCGGTGTCGATGACGCCAATGTCATGACCGTCCCCGGCCCGACCGAAATCCTGGCTGCTGTACGCGCCGGCCGCGCCGATGCTGGCGGGGTAACCTATTTCACCGCGCTCAACCTGGCCGAACAATCGGGCGGCGACGTGGAAGTCTCCGACGTCAGCCAGTTGCCGGACTGGACCCAGAACTGGGTTGGCATCGGCTTCCGCGATGAAGACGCGGATTTCGTCGAGAAATTCAACGCCGCTCAGGCCGAATACATCGGTTCTGACGCGATGATGGAAGCCGTATCCCCCTACGGCTATTCCGAAGGCAACCTGCCCGGCGAGATGACCACGGCTCAGGCCTGTGAACTGAAATAAGGCAGCGCCCAGAAAGTGATCGCGGCGGATCTGCGCCCTGAATAGCGCAGGTCCGCCTTCTTCGTTCCAGCCACGGGAGAGCCCCCTTGAGCTTTTGGGAATTTATCACGACCTACTGGCCCGACTTTCTGGAAGGGACCGCCACCACTGCAGGGCAGTTTTTCCTCGCAACCCTGCTGGCCGTTGCGATCGCCCTGATTGCAGGGCTGATGAAACTGTCCTCGAACAAGGCCGTTCACGGCGCCGCCGTGGTCTATATCGAGATTTTTCGCGGCACCTCATTGCTGGTGCAGCTTTACTGGATTTTCTTCGTCCTGCCCCTCTTCGGCATCACCCTTGAAAAATTCACCGCAGGCTTTGTCGCGGTCGGGATGAACCTTGGGGCCTATGGTGCGGAACTGGTGCGCGGCGGCATTCAATCTGTCCCCAAAGGACAATGGGAAGCGGCCTATGCCCTGTCGATGAGCCCGGCCAAACGCATGCGCCGCATCATCTTGCCGCAGGCACTGGTCAACATGCTGCCGCCCTGGGGCAACCTGCTGATCGAATTGCTAAAGAACACGGCGCTCGTGGCACTGATTTCCGTCACCGACCTGATGTTCGTCGCCAAGCAGATCAATGGCTCGACTTTTCTGTCGGCGCAATCCTTCGGGCTGGCCTTGATCCTCTATTACATTTTCGCGCGCTTCATCGTGACCCCGTTCATGCGCTGGCTCGAAGCCGTCATGCGTCGCAAGATGGGGAGGGCCTGAGCCATGGGTTTCAACTGGAAATGGGACTTCACCTGGGAAATTCTGCCTCGGCTGCTTGAGGCCACGCTCAACACGCTGATCGCCGCGGGGGCAGGCTATGCCATTGCCGTGGTTCTGGGCATGGTGCTGGCGCTGGCCCAACGCACACCTTTTCGCGGCGTCACCTTCGTCGTGCGTGAATTCGTCGAATTCATCCGCTCGACACCGCTGATCCTGCAGATCTTCTTCGTCTACTACGTGGGACCGCAATTCGGCATCCGCCTGGGCCCCTGGACCGCCGGGATGATCGCAATCGGTCTGCATTATTCGGCCTATCTTTCCGAGGTCTATCGTGGCGGACTCGACAGCGTGCCCAAGGGACAATGGGAAGCCTGCACCGCGCTGAACATGTCAACACGCAAAACCTACATGCGCGTCATCATCCCACAGGCGATCCCGCCAGCTCTGGCCGGGATGGGCAACTACCTTGTCGGCATCTTCAAGGACACGCCCATGCTATCGGTCATCGGCGTCGCGGAACTGATGCACACCGCCAATGCCATTGGCTCGGAAAGCTATCGGTTCCTGGAGCCCTACACCCTCGTCGGCGTGATTTTCCTCGCCATTTCCCTTCCCACGGCAGCGCTCATTCGCAGCTTTGAAACCTATGTGCGCCGCAAACTTGGACTGAAATAATGGAAGATATGTCGCAATATCCGCTGGAACTGACCGGTGAAAACATCCCAATGGTCCGTTTCATGAATGTGACCAAGCGCTATGGGAACCTGACCGTTCTCGACCATCTCGATCTGGATGTGACCGAGGGCGAAATGGTGACCATCATCGGCCCCTCAGGGTCTGGCAAGACCACCGTGCTGCGCATGCTGATGACACTGGAAACGATCAACGAAGGCGTCATCTACGTTGATGGCAAGCCGCTGACCCACGAGCCGAAAAACGGCACCCTTGTGCCTGCCTCACCCAAATATCTGCGTCAGGCCCGCGCCCAGATCGGCATGTGCTTTCAGCACTTCAACCTATTCCCGCATATGACCGCGCTGGAAAACTGCATGGAGGGCCCGGTTCAGGTGCTTGGCATGCCAAAGGCCGAGGCCCGTGCGCGTTCAGAGGAACTGCTGGAAATGGTCGGCATGGCCGACAAGAAGGATCAGCACCCCTCGCGTCTGTCGGGGGGCCAGCAGCAACGCGTCGCCATTGCACGCGCTTTGGCCATGCGCCCAAAGGTGATGCTCTTTGACGAGGTGACATCGGCGCTCGACCCGGAGGTGATCGGCGAAGTCACCAATGTCATCCGGGATCTGGTCAACAAACACAATCTGACCATGCTGATGGTCACCCACCAGATGGGCTTTGCCAAAGACATCTCGGATCGGGTCTGTTTCTTCTATGACGGCCAGATCGAAGAACAGGGCAGCCCGGAGGATCTGTTTGGCAACCCGCAGCGCGAACGCACGCAACAGTTCCTCAGCGCGGTCAAAGAGGCCGACTGATGATCGGACTGGCCGAGGTGCAGACCGCGGCGTCCCGTCTGCAGGGGGTCGCCGATGCCACCCCCTGTGTGCCCTCTGCCCTGTCTGCGCGACTGCCCGCGCATCTGGGCGCGACGCTGTGGCTGAAACTGGAACTCTGCCAACCCATGGGCGCATTCAAGCTGCGCGGCGCCATGAATGCTCTGTCGCGTCTGCCTGCTGACGCGCCCGGCGTGATCTGCTGTTCGACCGGCAACCATGGCCGCGCAGTGGCCTATGCGGCGGCGCGGCTTGGTCTGCAGGCGGTGGTCTGCATGTCCGAACTCGTGCCGCAAGCCAAGGTCGACGGCATTCGCGCGCTCGGCGCCCGCGTGCACATCCATGGCACCTCTCAGGATGCGGCCCAGTCCGAGGCGACGCGGCTGGCGCAGGAGGAAGAGCTGATCGACATTGCGCCTTTCGACCACCCCGATGTCATCGCGGGACAGGGCACCATCGCGCTGGAAATGCTGCGACAACGGCCCGAGCTGGACACGCTTCTCATTCCGCTGTCTGGCGGCGGGCTGGCGGCCGGAATGGCCTGTGCCGCCAAAACGGTAAAACCCGGTATCCGCGTGATCGGCCTCAGCATGAACCGCGGTGCGGCCATGGCCGCTTCCCTGACTGCGGGACATCCTGTCGAGGTGACCGAAGTCGCCTCTCTGGCGGACAGTCTGGGGGGCGGGATCGGTGCACGAAACCAACACAGCTTTGCCATGTGCCAACGTTTTCTGGACGATGTTGTGCTGCTTGAGGAAAGCGAAATCTACCACGCCATGCAGGCGCTCTATTTCGAAGACCGGCTGGTCGCCGAGGGGGCCAGCGTCGTCGGGCTGGCCGCACTTTTGTCTGGCAAAGTCCCGCCTAGCGCCGAAATCGGCACAGTGATCACCGGGCGCAATGTCGACATGGAGCAATTCACCCACGTGATCAGCGGACGCCCCGTGACCCTTGGCGATTTTATCCTGACAGGAGCCCCCTATGCCCGCCCCGCACCCTCATGACATTCGCATCGTCACCGAAGCCCAGCTGCGCGCCTGCATCGGATTGGATGCGCAAACCGTTGACACGGTCGAGGAGGGCTTTCGCGCGCTGGCCGCTGGCGGTGTGGTCATGCCCCCTGTCCTGTCGATGGACCTTGAGGCGCAAAATGCCGAAGTGGATGTCAAAACCGCCTATGTGCCCGGATTTGATGGCTTCGCGCTCAAGGTCTCGCCGGGGTTCTTCGACAACCCGAAACGCGGCCTGCCTTCGCTCAACGGGCTGATGATTCTGCTCTCAGCAAAGACCGGGCTGGTGCAGGCGGTGTTTCTCGACAACGGGTATCTGACCGATCTGCGGACCGCCGCCGCCGGCGCCGTGGCCGCCCGCCATCTCGCCCCCGAGATCGAAACTGCCGGGGTGTTGGGCACCGGCGTGCAGGCCCGGCTGCAAATGCAGGCCGCCCATCTGGTGCGCCCGTTCAAACGCTGCCTCGTCTGGGGCCGTGATGCGGAAAAAGCCGCCGCCTGCGCCCGCGATATCGCGAAAACCACCGGAGCGCAGACAGAGGTCATGACCGAGATTGCCCCACTGGTCGCCCGGTCCCAGCTTGTGGTGACCACGACGCCTGCACGCTCGCCGCTGATTTCCGCCGACATGCTGCACGACGGGCTGCATATCACCGCCATGGGATCGGATCAGAGCGACAAATGCGAAATCGCCCCCGAGGCGCTGGATGCGGCCCATCTCTATGTTTGCGATCGGGTGTCTCAGGCCGAACATCTGGGCGAACTGGGCCGCGCGCGGGCACAGGGGCTGATGCTGCCCGAACCGCCGGAGCTTGGCCAGATCATCGCGGGCACCAGCCCCGGTCGCAAGGATGCACAGCAGATCACCATTTGCGATCTGACCGGCACTGGGGTTCAGGACACGGTGATTGCCACCTTGGCCGCACGGCGTTTGGGGGATGCAGGCACGGTGATTTCCGCCTAAGGTGCGCCTCATGATCAAACTTGACGCTCGTGACATGGACATTTTGCGCGTGGTGGCGCGTGAGGGACGGATTTCCAAATCGGCACTCGCCGAGCAAATCGGCCTGTCGCCCACCCCCGCGTGGGAGCGGCTGAAAAAGCTGGAAAAGGCCGGGCTGATCGACGGCTATCGCGCCGAGATCAATCTCAAGAAGCTGGGAGGCCATGTCACGGTCTTCGTCGCCGCCGAACTGACCGATCACACACAGGCCTCGTTTCGGGTGTTCGAGGAAAGCCTTCAGGCACACGACGAAATTGTCGCCTGCTGGGCGCTCGGCGGTGGTTTTGATTATCTGCTGCAGATCGTGACCCGCGATGTCGACGCCTATCAGCGGCTGATCGACAGCTTGCTGGACGCGCGCATCGGAATCGCGCGCTATTTCACCTATATCGTGACCAAACAGGTCAAGGGCGGTGGGCTCCCGCCGCTGGCGCTCTTTGATCCTCAGTCCGATTGACCCGCAGTCGGACTGAAGTCGCGCGATAATCAGTCCGATCCGCCTGCACTGCCCCTTCAGTTTGGTCTCCCTGTCTGCGTCCCTCTGTCATGATGGGCGCAAAGGAGGCCCATCATGCTCGACACTGCGATCTCTGCCCGCGCCGACATTGACGACAAACGCCTGTTGCGCAGCTTTGCCTACGTCAACGGCAAATGGACATCTGGCGAAGACAACGACAGTTTCCCCGTCCACGATCCTGCCACTGACGCCCATCTTGGGGATGTGGCCGCGCTGAATGGCGCGCAGGCCCGCCAAAGCGTGGATGCGGCACAGACCGCCTTTGCCAGCTGGTCGCTGACCCTGCCGCAAGAGCGCGCCGCCTGTCTGCGCCGCTGGCACGATCTGGTCATGGAGGCGAAAGACAGCCTCGCCCGGATCATGGTGCTGGAACAGGGCAAACCGCTGTCCGAGGCGCTGGGCGAAATCGACTATGCCGCCTCTTTCATCGATTATTACGCCGAAGAGGCCAAACGCCCGAATATCGAAGGGGTGACTTCGCATCTGCCAGACGCCGAGGTGGAACTCTGGCTCGAACCCGTGGGTGTTGTGGCACTGATCACGCCGTGGAATTTTCCGTCGGCCATGCTGACCCGTAAGGCCGCCGCCGCACTGGCGGCGGGCTGCACCGTCGTTGCCCACCCGTCGGCGCAAACGCCGTTCAGCGCGCTGGCGCTGGCCGAACTGGCGGAACGGGCTGGCTTTCCCAAAGGCGTGTTCAATGTCGTCACCGGCGATGCGGCCACGGTCGTTACGCCTTGGTGCGAAGACCCGCGCGTGCGCGCGCTCTCCTTCACCGGCTCGACCGAAGTCGGGCGGCTGCTCTATCGCCAGTCTGCCGACACGGTGAAGAAGCTGGTGCTGGAACTAGGCGGCCACGCCCCGGTGATCGTCTTCAAGGGCGCCGATCTGGACCGCGCGGTGGCGGAAGTGATCAAGGCAAAGTTCGCAACCTCGGGCCAAGACTGCCTTGGCGCGAACCGCATTTATGTCGAGCGTCCGATCTATGACGATTTCTGCGCCGCGTTCACCAAGGCGACGCAGGCGCTGACCCTTGGGCGCGGCATGGATGATCCCGACATCGGCCCGCTGATGAACGAAGCCGCTGTCGCCAAGCAGGAAGCCCATGTGGCTGATGCGCTGGACAAAGGTGCCAAACTGGCCTGCGGTGGCGCACGCGCGCCCTTGGGGCCGTTGTTCTACCAGCCAACCGTGCTGACCGATGTGCCCGACACAGCCCGCATCATGTCCGAGGAAAGCTTTGGCCCCGTCGCGCCCCTCACCCCCTTCGACACCGAAGATGAGGTCGTCGCCCGCGCCAATGCCAGCGAATACGGACTGGTCGCCTATGTTCACAGTCAGGACCCCCGGCGCATCTATCGGCTGAGCCGCGCGCTGCAGTTTGGCATGGTGGCGGTCAACCGCACCAAGGTCACAGGCGCCCCGATCCCCTTCGGCGGAGTCAAACAGTCCGGAATGGGCCGCGAAGGTGCCCGTCGCGGCATGGAAGAATTCATGGAAATCAAATACGTCTGCCGCGATTGGGCATGACGCAACCTCCTCTGCACAACAATAAGGAAGACCTATGCTGACCAACGATCAACTTGCGAAATGGGACCGCGAAAACTTCTTTCACCCCTCCACGCATCTGGCCCAGCACGCCCGTGGTGAAACCCCCAGCCGGGTGATCAAGACCGCCGAAGGGGTGCATATCGAAGACCGCGACGGTACGCGTCTGCTCGACGCCTTCGCCGGGCTCTACTGCGTCAATGTCGGCTACGGACGTCAGGATATCGCCGAAGCCATCGCCGATCAGGCCCGCGAACTGGCCTATTACCACGCCTATGTCGGTCACGGCACCGAGGCCTCGATCACCCTGTCGAAAATGGTGCTCGACCGCGCGCCTGCGCATATGTCCAAGGTCTACTTTGGCCTGTCCGGGTCTGATGCCAATGAAACCAACATCAAACTGATCTGGTATTACAACAACATCCTGGGTCGCCCGGAAAAGAAAAAGATCATCTCACGCTGGCGCGGCTATCACGGTTCGGGCGTGATGACCGGGTCGCTGACCGGGCTGGAGACCTTCCACAACAAATTCGACCTGCCGCGCGCACCCATCGTGCACACCGAAGCTCCCTATTATTTCCGCCGCCCCGATGCTGACATGTCGGAAGAGGCCTTCACCGCCCATTGCGTGGCCGCTCTGGAAGAGCTGATCGAACGGGAAGGCGCGGACACCATCGCGGCCTTCATCGGCGAACCCGTGCTGGGCACCGGTGGGATCGTACCGCCGCCGGCAGGCTATTGGACCGCCATTCAGGCCGTGCTGGACAAACACGACATCCTGCTGGTCGCCGATGAGGTCGTCACAGGCTTTGGCCGTCTGGGCAGCATGTTCGGCTCCGAACACTACGGCATGAAACCCGATCTGATCACCATCGCCAAAGGGCTGACCTCGGCCTATGCGCCGCTGTCGGGGTCCATCGTTGGTGACAAGATGTGGAAAGTGCTGGAACAGGGCACCGATGAAAACGGCCCTATTGGCCATGGCTGGACCTATTCGGCCCACCCCGTCGGGGCCGCCGCAGGCGTCGCCAACCTGCAGCTTATCGACAAGCTGTCACTGGTGGAAAACGCCGGGGCCGTGGGCGCCTACCTCAAGGCCGGGTTGCAGGACGCTCTGGGCGCTCACGCCAATGTCGGTGATATTCGTGGCGAAGGCATGATGTGCGCGGTCGAGTTCGTCAAGGATCGCGACAGCCGCAGCTTCTTCGATGCGGGCGACAAGATCGGCTATCAGATTGCCGGGGCCCTGCTGGCCGAAGGCGTCATCGGGCGCGCGATGCCCCAGGGCGACATCCTTGGCTTCGCACCGCCTTTCTGCCTGACCCGCGATGAGGCCGACACGGTAATCGCAGCCACGAAAAAAGCCGTCAGCAGCGTTCTGCCGGGATAATCCCAACCCGCGCTACACGACGCAAAATGAACGCGCGTCCCGTCATCTCCGCCATGGCGGGGCGCAGCTGTTCTGGCATCGCTTACGCTGCCTCGCTCAAACTCCGCGACAGCGAGGCAAAGCGCGGGAAATGCTGCATCAGGACAAAATGGCCTGCATCTTCGACAATTTCGCACTGTGCATTCGGCAGATGCCCCACCATATGGGCCATCGCCTCGGCCGGACACACCGGGTCTTCGGCCCCATGCACAAAGGTGATGTCGCAACCAACCTGCGTCAGCTCATCTTCCCAGTTGCGCTGCAGGTTCATCAACTCATCTATGGAGGCGAGCGTGCCCTCATTGGCAATCACCCTGAGCCATTCGCTCAGATACCCTTGACGGAAAGTCCTTTCCAAAAAAAGCGTATCCGCCGGAGAGTGCCGGTACATATGCAAAAGTCCGCGCTGCGCCAGAGACGGCATACGGGCGATTGCATTGTAGATGCGCGTCAGCCCGGACAGCACCCTTTCATCCCGACGCAACCGCTGCGACATTTCCTCGTAGAGCGACGGATCTTTCGCCACCGGGCCTGTGTCTGGCGGCTTGGGCGTGGCGCTCAGCACCAAGTGTGAGACCTGATGCGGAAAGCGGCGCGCAAAATTCACCGCCCAGGGCACCCCGGCACTTTCACCGATGCAAACCACCGGATCGTCAGAGAGATAGGCCAACGTTTCCGCCAACGCCGCCGTCAGCTTTTCCACCCGCGCCTGTGCGCCCAGCACACCGGCGAAGTTCAGGAAATGGCGGGGAATCACGATCCAGCGCAGGTTATTGCGTTTCAGTTCTGCAATGATGTCACGATCAAAGACGGTCGGCGCCAGCATATTGTGAAAATACAGAACAGGGCGTCCACGACGGGCACCGAAGTCCCAGACCGGGACCTCCACCCCTTCCCCGATGGTGATTTTGCTGATGACCACATCCTTGCCGAACTGGCGTTTGACCAGGCTGGTTTCATAGCTTTGGTGCTCTTTGGGCAGGATTTCATCCAGCACTCGCGCCGTGATGTCCAGCGCCAAGGCCCGCAGCAATGCCGCCTGATTGCGTGCGCCGAGTTTTTCCATAACGGTCTGAATTTGCTTGCGCTTTGTATCATATGATGCACCCATAACCGCCGCTGCAGCCCGCAGGTCCAACCCCGCCAGCATATGCGACAACAACAGGTATTCGCTCTGCGTCAAAGATTGCGGATCGGGAGCCTCGGGCATGAGCGAGCCAAACCGGTCCCGATCCAGCCGCACCGCAACAAGAGCCAGCGCGTCGGGGACATCCTCCCAGCGTTCAAGGCGATCATAGAGCACGAACAGCGTATCATCCTTGACCACGAAGGCGCAGCCGCTGGATGACGATTGCGGCATACGCATCTCTTGCGGAAACGCGGTGTGACCGTCCCCAAGGAACCCATCGATCCGACGCACTCCCGCCGCATCATAGAGATTCACAGGAAAGCTGCTGCGGGCAAACTGGCGGTGTGCGAAACGGTCAATCGGCGTGTCGGCCGGAGTTCGCAAAAGCAGATCGTCATCTGCGGGCAGCGCAGCTGCCTGTTCGCGGGACAACGCCGAACTCAGAGTGGCCCGAAATTCGGAACGCTTGACGGGCAAAACGGATTGAGAAGAACCAGACGGCGTCATCAAAAGGCCCTTTCGCTGGAATCGCTAAAATCATCGCAGGTAAAAACAAATTATCGTCCCTGCAGCGCTTGGTGCTAAAAAACACCCAAACAAGGTATGAAACTCTCATAGCTTCCCACATTTATAGGCAATTCGTTTCAAAACGTACAGTTTTTCACCGCTCCCCCCATCGGGGGGGCGCATCGCGTCCGGGTTGAAGCCTAGGGTCAGGGGCAAACCGCCCGAAATGGACCCCGTCATGATCGAAATGCCAGCCCGCACCCTCTCAAAATCCATGCCGCGCAACAGCGAGGCGATTGAAGTCGCTTGTCTCGATGTTGATCCGGCAGGGCGGGTCCTCTCCTGCGATCAGACAGCCAACCGTTTTTTGAAAGAGGCCGGCCATCTCGCAGCCGATCATACATTGGCCCCCCTTGTACCGGGCAAACAGCTGAACACTGCGATTGCTGCGGCCAATGATCCGACCGACCCACGTGCCACGGTCCTGCCCGTTCATGCGCTGCAAGCGGCACAGCTCACGCAAATCAACGTGCTGCCCTTCCTGCCAAACCGCGTGCGGGTCATTCTGTTTCTGAAGCATGGGCAGACAAAGCGCACATCAGCCCCAGAGCAGATGCCCCAGGCCGACAACACCCCCTCGCTGTCGCCGCGTGAAACCGCCGTTCTGCGTCTGGCAGCAGCCGGCATGCGCCGCGATCGCATCGCCCATCAGCTCAACATCTCGCTGCCAACCGTGGATCTGCACTGTCGCAACTTCCGGCGCAAACTCTCCGCACGCACCACTCTGGAGGCCATCGCCATCGCTACGGGGATCGGGCTGCTGGACTGACCCAAGGCCACGGGTGACGTCGCCGTCGGCACAAAAGGGATGCGCGCGCTGAACACATTCGCTATGGGAACGCAATTCCACGGTTTTCCAAAGGATTGCCCCATGACATCCATCACCCTGCTCGACGGCGGCCTGGGCCGCGAACTGCAACGTTTTGGCGCCCCGTTGCGCCAGCCGGAGTGGTCCGCAGGCGCGCTCATTGAGGCTCCAGATGCGGTCCGCCAGGCCCATGAAGCGTTCTTTCGGGCCGGGGCAGAGATCGCGACCACCAACAGCTATGCCGTTGTGCCCTTTCATATCGGCACAGACCGTTTCGCGGCACATGGGCTGGAGCTCGCGGCACTGTCCGGACGTCTTGCCAGAGAGGCCGCCGAGGCAACTGCGGACATCCAGCCAAACGGCCGCGTTGCAGGATGTCTACCGCCAGCCTGCGGATCCTACCGCCCAGACCAGTTCGACCCGTCGCAGGCGCGCGACATTCTCGCGGTCCTCGTTGAGGGGCTGTCCCCCTTCGTGGATCTTTGGTTGGCGGAGACAATGAGCAGTCTGGAAGAAGCCCGCATCACAGCCGAGGCGGTATCGGACAGCAACAAGCCGCTCTGGCTCTCCTACAGCCTGCGCGATGACGAGCTACAGACACCGACTGCACCATCCCTGCGTTCGGGCGAAACCGTACGGGAAGCCGTCACGCTGGCGGTCGAGCTGAACGCACAGGCGATCCTTTTCAACTGCTCCATGCCAGAGGTGATGGCCGCCGCCGTGATCGAAACCCGTAACACGCTGGAAACGCTTGGGCGCGCACTGCCGATCGGGGTCTATGCCAATGCCTTTACCGCGCGCGGTCAGGACGGGGCCGCCAATGACGTGCTGTCACAGGTGCGCAGCGACGTCACGCCAATGGCCTATGCATACTGGACCGACGCCTGGATCGCGGCGGGCGCAACGCTGATCGGCGGATGCTGCGGCATCGGCGCCGATCATATCGACCTTTTGCGCCAGCGTTACAAAACCGCCACTCCCGCAGACTGACACGGCGGCTCCCGACCCTTACGTTCAGCCAATCAGCTCGGCAAGCTTGTCCAGGGTCCGGTCCACCCCCGCATCGCGGGTCAGAACTCCGGGCGACATCCGCAGGATCTGACTGCGGTTGTCCATATAAATGTCATCGGCGGCCAATGTTGCGACCAGTTCGGCGGCATTCAGACGCTCAGGCAAGGCCACCATCAGGCTGCCCCCCCGCTTTTCCGGGTCTCGAGGACTGGCCAGTTCCAACCCCATGCCCTCCAGCGCCGCCTGCATTCGCACGGTCATCTTGCGGTTGGCGCCGGCTATAACCTCTTCATCCTGCCGCATCCGCCATTCCATGGCTGGCAGGCTGGCCAGAGCAGAGACCGTGCCCGGCGTACCGCTGTCAAAACGCCGCGCATCGCCCGCAAAGGCAAAGGCATCAAGCGCCCATGAGAACGGATCTTCCTGCGAGAACCAACCGCGCAGCGCAGGTTCGCAGATCGGCAGCATATCCTGATCGACATAGATGATCCCGGCGCCCGGCGTGCCGCACATCCATTTCAGACTGGTCGACAGCGCGAAATCCACCTTCGGGGCCGTCACATCATAGGGCAGAAGCCCCGCCCCCTGCGTCAGATCCACGCCGATCACAGACCCCATCTGACGCCCATGCGTCACGAGCCGTTCGATATCCAGACGATGAGAGCTGGTGGAACTGATCCAGGTCAGCAACGCCAAAGCCACCTCTTCGTCCCATTCCGCGATCATATCCTCTTCTTCGACCCAGGGGCTGCCCTGACGCAAAGGGACGGTCACCAGCTCAAATCCCATCCGCTGTGACAGCCCGGTCAGAAGAAAATGCAGCGACGGGAAACCATCTTCGGCCACCAGCACCTTTTTGCCGCGCAGCATCTTTTCCGGCAGCGCACCGATCACCGACATCAACCCGGTGGTCACGCTTTCTGTCGTCGTAACGGTCCCCTGCGGCGCATGGATCAGTGCGCCCCACAGATCGATGAAGCGCTGACGTTTGGCCAGAACCTCTCCCCATTGCGCCCCATTTGGGGCGGACCAGATGCGTGCAAACTCTGCAAGAGAGGCCGCCATATCCGCCTCTTTCCCATCATACTGGCCGATGGAATGATAGAGGAAATAGGCGTCTCCGGTGCCGGAAAAGTCGCTCATTGTTGTCTCCGATTTGTAGATGTCTGGTGGCAGGTCCGGCGCAAAAGCGTCTCAGCGATAGCCACGTTTGAAACGCTGCTCCAACCATCCGGTGAAGCGCACCATCGGCCAGAGGATCGCGATATAGATCAGCGCGGCCAACAATAGAGGTGTCGGGTTCGCAAACAGCGCCTGTGCGTCAGTCGCCTGTTTGAGCAGGTCATTCATCGCCACGACCGAAGCAAGCGAGGTGTCCTTCATGATCGCCACACAATAGGAGGCCAGTGGTGGAATCATCATCCGAAACGCCTGCGGCAGGATCACCTTGCGCATGGTCGTCGCAAATGACAGCCCCAGCGCATCCGAGGCCTCGAACTGTCCCTTTGGAACCGCTTCGATCCCCGCGCGTACAACTTCGGCCGTATAGGCCGCCAGAACCAGCGACAGCGCGATGGTCGCCGCCGCAAAAGACGACAGGACGACGCCGGCAAAGGGCAGCGCATAGTAGACAAGGATCAGAACCACCAGAACCGGCACCGCCCGGAACACGTCGATATAGAAGGTCGCCAACAGGCGAAACAACTTCGGCGCGTAGAGACGGACCAGACAGACTGCCACCCCCAGGATACCCCCAAGGACAATTGAGGCAAAACCAAGCAGAATGGTGTTCAACAAGCCCCTCATGAGGATCGGGAAGGCCCGCTGCATCACGTCGATATTGAAGAAAATATCGATAATTTCCATGGTTCGCTCCGGTGGATCTCGATGTCGCCGGCGCATGTCGCCGGATGGAATGGCGAAGAGAGCCAGCCCCTCTTCGCCGGGTTTGCTTAGTCCGCAGAGGTCGGGACAGGCAGCGGCGTCAGGGTCAGACTGTCGGCCTCTGCAGCCACGCCGAACCATTTTTCATAGAACCCCGCCATGGTGCCGTCTTCCTTCATCGCGGAAATGGCATCATTAAAGGCCTGAAGATGTTCGGAGTCCTTGGGCATCATGATCGCAAACTTATCGCCAGTCGGAATTTCGACAGACACTTCCAGGCCGCTCATTTGCGGTTGCGCAAAGGCATACCGCAGGCTGACAATGTCATTCACCGCCGCATCGACCCGGCCGCTACGCAGATCGGTCAGCATGTTCGCGGTGGAATCGTAGCTGGAATAGGATTTATAACCGAGCTCCGCTTCACGTTCTTTCAGCCAGTTCTCAGGAAACGAGGTCGCGATCGAACCGACGCGTTTGCCCTCGAGATCTTCCAGACTGGTAACGCCTGCGCCCTCCTTCGTGGCGACGCCAAGCGCGCCCGAAAAATACGGCTGCGTAAAGGACTGGGCCTCCAGGCGTTCATTCGTGATGGTCAGCGAAGAAATCACCGCATCCACTCGCCCAGATGCCGTGGCAACGAACAGCGCCCGGAAATCCAGCCCCGAAATCTCTGCCGTAGTGCCCATGCGGGCGGCGATCTCATTGATGATATCAACTTCAAAGCCTTCGAACTCTCCGGCTTCATTCTTGAATTCCCACGGCGGGTTCGCCGGGTAGGATCCGATTTTAAGAGAATCTTGCGCAACCGCCGGCGCAGTCGCCAAAGCAGCAAAAGCCGCGAAAGCGAGGCCGGAAAGGGTCTGACGTCTGGTGGTCATGATGTCTTCCTGTTGTTGGATAAAGAGTCGTTTTTCTGCTTTTATGCCCCATCGTTTGCACTTTCCGTATTCTGTTTCAAATATTTTCTTTAATCTTGAAGTTTTTTTGTTGATAAAAATTCGCTTATGACCCTAAATTCAACATAAATCCGTATACGATTTTAGGACGAAGCATGGCCGAGCCGCAAAAGCGACATATGAAGGATGTGATCTACGAGACCTGCCTGAGCCGCATCCAGCGTGGTGAGGTGACGTCTGACGACCGCCTCGTGGACACTGCGCTGGCCGAGGAATTTCAGGTGTCCCGCATGCCGGTCCGCGATGCCCTGATGCGGCTGACCCATGAAGGCTATCTGGAAAGCACGACCCGCGGCTTTGCCCTGCCGAACCTGAAGCCCGAAAAGATCCTGGAAATCTTTGAACTACGGCGTCTGCTGGAACCCCGTGCCGCCGCGCTCGCCACAGCAGAGCTGACAGAGGAAGATCTGCAGATTTTGCAGGAGGCCGTGGCTCGTTCGGAACACACGCTGGAGACCAAAAACGTCGAAGACCTCTATGCCGCCTCCGAAGAAATCCGGCGCACATGGATCATGGCCGTTCCCAACACAGAATTGCGCGGCACAATTCTACGCTACATCGCGCAAATCCAATCCGTGCGGCTGGCGACCCTGTCGGATGAAGAGTCGCATCGCACTCTCGTGGACTTTCACCAGCAGATGCTCAAAGTGTTCACCGCCCGCAATGCGGCCCATACCGAACTGTTGTTCCTGCGCTTCGTGCTGGCGGGCGAGCAGAGCTTTCTCAAGGCCCGGCATCTGACCTCATGGCATTCGGCCAAGGACTGAGCCCCATATTTTCCGACAGGACAAGAGAATGACTGACCAGACGACCCCCGCCATTCAAATCTCAGGCCTCAACAAATGGTATGGCGATTTTCACGTCCTCAAGGGCATCGACCTGACGGTCCGGCAGGGCGAACGCATCGTGATTGCCGGCCCGTCGGGGTCGGGCAAATCGACATTGATCCGCTGCATCAATCGTCTTGAACCCCATGAAAGCGGGGAAATCATCGTCGACGGGGTCGAACTCACCTCGGACACAAAAAACATCGGACAGATCAGATCCGAAGTCGGCATGTGTTTCCAACAGTTCAACCTGTTCCCGCATATGACGATCCTGGAAAACTGCATCCTCGCGCCCATGTCGGTCCGCAAGGCTGCCCGCACCGACGCCATCGACACGGCACTGCATTTTCTTGAAAAGGTCCGCATCGCCGATCAGGCCCAGAAATATCCCGAGCAACTCTCCGGAGGCCAGCAACAGCGCGTGGCCATCGCCCGTGCCCTCTGCATGCGACCGCGCATCATGCTCTTCGATGAACCCACCTCCGCGCTCGATCCAGAAATGATCAAGGAGGTTCTCGACACGATGGTGAGCCTTGCAACCGACGGGATGACAATGCTCTGCGTCACCCATGAAATGGGCTTCGCCAAACAGGTCGCAGACCGCGTGATCTTCATGGACAAGGGCCAAATCGTCGAAGAAAACCCGCCGAAACTGTTCTTTGAAGCCCCCCAACACGACCGCACCAAACTCTTCCTAAGCCAGATCTTCGGCCACTGACCGTCACCAATTGTAAGCGTTGCATCTGCCCCGCTGATTGCCCTCTAAACGTGCCCACATCTCGTCAGCTAGTCTGCCTCCGAACAGTGATCGGAGGCGACAATGGCGGAACGTGAAGTCTGGGGTTTTAAGGTCGGAACATCTCCTTCCGGCAAAAGGATTTGGCCGAATGCACTCAAGCGAGAGGCAACGAGGCGGCTTCGAGAAGACGGCGTGTCGCCCGGCGATGTGGCGGCCGAATTGGGAGCCCATGAATGCCTCGTGAGGAAATGGTGGGGTGCTGACCGGCGCGAGCGCGGAGAGCAGATCACGGTCGAGGGCCCAGCCTTTGCGCAGGCATCAGTCGAACCGACTGTCGCTCCGATGGCGCCACAAACGACCGCTGCAGCTAATAACTCAGCAGGCTCTGCTCATCTGTACGTGGGCGGGATCTTGAACAGCTCCGGGTTGGTCGGAGACCCTCAACTTAAGTAAGGTTGATGGTTATGATGAAAAGCAAAATGGCAAATCGCTACTCGCCCGAGGTCCGCGCACGTGCGGTCCGGATAGTGTTCGAGCATCAGGGCTCCTATGAGACGCAGGCGGGCGCGAGCGCGGCCATTGCACCCAAGATGGCTGTATTCCCCAGACGCTGCGCGAATGGGTCAAGCAGGCCGAGAAAGACAGCGGCATGCGCGATGGCGTGACCACTGAGGAGCGGGACCGGATCAAGGCCCTAGAACGTGAGATCCGAGAGCTGCGCCAGGCGAATGAGATCCTGCGCAAGGCGTCAGCTTATTTTGCGCAGGCGGAACTCGACCGCCCACGGAAGCGATGATCTCCTTCATTGAAGATCAGCGTGTTGTTTACGGCGTCGAGTCAATTTGCAGGGTTTTGCCGATTGCGCCGTCAATGTTTTATCACCGTCTCACATGTCGCGCTGATCCTTCCAAAGCATCGGAGCGACAGCAGCGGGATGCAGAGCTGCGGCCAGAAATCAAAAGGGTCAGGGCCGAAACCGTCTCACTTCACACGTCCCAGAAAAACAAAAACCGCGCCAGATCGATTGATCAGCGCGGTTATTGAATGTGACGCCTGAGTGAAACAAGCGCCTCACATTGAAAGAACTCAACCCGTTTCTGGTCCAACTGTGACGGTTGGGTCAGGTTCGTGTGACGGTCTACAATTTGGTGTGGAACGTCAGACGGAACTGACCCAACCGCGGAAAAAACTGATTCAAATCAGTATGCGTCGTCACGCAATTCTGACCCAAACGTCAGGCATTTCTGACCCCAAATAGGTGTAAGCGGCGTTATGCAAAATCCCAAACCTCTGCGCACGCTGATCTCACAGCTTTGAGCGCCCAATCTTAATAGGATTGGGCGCTCATAACGATCATCGCATGGACTTGCCTTCCAGTTGCAGGAAATGCGCCCGGCTGCGAACGCGATCCATGAAAGCGTCGGCGAGAAGCGGATCGGCGATGTAATCGTACCATTCTTGTGGCGCACGTTGGGCGATCATGATCGTGGAACTTTTGGCGGACCGGTCTTCGATGATTTCAAACAGATCTGTCAGCTCCTGCTTGGCCATGGGACTTAGGGCAAAATCATCAATGATCAGGAGATCGAGACGCGACAGCTTGGTGCGCAGCTTCGAGATCGTCCCGTCGAGCCGGGCGTACATGATTTCTTCCGCCAACCGGCCTGCCCGAGCATAGCGCACAGCGTTTTCGTGATGAACCGCTGACATGCCAAGGGCGCAAGCGAGCCAAGTCTTTCCGGTTCCCGATGCGCCGGAAAGGATTAGGTTCTGTTTGCGCGCGATCCAGTCGCATTTCAACAGAGTCAGGATTTCCGCCTTATCGAGGTTGCGGCCATTTTGGTAGAGGATCTCGTCAGGGCTGGCGATGTACTTGAACTGCGCGGTTTTGATCAGACGCTCGATTTTGTTGCGGTATCAGCGTTCCGTTTCGGCCTGCAACATTCGCAGGAGGCGATCCGTGAAGGGCATGTCGGAATATTGCGGATTTTGCAGTTGATGATAGAGTTCTTCGCGAAAGCCGGCCAAACGCAGCTCGTGCAGAAGATCAAGAATTTGCGCGTTAGACATTTTTACGACCTCCATCCTTGGCATTCATGGCGGTTGAAAAATATGATGCCCCGCGCACATTGGCCTGAGCTGGCGGTGTCTCGGGTTCCTCTCTGTTTTCCATGGGCATGGCATCCAACCCTGAAACAAGAATAGTCTCGATGGTCTGAACACTGCGCTTGCCGATGAGTAGCGCCCGACCGCAAGCAACCTCAACACGCTCAGATGTGTGCTGGTCGGCAAGGGCGCGGATCTTGGCCGCTGCATTTGCCGTATCTGACGGGTTGCGAACGCTCCGGAAATGCGCCTCGATGAACCGCACCGTGTCTGGACCGATGTCCTGCACATGCGTTTTGATCCCCGCGAGCCGGGTCATGGAAGCACTCCGATGTGCGGGTGGCATGTGATCCGCCTCCGTCACCAATCGCCCGACCTCCTGTGACCGCACATGTGTTGCCACCAGTCGGCCGAGATAGGAGAGATGAACTGTCGTTGTCGTCACCTTGACGTTGACTTGCTGATTGGCAAGCCGTGAAGGCACGGAATAGCGGTTTCCGAGGACGGGCACGTGGTAGTCGCGCCCCGCGCGCACACGCATAAGCCATTGACCCGGCTCATAGGGCTGAGACGGCAGTGGGCGATAGCCCGCAAGATCACTCTCTTCAAACAGCTCATTCCGGCTTTTGCCACCATGCCCCTTCATCGGACGGGCATTCAACTCGTCCAGAAGCGCGCGAATGGCCGTGTTCATTTCTCCGAGCGAGAAAAAGCGCCGATCCCGCAACGGTGCCAGAACATCGTTCTGGGAAATGCCGACGCCATTTTCTACGAGGGCTTTGTCCCGGGGTTTTCGCACACGTGTTGCCTTTAGGCCAAAACCGAAATGATCGGCCAGTTCCTGAAACTCCGGCGTAATAATCTCATCCTGCCGCCCGCGTCTAGGCGTCGAGACCGCAGCCGGAAAGTTGTCAATCGTCACGATCACCGGCACGCCGCCAAAGAAGTCAAGCATGGCCACGAAGGCCTGCAATGCATGCAGCTTCGTCTGGCTTTCAATCGCGAGCACAAAGATCTTGCGGCTTTTCGCGCTGACTGCACAGAATATCTCGTAGTTCCGGACGTTCACGTCGCAGTCGATCAGCAGGGGCTGTTTTTGGGTTTTCCGACCGACAAAATCGGCCTGGATCATCTCCCCGGGCTCATATTCAAAACTCAGGGTCACCTCATTGTTGTCTCGATATTCGTCTACCCCGCGATAGAAGGTGCTTCGCGACATTCCCACCTCGTCAGGCGGCACCTTTCCAATATACTCATCGTAGAGAGTCTTGATTTCGACGCCCCGGTTAGAAATTTCCGACGCGATACGTGCGAAGTCCGGCTGGACAAAACTCTGGGTTCGAGCAAAGGAGCCTGGCGTGATCAGTTGCCGAATGTCCAGGTCATCCATAGTGTCGAAGGCTTCCTGATCTATATGCAGGTCCTGGAGCGCCTTGCGCCAGTTTGCGACAGTGTTGCGGGAACAATGGGTGAGTTTTGCGATGTCCGTATTATTCAAACGATCCTGCAAGATGAGACGGACACGCCGCTGAATATCAGTCAGCATGCTAATTCCTTTCGGTTCAGCAAGCACGACACTTGGCAGGCTGCACAGAGCTGCCTTGACATCGTGCGGTTGTTTCGGGAGAATTAGCTATCGACGCTACATTGATGACCAATTCGAGAAGGCCGCCTGAGCATGCCAGTGCTTTCGGCGGTTTTCTTATGTCTATGTCATGCCGTCCTCCGCATCAGCGCGCCGCCAAAGAGCATCGGGCGTTGTCTCAAGGGCCAGTGCAATTGCCCCTTCGATACGGGCTGAGCGAGATACGCCCTTGCCAACCAATGTCATGGCGGCAGGCGTGACGCCGAGTTCACGACCGATCTTTGCCAAGGACGTACCGCGAATGCGCAGTTCGGCCTTCAGGCGCTCGTGGATTTCGTGCTGATACTCGGGCTTGCTCATCTACGCCTCTCAACATCGTGCCCTGAGCCGAACTCAGGTCATGTCGAGGCTAAAGGACTTAACTTTTTCAAGGCAACAGGCGGGCAAAATTCCGTCGACTTTTCCATGAGCGCATTCGCACACATTTGTGAGTGCAGTTTCGCGCATCTTCGAAATTCGACCAGCGGGATCACGGGCTTGAGAATTTGACATTTTCTTGGATTTTTCGGCAGGATACACATGTCAGCAAACAGAATTCCGACCGATGAGCCCGAAAAGATTGTCAAAATCCGAATCAATGAAGCTGAAGAAGCTGGGCGAAGCTCTCAGAGAGATGCGGGAGGCCCGGGGTTTAAAACAGAAGGATATGGGAAAACTGCTTGGGGTTCGGAGAGAAACCTACGGCAAGTCTGAAAATGGAAAACGCGAGCTCTCTGCTCTGGAACTTCTCGCGATCCGAAATGCGTTCGGAGAAGATCCGTTCGAACGCGCGGCACTGCTGCGAGACAAAACAGCTCAGGCTCCACGCACCGCGACACGCAGGAAACGACGGCGCAGGACGAAAGCCGTGATGCCCGACTGGCCCCGGCGGTTGGGGGCTTACAAGCGCGGTCTGGTTACCCTGCGGGAGAATTTCGAGCTAGAGAGATATTCGGCCTTAGGTCGGCGATGGAATGCTGTCAACAGCACCGTGTTCAGTGGCTCTGCTCTCGCTGCCTGTATCCGCTTGCTGACCATGCAATACGACCTGCCTTTCGCGACACCGCCGGGCGCGGTGGACTGGGCTCTGCTGATTTCATACGGCGCAACACTCGCTCTATTGCCGTTCCAACTCAGTTTTCTCACAAAATTTGCGATTTGGTACCGAGGTCACGCCACCGCCTAAACAAATAAACTATTTGGGGGGCAGAGCCTTTTATTTAGCAACGGGTCAAATGTATTGCGAAAGCGTTGTTGGCTCCGCTATCGGATTTCGACTACCATAGATTTTGAAAGCTCCATATTGGGCCGAATTGGTCAACGGCAGACGTTCATAAATGCGCTCCGAGTGAAAAATGCCGATTTCCGATACGAACGGCGGGAAGCCGTCATTCGCCGCGTTCAACGCGAACGGCAGCTATGCGTCCGGAGCTGACTAGTTGCTAAGGAGCCGATGGCGTACTACTCTATCATCTAGTCAGCCGCTGGACGCTACGGGGAGGGGGAAATTGGAGCCAGACTTTCCACTTGAATTCATCGTTCTCGGCACGCCGGTATCGCTCCAGAGGGCGAACAAAAAAGCAAGAGATGAATGGAAAAAATTGGTAAAGGCAGCAAGCAAGGATACATTGCCGCAAAATGCTTTCCTGAGCGAAGATCCTATATCTATTACGCTGTATTACTATCCAGAAAATAGGATGGTGGGCGACGTGGACAACATTGTAAAGCTCACTGTCGACGCTATGTGCAAACACATCTTTCTTGATGACGACCAAGTCGAGCGGATAGTTGTTCAAAAATTCGAGGGCGACCGAGTCTTTGCTTTTTCCGACCCATCCGAGGTCCTGGCCGAATGCATGCTGGGTGACAAGCCCGCGCTCTATGTTCGGGTGTCGAATGACCCCCACGAGGAGTTTCGGATATGACCACGAATGGAATCCACGAAGTTCTTTTGGACGCGACCGTGCGGAAGTTGTCCGCGGAAGGTTACAGTGTAGTTGTTGAGCCAGAGCAATCGATACTCCCGCCCATTCTTCAGGGATTCAGACCTGATGCAGTCGCCATAGGCAAAGAACCAAAGCTGATCGTCGAGATCGCTACCGAGTCTCAAGCCAGTGCTGCTCGGGTGAAAAGCCTGCAAGAATCCCTCAAAAAAATCTCTGGCTGGAAGCTACACTTGGTGTTGTCGCGTGTTGGCCGCGAAGACCTGCTGGCCGCGGTATCAGACAACCGAATAGCACGCACTTTGAACAAGGCAGTTGAAGTCGCAGATATTGAGCCTCAGGCTGGTCTGCTGCTTTGCTGGGCCGCGTTTGAGGCGCTCAGCCGTGCGCGAAGGCCAAGCGAGTTTTCGCGACCGCAGTCTCCTGGTCGAATAATCGATAGATTCTCGGCGCGCGGAATAATATCTTCACATGAGGCGAGCTTCCTACGCAAACTCGCCAATATGAGGAATGCAATAATTCATGGCGACCTTGTTCACGGTGTTTCAAAAAGAGACGTGACAAGGTTTTCCGACTTGACTCGAAAGCTGATGGACTCCGTGAATCTTGTCGCAGGAACTGAAGAAACTGAAAGAGATAGCTCGCTGTGGGAGCGAATTGAAGGAGCTGGAAAGTTCGAACTCTACGCCGACAGGCGTGGTGAATATCGGTACCGTCTAAAGTCCGCTAATGGGGAAATCATACTGGTTAGCGAGGGCTACAAACAACGCTCTAGCGCAGAGAACGCAATCGAGTCAGTAAAAAAGAACGCCAGCATCGCGCGAAGATATGACAGGAAAGAGGCGAAGTCTGGAGAATATTTCTTTAATCTCAAAGCATCAAATGGCCAAGTGATAGGTACGAGTAACTTTTATCGTGCCAGTGAAGCTCGCGACAGGGCAATTGAGGCAATGATGAATTCTGCCCGAATAGCGCCTATCTCAATTCTGGCGGGGTAATGTTTTTTCCATCAAGCCGTGAGCAATTCGGTTCAGCGGCGAACTCCCAAGTACAGATAGACCAGAATCGCCATCAAAGAACGTCCAAGATCGCAATGCCGAAGGTGACTGCCGCGCTTTATACCAAGGTTTTGTGTGGGCTCGTTCTGGTCGTTCGCTGCGGCTGGCGTGAACGACCGCTCCGGGCCGTCAGCGACCCTGCGCGAGGGGCGACCAGGCGCTTGGCTCTGCGGCACAGCAAAGGTCGGGAACGAGCCCAAACAGGAGGTTCCTTAGGCCGCCTCCGGCGTCCGACGACCGCGTCCGAGCACCGGCGACAGAACTGCGATCAGCATCGCAAAGAAGCTCACCAGAACGAAGGACACCCGAAGCGAGCTGGCGTCTGCCACGAAACCGATTGCGGGCGGGCCCATCAACATCGCTCCGTAACTCAGCGTAGCGACCGAGGCGATGGCCTGGCCGGCGGGGATCTCCGGATCGGCAGCCGCGCGGCTGAAGGCGATTGGGATCACCGCCGCGTAGCCCAACCCCATCAGCACAAAGCCCGCAAGTGCCAGCGGCAGGCTGCCAGAGACGGCGCAAAGCAGGTAGCCCAAAGCTGCCAGCACGCCGCTCGCCAGCGCCACCCGTCGTGGCCCGTGCTGGGTTATCAGCCGATCGACGCACAGACGCATCGCCACCATGGTCACCGAAAAGGCCACGTAGCCCAGCGTCGCATGCGCCTCGGCCACGCCGAGCACGTCCGACAGAAAGACTGAGCTCCAATCAACCGCTGCACCCTCGCCCAGGCCCGCACCGAGAGCGATGAGGCCTACAAAAACCAACGCGCCGCGTGGAACAACGAAGACCGGGGCGCTGGCACCGCCAGTCTCGGTGCGAGAAGTCCAGTGGATGCGTAGGAACGTGCCGAGCAGCAGTGCCGACAGGAGGGCCGCCAGCACGAAGTGAAGAGCGACGGGGGCCGCGAAACTGGCCGCCACGAAGCCACCCGCGGCGCCCAAACCAGCACCAAGGCTCCACATGGCATGGAAGGACGACATCATCGAACGCCCCATGTGCTGTTCGACCTCGGCGGCCCAGGAGTTCATCGCCACGTCCATTGCGCCGTGACACATGCCGAACAAGAACAACGCCAGACCCAGTGCGGGCACCACCGGCGCCAACCCGACCAGCGCGAGCGAAACCAAATAAACCGCCGCTATCCAGCGGGTTACCCGCACCGCGCCAAACCGGTCGGCCAGCTTGCCTGCCAGCGGGAAAGAGACCAGCGCACCCACCCCCATCACCAGCAACAACAGCCCGAGAGTGCCCTCGTCGAGGTCGAACCCCGAGGCCACGACCGGAACGCGTGCGGCCCAGCTTCCCAGAAGCACCCCGTTCAAGGCGAAAGCGGCGGCTACACTGCGCCAAGGTGTGATGACATTAGGCATTCAGGATATCCAGTCCGGTCGAGGCGAGCGAGGCTGTAGCACACTCATCGGCATCAGTGATCATTATGTCGAGGGCGTCGCAGGGCACGACGCGGTGCCGCGCCCGCCGCCCGAGTTTCTCGGCGCCGGTCAACACGATACTGCGGTGACTGGCGGCGATCATCGCACGCTTGGTGTGGGACTCGTCAGCATCGTCGGCGCTCAGGCCAAACTCGGCCTCCAACCCACAGACCCCGAGAAAGGCTAAATCCACGGCGATTCCGGCGAGTGCCGCGATGGTGTCGGGCCCGACGCTGATCGCGCCCGAAACTGAAACGCGTCCGCCGATTAGTTGGGTCGGAATGCCCGCTGCGAGCGTAGCCAGCGCTACCGCCGGGGCCGGCGTTACAGCGAGGCTGTTCGGTAGCGCGGGTAGACGCTGCGCCAACGCCAGCACGTTGGTGCCGCCATCGAAAGCGAGCACCATACCGTCCTCGACCAGCGGAAGGGCTGCTTCAGCCAGCCGGTCGGCCAATTCGCCGGTAGTCGCCATGCGTTCGAGCGCCGGGCGCACCGGGCGGGCGACTGGCAGTGCGCCGCCACGGATGCAGCGGGCGATGCCCTGTTCCTCCAGGGCCTTCAAATCTCGCCGGATACTATCCACCGACACGCCGAACTCCTTTGCGGCGGTCGAAAGAAAGAGTGCTGAGCCTCGTTCCAACCGCCTCCGCAAAGCGTTCTGTCGCAACTCTGGACCGAACTGTTCTGCTTTCATGGCAAGTTCATCCCCTTCGTGATCATGCAGCTATATGCAGCAACTTGCAACTATTTGCAATGATTCGCGGCGACACTGTTGATTCAAGGTGGGCGCCCAGCCGGCGCCTGTGCTGGCCAGATGACGGGTTTGGAAACCTCGCGGGGAACGACCGCTCCGTCCGTACTGCCGACCTTCATCCTCCAAAAATGCTGCGCGATGGACGAATGGCTGGTCTGGTGAAGCTGCACCGCGGCGATCGGCCAAGGACTGAGCGGCAGCAGTGGGCCGATTGTGTTGAAAAACTCTGCCACGACACCTGACGGGCAATTTTTGTAGGAAAATGTTCTGAAGGCGTTGCAAAGCAGCCGAAAACACGTCGCTTGGCACGTGAATTTGGAACACTGTTCTGCATTTCGGAGAGCGCAGAGAGCCTCAGGGACTTTTTCAACAGTATCGGCCGAAAGCCGTCCCACCTCATACGTCCCAGAAAAAACAAAAACCGCGCCAGATCGATTGATCAGCGCGGTTATTGAATGTGACGCCTGAGTGAAACAAGCGCCTCACATTGAAGGCCTCACAACCCGCTTCTGGTCCAACTGTGACGGTTGGGTCAGGTTCGTGTGACGTTCAACAATTGGATAAGTGGCGCGCTGGGGAGGATTCGAACCCCCGACCCCTTGATTCGTAGTCAAGTACTCTATCCAACTGAGCTACCAGCGCGCGGTGTAGGGGCGATTTACAGAGAAGCGCGGGGGGGTGCAAGAGGGCTTCCGCATCTTTTTTCAAAATCTTTGATTTTTTATGCAGATCTGTCTTTTGGCTTACTTGGCGGGCAGCGTCATCTCTTGCCCGACCTCGGTCGCCTCCTCTTCTGCAGTCACGGCAAAGCCTTTGGGAAGATGGATGGCGAAAGCCGTGCCCCCGGCGTCGCTGCGTTCCAGCAGCAAACGTCCGCCGTGGCCGCGCACCAGTTCCGCGGCAATGGCCAACCCCAGCCCGAACCCGCCTTTGCGCGCCCCGCCCTGAAACGGCTGAAACAGGTGATCGCGCGCCTTGGGCGGCAGTCCCGGCCCGGTATCAGTGACACTCAGCACCCATTCGTCATCGTCCTCCCAAGCCGCCACGGCAATCTCGCCGGGCTGGCCCGTGGCCATGATCGCTTGGCGGGCATTGCGCACGAGATTGGACACGACGCGGTGCATCTGTTCGAAATCCGCCCGGATCACCATGGTGGCGGGAATGTCTTCGGCGAAGGACAGATCAAAATCACCGATCGACAGGCGTTCACCCTCAACGATGTCGCCGACCAGCTCGGCTACCCGCACCCCGGCCAATGTCGGGGCGGGTTCCTCGGCCTTGCCAAAGGCCAGCGTGGTTTCACAGAGGTTCACCGCGCGCTGGATCGAATTCACCAGCTTGGGCGCGGCGCGGATCACCGCCGGGTCTTCGGACATTTCCAGACGGTCAGTGAAAAGTTGTGCCGTGGTCAGGATATTGCGCAGGTCATGGGACACTTTCGCCACCGCGCCGCCCAGTTGGGCCAAACGGTCCTTTTGGCGCAAGGAGGCGGTCAGCTCGGTTTCCATCGACTGCAGCGCCAGTTCGGCTTCGCGCAGTTCGGCGACCTTGGCACTCGGGGAAATGATGCGACGCGCATCTTCGGGCGCTTGGGTATATGAGGTCATCGCCCCCACCACCCGCTTGATCGGACGGACCAGCAATTCGCGGACGGCCAGAAACAGCAGAAACGCGGTGAAAAGTGAGATCACCGCCGACAGCAAGAGGATACGCAGCCCGTAATCGATCATCGCCAGCCGCAGCGGCGCAGTCGACAAGGTCACCTCGATCAGCAGCCCCGCCTGTTTGACCGGGTCGCCGATCACCCGGATCACCCGGCCCTCAGGATCGAGCAGAGTCGCCATCGCATCTCGGATCAGTTCGAAAGAGCTGGCATTGCGCAAATCATAAGTGGCGTAGATCTGTTCGGGAATGGGCGAAGACAACACCAGTTGGCGGATCTCATTGCGCCGCAGCACGACGTTATAGACCCCGGCGTTGGCCAGAAGTTCGTCTTCCAGATCCATGTCCAGACTGTCGTTGGCCAGAAGCGCCAGCGAGGCGATCTGCGCGCGCTCCAGTCGCGACAGCAGAAAATCCTCGCGGAAACGAGCGACCGAAGGCACGAGAATCATGACCTCTGCCGCCATCACGAAAATGATGGTCAAAACCAGAAACCGGCCTGTCAGCGTGTTGAGAAAGCGCAAGATCGCCTGGTCTCCTTCTCGTTACAAATTCAGGGCAGCCACTTCTGCACGCCCCTGACCACCCGCTTGATCCACACATTATCAAACAGCTGCGGACTTAAATAGGCACCCGCGACACGTTTGTTAAGTTCACTCAATGTGGGATATGGGGCAACCATGCCTGCGATTTTGCGCAACGGCAGCCCGGCCGACAGCGCCAGCACCCAGGTGGCGATCAATTCCCCCGCTTGCGGCCCGACGAGTGTGACGCCGACCGGGCGCCCCTTGACCACCATCAACTTGATGAACCCGGCGGCCCCCTGCCCCATGGCAATCGCCCGGTCGTTGTCCTGGTAGCTCAGCTTCTCCACCCGCAGGCGGTTCCCATATTTGTCGCGCGCCTCCGCCTCGGTCAGGCCGACCCGCGCCAGCTCCGGGTCGGTATAGGTGACATGCGGAATATGGTTACCGCGAAATCTTGCGGGCAGACCAAACATCAGCGCACGGACGATCATACTGGCCTGAGCGCCAGCCACATGGGTGAAACGCGCACCACCCGACACCACATCGCCAATAGCATAAACACGGCGGTTGGTACTGCGCAGATGCGTATCGACCCGCACCCCGCCTGCGTCTGCCTCGACACCGGCGGATGAGAGGTTCAGCGCCTCAAGGGTTGGTTGGCGTCCGGTCGCGACAAGCAGATGGCTGCCCATGACCTCGGAGCCATCCTCCAGTGTTACCGTGATGTCCCCCGCCTCCCGCGCCTTTGCGGAGACCTGCGTGGCCTGCACACCTTCGCGCAACGCCACACCCCGCTCCTGCAACCGATCGCGCAGATATGCGACTGCCTCCGGGTCCTCGCGCCCCAAAAGGCGCCGTGCTTCGATCAGAGTCACCTCGGCCCCAAGCCCGCGAAAGGCCTGTGCCATTTCCACACCAATCGGACCGCCCCCCAGAATCACGAGATGGCTGGGACAGTGCGGCAAGGACCACAATGTTTCATTGGTCAGATACGGCACCTCGGACAGACCTGGCACCGGGGGCACGAAGGGTCGGGACCCAGTCGCGATCACGAAACGGCGCGCCCGAATGCGATGCGAGCCGGCCTCAACGACAGAGGGGCCTGCGAACCGGGCCTTGGCCCGGATCACGTGGCAGCCAAGGCCTTCAAAGCGCATCTGACTGTCGTGCGGGGCGATCCTGGCGATTGTGGCGCGCACATGTGACATGGCCCGCTCAAAGGACATCCCCGCCCTCGCGCCCGCCAGCAGCGCTTTGGACGGCACGCAGCCGACATTCAGACAATCGCCGCCCATTTCACCGCCTTCGATCAAAACGACCCGCGCGCCCATCTGTGCCGCGCCGGAGGCCACAGACAGCCCGCCAGACCCTGCGCCGATCACACAGATATCGGTCTTTACCTCGGTCAGGGCTGTCGCGGTCATGGCGTCTCCTTGCGTCGCGCTTTCAGCAAAATCGGTAAAAGCACCAATGCACATAGGCCGAGAATCGGCAAAAGCACACGCGGTTCGAAAATGATCGACACATCGGGTGCCCCACCCTGTTCGAACACGTCACCAAGCCCCGCCCCGACCGAGGTATAGATCAGGGCGCCCGGCACAATGCCCAGAGCCGTGGAAATCACGAAGCGATGAAAGGGCACCCCCACAAGCGCGGGCAACAGATTCGCGACAAAGAAGGGGACGACCGGCAGCAATCGGATCAGAAACAACATCGACCATTGATTGTCGTCGATGCCGCGCTTGATCCGCTGAACGCGGCCTTCCGAATTGTCCAACCGCCGCGCCAGCCAGTCACCCAGCCCCCAGCGCGCCGCCAGAAACAGCCCCGCCGCGCCACAGGTTGCGGCCAGAATGTTGAACACCACCCCGGGAAAGAGGCCAAACAGAAAGCCCCCTGTCAGCGTGGCCAGCGTCGCGCCCGGCAGCGAAAAAGCCACGATCACCGTATAGAGAGTGACGAACCCCGCCACAGCCGCGACGTAATGGGCGTCCCGCAGCGCGAGCAAGGCCGCGCGATTCTCGGCCAGCACCTCAAACCGAAGGACATCGCGAAAACCCAGCCAAAGCCCAACCGCTAGGCACAGGAAGACCACGACAAGAAACAGATGTCTGCGATGTGGACGCTCTGCGGCCATGTGTGAAAATCCCTGAGGCTTGCGTTTGCCCGACAGGATGGGCAAGAAGCGCGTACAAGACCAGCATTTTGGCGCCTTTTCACGCGGGGGTCAGCAGAACGAAGGACCGGCATCCGGCGTGCACAGCCACAGATATTGCCCTTCCGCCCCCGGCGCTCCCCGCCTGACGTCAAAATGTTACAGAAATACCGGGCATGAGAATTGACAACAGCCTCTGACCCTCCTATTGGCAGGGCTTCGAACGATTACTCGCCTTCGAATCCCCGACGCATGGGGGTTTGGGCCCCAATGCAACCGATGGAGATGGCGCGATGAAACGCACCTATCAACCGAGCAACCTCGTCCGCAAGCGCCGTCACGGCTTCCGTGCCCGTATGGCAACCAAAGCTGGCCGTAAGGTTCTGAATGCACGCCGCGCACGCGGTCGCAAATCCCTGTCCGCGTAAGCTGACACCAAGGGACAGCCTTTTCGAGGCAAAACAGATGACACCGCCGAACGCACCCGAGGTAGAGGCCAAGGCCGGAACCGAAGGGTCGCAGTCGGCGGTTTTGTCATGCCCGAATGCGCCCTCGCATCGGGCCCTCGAAACGCTCCGCAAACGCGCCGACTTTCTGAAGGCCGCGCGGGCAAGGCGTCAGGGCACGTC
Source organism: uncultured Celeribacter sp. (assembly GCF_963675965.1). NCBI lineage: Bacteria > Pseudomonadati > Pseudomonadota > Alphaproteobacteria > Rhodobacterales > Roseobacteraceae > Celeribacter > uncultured Celeribacter sp. Next base: position 2,916,658 of record NZ_OY780935.1, on the reverse strand, counting down.
CAGCTTTCTGCTGCAGGGCCGCAAACGCGCGCCCGGAGAGCCGACAGAGGGCATCCGGGTTGGCTATACCTGCTCCAAAAAGGTCGGCAATGCCGTCAAACGCAACCATGCCAAACGGCGGTTGCGCGAGGCCGCGCGTGCCGTGATCCCGGATATGGGCCGGGACGGCTGGGACTACGTTCTCATCGGCAAGAAGAGCGACACAAGCGCACGCCCCTTTGATCTGCTGCTCAAAGATCTCAGATATGCTCTCAAAAAGATCCATGCAGACAATAAAGGGCCAGCCAAATGACGCCGCTCGCCTATCTCATTTCCCTGCCCGTGCGGGCGTATCGGCTGACGTTTTCGCCCTGGATCGGCTACAATTGCCGCTATCAGCCCACCTGCAGCGCCTATGCCATGGAAGCCTTGGAGAAGCATGGCGCGATCAAAGGCACCTATCTGACCATCCGGCGGCTGGGCCGCTGTCACCCGCTGGGCGGATCGGGCTATGATCCCGTGCCCCCCTGCGGACATGACCATGGCGCAGAAAGCACGCCCAGCGGATCCAAGCCCGCCACCACCGAGCCCCCCGCCCCCGAGACCAAGGAATAATCCCGTGCTTGATGATCTCGACGACATCCATCCGCTATTTCACGGCGCGCCTTCGACCACTGAGTTCAAGAAGCTGCGCAAACGCATCATCCGCAACGTCCGCGAGGCGGTGGAACAGTACGGCATGGTCGAACGCGGTGCGAAATGGCTGGTCTGCCTGTCGGGCGGCAAGGACAGCTACACGATGCTGGCCGCCCTCTATGAACTGAAGTGGCGCGGTATGCTGCCGGTGGAGCTGGTCGCCTGCAATCTTGATCAGGGCCAGCCCGGCTTTCCGGCCACCGTTCTGCCCGAGTTTCTGGAAAAGATGCAGGTGCCCCACCGCATCGAATATCAGGACACCTATTCCATCGTGATGGACAAGGTCCCGCAGGGCCGCACCTTCTGCGCGCTGTGTTCGCGGCTTCGGCGCGGCAATTTGTACCGGATCGCCCGCGAAGAAGGCTGCACCGCCGTGGTGCTGGGCCATCACCGCGACGACATTCTGGAAACCTTTTTCATGAACCTGTTTCACGGCGGGCGGCTGGCCACCATGCCGCCCAAGCTGGTCAATGAAGAGGGTGACCTGTTCGTCTATCGCCCCCTTGCCCATGTCGCCGAAGACGATTGCGAAAAATTCGCACGCGCTATGAACTACCCGATCATCCCCTGCGACCTGTGCGGATCGCAAGATGGGTTGCAGCGTCAGCAGGTCAAGCAAATCCTTGACGGATGGGAGAAAAACAGCCCCGGTCGCCGTCAGGTGATGTTCAAGGCGCTGACCAACATCCGGCCTTCGCATATGATGGACCCGAAACTGTTCGACTTCCTCGGGCTGGCCCGTCAGGAGATGAACGACAGCGACACCGCCGAGACCGCAGACAGCGGCACCCCGAAGCTGCGCTGATCTGCAGAGCTGACGGCGCATTCCCCGGCCACTTCCGCACATGCGGAAAAAAGCGAACGGATTGCGTGACCTCCAAGGGCCTCCCGGAGCAGCGTTTCCAACCCACCATCCGCGATCACTTTCTCGCCTTTTCCGGGCAAAAAAGCCAAAACTGCTTGACCTTCGGGCCTCAGGCGGGTTGAACCACCCGAGACTGAATTCCTAAAAATCGGGCGGCCTTATGGACGATCAAAACAAGAACCTGATTCTGGCCATTGTTCTCAGTGGCGTGGTGTTGATTGGGTGGCAACTCTTTTTCCCGGCTCCGGAACCGACCGTTGATCCGAACGCGCCCGTCGCGACGGAAACGGTTGATGCGACCGACAGCAGCGTTGCTCTGACGCCGCCATCCGCGGATACCCCCAACGAAGTATCTGGCGTCGACGCCGAAACTGCCGAACAGGTGTCCGACGCCCCCCGGATCGACATCGAGACCCCCCGGGTCAAGGGCTCCATTTCGCTGGTCGGAGGCCGGATCGACGATCTGTCCCTAAAAGACTACAAGGTCGAACTCGACAGCGACGAAATCGTCACCCTGCTGACCCCGGTCGGGTCGGACGCCCCCTATTACGCTGTGTACGGCTGGGCCCCGGGTGGCACGCTGGAAGCCACCGATGTGCCCGGCGCCAACACCCTTTGGTCCGCCGAAGGCGACACTGCGCTGACGCCCGAAACGCCGATCAGGCTGCGCTGGGACAACGGCAAAGGGCTGATCTTTTACCGCACTATCGCGATCGACGACAACTATCTGTTCACCATCAAGCAATCGGTGGAAAACACCTCTGATGCGCCGGCACGTCTTGCCGCCTATGGGATCGTTGCCCGCCACGGCACGCCCGATGTGTCGAAGTATTTCGTGTTGCACGAAGGCCTTGTGCGCCTGTCCGACAAAGAGCTGGACGAGGAAAAATACAAAGACATCGCCGATTTCGACTTCGACCCGCGCGAAGCGGGCCGGGCTTCGGTTATTCACGTTGAGGAAAACGGCTGGGCCGGCTTCACCGACAAGAACTGGATGACCACTTTGGTTCCGACGCCGGGACAGAGCTTCACCTCTGTCGCCAAATACGTCGAAGGGGCCGACATCTATCAGGTCGAGACCCGCATGCCGACGACCGATCTGGCCGTTGGCGCCATGGCCGAGAGCACCTCTTACCTCTTTGCCGGTGCGAAAGAATGGGAAACCATCAAGCACTACCAGGAAGACAACGGCTTCTCCCGCTTTGTCGACTCGATCGACTGGGGCTGGTTCTGGTTCTTCACCAAACCGATCTTCCGCATCCTGCATGCCCTGCACGGCTTTATCGGCAACATGGGCTGGTCCATCGTGATCCTGACTGTGATCATCAAAGGCATCATGCTGCCGCTGGCCTATAAGTCCTATGTCTCCATGGCCCGGATGAAAGAGCTTCAGCCGGAGATGGAAAAGCTGAAAGAGGCGGCCGGCGACGACAAAGAGAAGCTGCAGCGCGGCATGATGGAGCTTTACAAGACGAACAAGGTCAATCCGGCCTCAGGCTGTCTGCCGATGATCCTGCAGATCCCCGTGTTCTTCTCGCTCTACAAAGTGATCTTCGTCACCATCGAACTGCGGCACGCGCCGTGGATCGGCTGGATCCGCGACCTGTCCGCACCCGATCCGTCCTCGATCCTGAACCTGTTCGGCTTGCTGCCCTACGCCCCGCCGGAACCCGGCTCTGCGTTGGCCTTTCTGAGCCTCGGCATCCTGCCGATCCTGCTCGGGATCTCGATGTGGCTGCAGCAGAAACTGAACCCGGCGCCCACCGATGCATCGCAAGCGATGATCATGGCATGGATGCCCTGGGTCTTCATGTTCATGTTGGGCAACTTTGCCTCGGGTCTGGTGCTCTACTGGATTTGCAACAACACGATCACCTTCATCCAACAGTACCTGATCATGCGCAGTCACGGCCATCATCCCGATGTGCTCGGCAATGTGCTGCGCTCGCTCAGGATCAAGAAAAAGGACGCGGCCTGACCGCCGCGACATACCGATGGACCTACAATTCCCCATCGCAGAACCAGACGCAGCGGCCCTCGAAAAGGGCCGCTTGCTGTTTGCGGCTGAGACAGATTTCCTCAAGGGCGTGGTTGCCATGGACGGCATGCCGCCCGACGACCGTCTGGAGGTCTGCTTTGCGGGCCGTTCCAACGTCGGCAAGTCCAGCCTGATCAATGCGCTCACTGGCCGCAAGGCGCTCGCACGGGCATCGAACACACCGGGCCGGACGCAGGAAATCAACTTTTTCACCTGCACCGACAGCCACTATCTGGTCGACCTGCCCGGCTATGGCTTTGCCAAAGCCCCGGTGAAAACGGTCGAAAAATGGCAACGTCTGCTCAAGGCCTATCTCTCCGGTCGTGCCACACTGCGCCGGGCCTTTGTCCTGATCGACAGCCGACACGGCGTCAAAGACGTCGATGAAGAGATCATGACCCTCCTCGACAAATCCGCCGTCACCTTTCAGGTCGTTCTGACCAAGGCCGACAAGGTCAAGGAAAAGGAACGCGAAAAGGTCATCGCGCAGGTGCGCGGTGCGATCTCCAAACACCCTGCCGCCTACCCGGAAATGATCGTCACATCCTCGGAAAAGGGCTGGGGCATCGACGTGCTGCGCGCGGTTATCGCCACTTTGGTCTGAGCCCAAGACCGAACATTGCTTGCGACAGCGTGCGGGAACGCGATATTGAGGGCCACGCCCTCAATTGGATTCCCGAAGACATGAAGAAGCAAGACATGAACAGAGACTGGATCGCGACCGCCCGCACTCTTTCCCAAGCGTTGCCCTATCTGCAGCGATATGAGGGCGCGACCGTGGTCATCAAGCTCGGCGGTCACGCCATGGGCTCGGACGAGGCCATGGAAAGCTTTGCCCGCGATGTCGTGCTGATGCAACAGGTCGGCGTGAAACCGGTGATCGTGCATGGCGGCGGCCCGATGATCAACAAGCTGCTGGCCGATCTCGATATTCAGTCCGAATTCGTCAACGGCAAACGCGTCACCGACAAGGCGACCGTCGAGGTTGTCGAAATGGTGCTGTCCGGTCTTGTGAACAAGCGCATCGTCCAGGCGATCAACAGCCAGGGTGGGCGGGCCGTCGGCATTTCCGGCAAAGATGCCAATCTGATGGTCTGCGAACAGACCGACCCCGCGCTCGGCTTTGTCGGCACCCCTGTCCAGATGAACCCGTCGATTGTGCATGAACTGGGCGACGAAAATCTGATCCCGGTCATCGCACCGGTGGGCGCGGGCCTGAATGGCGAAACCTTCAACGTCAATGGCGACACCGCCGCCGGGGCCATCGCCGGGGCGCTCAAAGCTGATCGTCTGCTGCTTCTGACCGATGTATCTGGCGTCAAAGGCGCGGATGGAGAGGTGCTGACCGCGCTCAATTCCGCGCAGATCAAGCAGCTCACTGCCGAGGGTGTGATCGCTGGCGGGATGATTCCCAAAACCGAAACCGCGCTGGATGCGCTGGCGCAAGGGGTGCGCGCTGTGGTGATCCTTGACGGACGGGCGCCCAATGCCTGCCTACTGGAGCTTTACACCGAACACGGGGCCGGGTCGCTCATTCGCGACAGCGAGCCGCGCGTCAAACCACAGGGCAGTTGATGGGCCTGCGTCTGATCCTCACCCGGCACGCGAAATCGAGCTGGGATGATCCGCGTCTGGATGATGTGGATCGGGTGCTCAATGCCCGCGGTCAGCGCAGCGCGGCTGCGATCGGCCGCTGGCTGAAGGAGCGCGATTACCTGCCCGATCAGATGCTGGTCTCCATGGCGGCGCGTGCCCGTGAAACCAGTGACTGGCTGAGCGATGGACTGGGATATTGCCCGCAGCGACACATCGTCGATGCGCTCTATCTGGCCTCGCCCCATCACATTCTCAGCGAGCTGCGCAAGGCCACGGGACAGACTGTTTTGCTGATCGGGCACAATCCCGGCATTGGTGAGTTCGCCACTGAATTTGCCCTCTCCCCGCCCCTGCAAGGCGATTTCGCTCGTTACCCCACGGCGGCCACAACCGTGTTCGACATCGCGGCTCAGAGCTGGTCACAAGTGGCCATGGGGCAAAACCCCGTGATCGATTTCGTCACCCCTCGCCCGCTGCTGGACTAAGCTGGCAGAACAAGCTGGCCGGGGAAAGCGCAGCACTTTCGAACGAGATGAATACAAAAACACGGGGGCCTTTCGGCCCCCGTGCGTCATTTCGGAAAACGGCAGGCGTGTTACTCAGCCTGATCCTTGACGAAGGTCTTGTCGACCTCACCGCGGAAGAAGTCGCGGCCATAGACGAGGATACACAACACCACGCCCACACCAAAGGCCCAGGCCGCGCCGCGGGTGGCGAGCACAGCAGCAACGACACCGGCGATGCCCAGATCACGCTGCGAACGGGCTTCCATGACGCCGATCCGCACGGACACATAACCTTGGATAAGCAGCGTCAGCGCCAGCGCGATGCCAAGGATCGGCTGAACCAGCGTCACGATCGGCATCAGCAGCAGACCGGTGTTGGTGCCCCAACGGAAGGAGCCTGCACCGCCAAAGATCGAATCCATGGCTTTCTTGCCCTGTGCAAAGCGCTCCACGATCACAACGTGCATGGCAGCCCAAAGCGGACCACACATGGCCACGTCCGGCCCGATGATCGACATGACCGAGTTCCGGGCACCGAAGATCATATGCGCGCGGTCCGGGTTGTAATGCACAACTTCGTCCGGGCGTTCATGGTCGGCTTCTTCCAGAATCGCACGGCTTTGCAGCACGTCACCAAACAGCACGATATAGGCGGCCAGAACGGTGGGAATGGCAGAGATGAACATATGCAGCGGCGGGAAACCCAGACCGAAGACCGTGTATTCGTTCCAGAGCGTCACGAAGTCGGGCTTGGAGATGCCCCATTCGATTTCCGGCCAAGGCGCTTCGCCAAAAATCGGCGCCACGACGATGGCGAGAGCCACAATCGGGAAGATCCCCAGTTTGCCGATGGCGCCGAACAGGCGGTTGCTCGATTTGAGCTTTGCGAAATGACGCGAGAAGATCACGTAGAACGCAATGCCGACGGCGATCGTGATCGTGTAGGGGAAGCTGTCGAAACGGCCACCGACCTTGAACACAGAGATCACAGCGGCGATGCCCGCGCCGATGATGACGCCGGATTTGATGGCTTGCGGAATCAGTTGCACAACGCGGTGCGCCAGTCCCGATGCCCCGATGAAGATCGAGAAAATCCCCAACATGAGCTGGAAGGCAATCAGGGCGTGAACGCGCTCCGGACCTTCGGGAAAGGCCGCACAATAGGCCATTAAAAGCGGGATCGCCGGGGTGATCCAGCCCGGCACAACCGGGTCGCCCAGCAGGTGGTGCGTCAGATAGAGCACACCGTTCATCATGACGACGGCAAGGGCCACCTCAAAGGGCATCCCCAACAGTTCCACCATGAGCGGGATCGCGGCCAAGTCGACCGCGCACATCAGAAGCCCTTGAAAATAGTCGGGCCATTCAAAACGGTAATGCAGGAACGGCAGGCGGATTTTGAACGGGCCCGCCGGCCAATAGGGCGTTTCCTGCCCATCGATACGTTGTTGTCTCACTTGTGTCTCCTCGCAATTTTGCGCAGTTTCGCCCTTCCCTCCCAGGGCTTTTTTATTGTGTGCCAGGCGCCCCACCTGCGGTGCGTTGGGGCGCCTGGCTGAGGGTCAGAACGCTTCGCGGTACAGAGCGAGCGCATCTTCTTCGGTGACCTCGACCGGGTTGTTTACCAGCAGTCGGGTTTGCAGCATGGCGTCTTTCGCCAGCATCGGCAGATCGGCCTCCGGCACGTTCACGTCGCGCAGCTTGAGCGGCGCACCGGAACGGTCCATCAGGTCCTGCATGAAGTTCACAAAGTTGGCGGATTTCGCCTGCGTGCCTTCTTCAGACACCCCGATCACCACGTCGGCAAGTTCCGCGTAAAGCGCGGCGGCGCCGGACATGTTGTATCGCAGGACCGGACCAAGCATCAGCGCGTTGGTTAAACCGTGCGGCAGGTGGTAGTGACCGCCCAGCGGATAGGCCAGTGCGTGCACGGCGCCCACGGGGCTGTTAGAGAATGCCTGCCCGGCAAGGTTCGCGCCCAGCAACATCGCTTCGCGCGCAGCGCGGTTGGTACCGTCTTCACAGGCCGCGATCAGGTTCGCGGTCATCAGACGCAGCGCCTCTTTCGCGAAGACGTCGGACATCAGGTTTTTCTTGTGCTGACCGGTAAAGGCCTCGATGGCGTGCACCATGGCGTCGATGCCAGTCGCAGCGGTCTGCACCGGCGGCAGGCCAACGGTCAGTTCAGCATCCAGCAACACACGATCGGCGTAAAGCTGATGCGACACGATGCCCATCTTGGTGGTTTCGCCCGTGGTCAGGATGGTGATATTGGTCACCTCGGACCCGGTGCCTGCGGTGGTCGGAACCTGCACCAGCGGGGTGCGTTTGCCTTCGACCTTACCGATGCCGTAAAGATCCGCCAGCGGCTGTTCAGACATCAGCATCACGGCGACCAGTTTGGCGATGTCCATGGACGAGCCACCGCCCAGCCCCATAACGATGTCCGCGCCCGCAGATTTGGCGCGCTCGACACAAGCCATCAGAACGGCTTCGGGCGGGTCGGCCACCACGTCGTCAAAGACGGAAACGGTGAAGCCATGCTCTTTCAGCGAAGCAATCGCCGGGTCGAGAAGACCGTTTTCATGCAGAAATTTATCGGTCACGATCAGCAGGTTACGTTCCGGGAACCAGTCGCCCAGAAGCTCACCCATCCGCTTTGCGCCACCCCATTCCACAAGCATGGAGCCAGGCGTGTCGAAAGAGAACGGTTTGATACCATCAGTCATTGATCTTGTCCTTGAAAGTGAAAATGCGCGGTCCGCAATGGTTCGGCGGACCACGCGGGGGAAGTTAAATCGCGCTGCAGACGTATTTCAGCTCAAGATATTCCTCGATGCCGTATTTGGAGCCTTCACGGCCAAGGCCGGATTGCTTCACGCCGCCGAAAGGTGCAACTTCGTTCGAAATCAGGCCCGTGTTGTGCCCCACCATGCCGTATTCCAGCCCCTCGGAAACGCGCACCATACGGGCGTGATCGCGGGTGTAGAAATAGGCGGCCAGCCCGAAGATCGTATCATTCGCCATGGCAATCGCTTCCTCTTCGGTGTCAAAGGGGAAAAGCGGCGCCAGCGGACCAAAGGTTTCTTCGGTGGCGACTTTCATCTCCGGGGTCACGCCCGTCAGGATCGCCGGCTCAAAGAACAGCCCGCCCAGACGTTTGCCGCCCTGCAGCAACGTCGCCCCTTTGGACACGGCGTCCTCGATGTGGCTTTCGACCTTGTCGAGCGCCTTGGGTTCGATCATCGGGCCAATGTCAGTGCCTTCCGCGGTGCCGTCGCCCACGGTCAGGGCCGACACTTTCTCAGAGAGCTTCTTGGCAAAGGCATCATAGACACCGCGCTGCACCAGAATGCGGTTGGCGCAGACACAGGTCTGGCCCGCGTTGCGGTATTTGGAGGCCATCGCCCCTTCGACAGCTGCGTCGAGATCGGCATCATCGAAGACGATGAAAGGCGCGTTGCCGCCCAGTTCCAGAGACACTTTCTTGATCGTGTCGGCGCATTGCGCCATCAGCAGGCGCCCAACTTCGGTCGAACCGGTGAAGGAAAGCTTGCGCACTACGTCACTGTCGGTGATGACTTTGCCGAGCTTCGACGCCGGGCCGGTGATGATCTGGAGAACACCCGCCGGAATGCCTGCACGCTGTGCCAGTTCTCCGAGCGCCAGAGCCGTCAGGGGCGTCAAATCGGCAGGACGCACGATCATCGAACAGCCTGCGGCCAGCGCCGGTGCAGCCTTGCGCGTGATCATCGCCGCCGGGAAGTTCCACGGCGTGATACAGGCGGTCACCCCGATGGGCTGACGCAGCACCGTGATACGCTGATCGGCCTTGGGCGCCGGGATGGTGTCACCGTAAATACGCTTGGCCTCTTCGGCGAACCATTCCACGAAAGAGGCGGCATAGGCGATTTCACCCTTGGCCTCGGCCAGCGGCTTGCCCTGTTCCAGGGTCATGATCAGGCCGAGATCCTCGGTGTTCTCGATCATCAGATCGAACCATTTGCGCAGAATGATGGCGCGTTCCTTGGCGGCCCGCCCGGCCCATTCGATCTGCGCGACCCGCGACGCTTCAATCACCGCCGGGATTTCTTCCGGCGCCATGAAGGGCACGGTCCCGACGACAGAACCATCTGCCGGGTTCGAGACCTCGATCGTCTCCCCGGAGGCGGCTTGCACCCATTCGCCATCGACGAGACAGGCATTTTTCAGGAGCGTCGGATCTTTGAGCTTGGACAATTTGGGCCTCACGATTTACGTCTGCTTGAACAGAAAAGATATTTGTTCCATATTTGGAACGATGTTCACGATATGGAACGTATGCGATTGTATGCGGGAATGTCAATTCCCGCGCACGTTAGATTGGGGGGTAAAATGGCAGAAACAGCGAAAAGGCGGGCACCGGCAGTGGACCGTGCCGTACAGATTCTGGACCGATTGGCGAACAGCGCCACACCGCTGGGCGTGTCCGAACTGGCGCGGGATCTGGAGGCGCCCAAAAGTTCGCTCTACGGCATTTGTGAAACGCTTGTCGCTGCAGGTGTCCTGCACAGTGACGGCAGCGGATATGCGCTTGGCGCCCATTGCCTGCGCTGGAGCGCCGGCTATCTCGACCGGTCATCCCTGGTCAGCGAATTTCAGAGAATTCTGTCCAAAGACAGTCGCTTGGCGCAGTTCACCGTGACGCTTTCCACCCTCGAAAAAGCGGATGTCGTCTATCTGGCGTGTAGCAACGCGGACAAGCCCCTGGGCTTCACCTTCCAGATCGGCATGCGCTTACCCGCCGTCTATTCGGCCACCGGGAAAGCGATGCTGTCCTGCCTGCCGAAATCGGAGCGTCACGACATCCTTTCCGCCCCTTGGCAACCGCCTTTCACCGAGAACAGCGTGACCACACTTGAGGCCTTTGATGACGCTGCGGAACTTTGGCATCGTCAGGGCTATGCCGTCGACAATGGCGAAATCCGCGAAGGCATGGTCTGCCTCGGCGCCCCGATTCTCGACCCGGCCGGCAAGCCGGTGGCGGGCATCGCGATCTCGATGACCAGCGCCGAGGCGCGTCCGGAGGTCCAAAAGGAATTGGGCGGCATCGTGCGCGACATTGCCAATGCCCTGAAAGGCCATTGAGAGCGGCCCCCCAATCCCAGCTCAGAGGACCGTGAGGCCCGCCTGCCGCGCATCCTCTTCGAACTGTTTGAGACCGGCATCGGTCAAACGATGTTCGACCAGCGCATGAATCGCCTTTGGCGGCGCCGTCACCGCATCGGCGCCGCATTTGATGCATTGCACGATGTGATCGACAGAGCGTGTCGAAGCGGCCAGAACCTTTGTCTCGAAACCATATAAATCATAGCTGCGGCGGATGTCCGAAATCAGCCCGAGGCCATCTTCGCCAATGTCTTCCAGACGCCCGATGAAGGGTGAAATGAAGCTAGCCCCGGCTTTGGCTGCCAGAACCGCCTGCCCCAGCGAAAAACATAGGGTGACATTGGTTGCGATCCCTTCGGCCCGCAAGGCACGACAGGCCCGCAGCCCGTCCAGTGTCAGGGGCAGTTTGACCACGACATTCTCCGCCAGAGCGGCCAGCGCACGGCCTTCGGCCACCATCGCCTCAACCGTGTTGGCCACCACTTCCGCTGAGACGGGCCCTGTCACGGCCCGGCAGATCTCGGCAATTGTATCGCGAAAAGGCGCGCCGGATCTGGCCACAAGCGTTGGATTTGTCGTCACCCCGTCAATCAATCCGAGTTCGGCAAGATCCCGGATTTCGGCAAGATCTGCGGTGTCTGCAAAGATCATCATGCGATTTTCTCCCTTTGAAGTGGCTCTCGGCGTTTTCTGATCCCGGTGGTCTCTGTCACGAATGCGGTGTCACGATTTCTGCAACGCACCGAGCACAAGATCCGCCGCCCGGCTGTTCACCTGCACAAAGCGCACATTCGCCAGATCATTCTCTTCGGCCCGCAGTTGTGCGGCTTCCGGTGTCAGCCCTTCGGCACGCCAGCGCGCCACCAGACGCGCCTGAAGCTCCGCCATCGGCGCCTCGATCCAGAGCGTGCGCGTCCAGAGGCCTTGCAGACCCGACCAGGGCGCCTGATCAAGCAACAGGTAATTGCCCTCGAAGAGAACGAATTCCACCTCCGGCACCACCACGGCGGCCCCGGCTATCGCAAGGTCCTTCGCCCGATCGAACAGCGGATAGACCACCTCTTCCCCGCGCGCACCCGCCTCTGCGATGCGCGCAACCAAATGGCAAAATCCCAACGCATCGAAGCTTTCGACCGCGCCTTTGCGCGCCAGCAGACCGCGCGCCTCCAACAGACGATTGTCCAGATGAAACCCATCCATCGGCACCACCACCGCACTGCGTCCCGCAGCATTCAACCCCGCGCAGATGGCTGCGGAGATGGTTGTCTTGCCAGCCCCCGGCGGACCGGCAAGCGCCACCAGATGGCGCGCGCCCTGCAAGGAACACAGGTCGGCGACCGCGAACGCGGCCAGTGTCTCAGGCGTGTCCTCAAGCATGACTGTCATCAGGGCTCATTGCTCCAGTCATAAGGGCCACGGCATCGGACATGGAAATGTCCTTGGGGTCGACAACCGTCAGTCGCTTGCCGAGACGGTGGATATGAATCCGATCGGCCAGCTCAAAGACATGCGGCATGTTGTGGCTGATCAGGATGATCGGGATTCCCCGGCCATTGACCTCCTGTATCAGCTCCAACACGCGGCGGCTTTCCTTCACGCCCAGCGCTGCCGTCGGCTCATCCAGAATGATCACCTTGGAGCCAAAGGCTGCGGCCCGTGCGACAGCAACCCCCTGACGTTGACCGCCAGAGAGGGTTTCGACGGCCTGATTGATGTTCTGGATAGTCATCAGCCCCAGTTCCGACAGCTTGTCACGCGCGAATTGCTCCATGGCGGGTTTGTCGAGCATGCGCAGCCATTTGCCCCAGATCCCCGGACGGCGCAATTCGCGCCCCATGAACATATTGTCTGCAATCGACAGGGCCGGGCTGAGCGCGAGCTGCTGATAGACTGTTTCGATCCCTGCCGCCCGTGCATCATTGGGCGAAGTAAACTGCACCGTTTCGCCCTCCAGCGTGACCTGCCCGCCATCGGGCTGCACCGCGCCCGACAGCACCTTGATCAGGCTGGACTTCCCCGCACCGTTGTCGCCAATGACGGCAAGGATTTCACCGGGCATCAAGTCGAAATCGGCGTGATCGATGGCGGTCACATGGCCATAACGTTTGACCACACCGCGCGCTTTCAGAAGAGGTTCCATGGTCATACCGTTGCCCTCCGGATCCATTGATCGACGGCCACCGCCGCGATGATCAGCATGCCGATCAGCAGGTTGGTCCACTGCGGGTCCGCCCCGGCCAGACGCAGCCCCAAGGTGAAGACCCCCACGATCAACGCTCCAAACAGGGTCCCAAGGATCGAACCACGCCCGCCAAAGAGCGAGATGCCCCCGATCACCACCGCCGTGATGCTTTCGATATTTGCCAGTTGTCCCGATGTCGGCGACACGGAACCGATCCGCCCGATCAGGGTCCAGCCCGCAAAAGCACAGATCAGCCCGGCCAGCACATAGACCGAAATCAGGGTGCGCCGCACATTGACGCCCGAAAGCGCTGCGGCCTCCGGATCGTCCCCGACCGCGTAGACATGCCGCCCCCAGGCCGTGTGCCGCAGTGCATAGGCCAGAACAATCGCAAGGATCAGCATGAACAGCACACCATAGGTAAAGATCGCCCCGCCGATCTCGACCCGGTTGCCGAAGAAATGCAGAAGTGGCGCATTGGCGTCGATGTCCTGACTGCGGATGGATTCATTGCGGGAATAAAGGAAATTGGCCGCCAGAACGATCTGCCACATGCCCAGCGTGACGATAAAGGGCGGCAGTTTGACGATGGCGACGAGCACCCCGCTGACAAAACCACAGAGCGCACCGCAGATCAGACCGCAGCAGACCGCCAGTTCCGGCGGCAGGCCATAGCGAAAGGTGAACTGCCCCATGACCACAGAGCTGAACACCATCACCGCCCCGACCGACAGATCGATGCCAGCGGTCAGGATGACCAGCGATTGCGCCAGCGCCACGATGCCGACGATCTGCACCTGCTGCAGGATGAGTGTCAGCGCAAAGGGCGACAGGAACTTGCTTCCCAGAAGGGCACCAAAGACGACGATCGCCGCCAGCAGCACCGCCAAGGGCACCAAGGACGGCGAGCCATGTAACATATTCTGGATGCGCTGCACCGGGGCCTCGCGACCCGGCTTGAACGCAGCAACGGCGTCTTCGCGGTTGGCGGCGTGTTCGTAATTCTCGGACATGGATATGACCCGTTTTTTCGCAATTCAGGACAGATCCCACTGCCCTCTGGGCCAGCGGGATCTGCGGGAGGTATCGCACTTAGACCGGGATCAGCCCCAGCACAGGCTAAGCCCCTCTTCCGAAGAGATGGACGGGATATCGTCCACCGGTGCATCGGTCACCAGTGCGACACCGGTGTTGAAGAAATCAAGCCCCGGCGATGTCTCCGGCAGGCTGCCGTCTTTGGCATAGCTGTTGATCGCCTCCATCCCGAGACGGGCCATATCCAGCGGATATTGCTGTGCCGTGGCGCCGATGACCCCATCGGCCACGTTGTTCACCCCCGGGCAGCCACCATCGACTGACACGATGAGCACATCGTTTTCGCGCCCGATGGATTTCAGCGCCTCATAGGCCCCGGCTGCGGCGGGTTCGTTGATCGTGTAGACCACATTAATCATCGGATCGATGGCCAGCAGGCTTTCCATCCCGTCGCGACCGCCTTCTTCCGCGCCGTCGCTGACATCCTGACCGGAAATGCGCGGGTCGGTTTCGTCGCCCCAGCGGTTCGGATCCCCGATGTCGATGCCGAAACCTGTCAGGAAACCCTGATTGCGCAATACCCCCACGCTCGGCTGGCTCTGGTTGATGTTGAGCAGGCCGATATGGGCGTCTTCAGCCCCGTCGCCCAGTTGCGCGGCAGCCCAGGCGCCGATCAACCGACCGGCTTCGAAGTTGTCTGTGGCAAAGGTTGCATCCGCTGCATCCGCCGGCGTTAGTGGCGTGTCCAGAGCAATCACCAGAAGCCCGGCGTCCTGCGCCTGTTTCACCGCCGGCGTGATCGAAGAGGTGTCCGACGCCGTCAGCAGAATTCCCGAGGCTCCGCTGGCGATGCAGGTTTCAATGGCCGCCACCTGGGTTTCATGGTCCCCGTCGAACTGACCGGCAAAAGCCGAAAGCTTCATCCCAAGCTCTTCTGCCGCCGCCGCGGCCCCTTCGCGCATCTTCACGAAGAACGGGTTGTTGTCCGTCTTGGTGATCAGGCAGGCAGAGACCTCGCCATGGCTGTCCGCGAAAGCCGCACCAGATCCCATCAGCGTGGCAACGGCGCCCAGCACCGCAAGTTTGGTTGTTGTCTTCATAACGTCCTCCTCAAATCCAGATGGCCTCCCCCTCTCCCGAAGGGGCCTCCCGGCCAGTGATGCGCACAGTCATTGCCTGTTCCAAGGCATGAGTCAATAATTAACTTCCAGAGAGTTATTTATATAAAACTCCTTGCCCAATGCAATTTTCTCGTTGAAATAGTGAGTTATGCAGGAACACACCGGACATAGCCGCACGCAGGCCTCCTCTGCCCTGACGGCCAAAGGCACGAACCAGAGCGGGATGCGCGAAGCCAACGAACGACTCGTTCTCACGCTTTTGCGCCGCTCCAACGGGCTGGCCAAGGCAGAGATCGCCCGTCGCACCGGCCTGTCGGCCCAGACCGTGTCGCGCCTGATCCGGGCACTGGAGCAGGACCATCTGATCCAGCACGGCGAACCCCAACGCGGCCGCGTCGGACAGCCCTCCGTGCCACTGTCGCTGAACGCTGACGGCGCATTTTTTCTGGGCCTTAAGGTCGGACGCCGCTCTGTCGAATTGATCATGACAGATTTTCTCGGACGGATCATTGACCGCGCAAAAGAGGTCTACGACTACCCCGATTATGCGCAGGTTCTGCAGTTTGCCCTGACCAAGAGTACGGAGCTGCAGGACAGGCTGCCCCCCGAACACCGCACCCGTGTGGCCGGTATGGGTATTGCCATGCCATTTCACCTCTGGAGCTGGGCCTCACTGATCGGCGTTGACCCTGCGGCAATGGCGGATTGGCAGAACTATGATCTAGGGGCTGAACTGGCCAAACGGATAACCTTGCCGGTGTTTTTGCAAAACGATGCAACCGCCGCCTGCAGCGCGGAACTGGTGTTCGGCGCCAGCCCGCAACCCAAGAATTTTCTGAGCTTCTATGTTGCCTTCTTCATCGGTGGCGGGCTTGTGCTCAAGGGGGCCCTATTTGCCGGCGCAACCGGTAATGCCGCCGGCCTTGGGCCTCTGCTGGTGCCAGATCTGGATGGCAGCATGCATCCGCTGATTGATCTGGCATCTCTGTCGACGCTGGAACACAGCCTGAACGCCAAGGGCCATGACAGCCGACAGCTCTGGCGGTCTCCCAACAATTGGGACATTCCCGCAGACATCGCGGACGCCTGGCTGGAGCGTGCCGCTAAGGCGCTGGCCCATGCCATACGTGCCGCACAAACCCTGCTTGATCTCGACGCGATCCTCGTGGATGGCTGGATGCCACGCCCGATGGTGGCAAATCTTAAAACCCGCATTGAAGCGGCGCTCTCCCATGCCGATCTGACCGGAATCACCCCTCCGCGCATCCTGCAAGGCACCATTGGCGCCGATGCTCGTTCGCTTGGTGCTGCCAGCCTGCCCCTGACCGCCCGCTTTCTGAGCGAATAACCCCACACCGAGCCGCTTGCCCAAAGCGGACAAACCTGCGATATAACCGCCAATGTTAGCGCAAACAAAATTTCTGGACGGCATCGCTTTGCGGCTGTTCGCGGTCTTTTTGATGACTGCCATGTCCGCCGCCATCCATGGCGCGGCACAATCTGTGCCCATTGGCCAGATCATGTTTTGGCGCTCCGCCATCGCGCTGATACCGATCTGTCTTTACATGGCGCTGCGGGGCGAATTTCCCCGTGCTCTGCGCACCAAGCGACCGGGGCTACATGTGACCCGCGCGCTGTTCGGCGCTTTTTCCATGGCCATGTCCTTTCTTTCTCTGGCCTATCTGCCCGTCGCCAATGCCAAAGCGCTGGGGTTTCTCGCCCCGGTCATGGTTCTGCCGCTCGCCGCACGATTGCTGAAAGAAGCGCTGTCTCCCGTGGTATTCGCAGCCATCGGCCTCGGGTTTGCCGGGGCGGTCCTGATGCTCTGGGACGCCTTCGCCCTGCCCGGCGACCGCGCATTCATCGGGGTACTTGCCGGGCTGGCCTATGCGGGCACCATGGCCTTTGTGCGCGTGCACACCAAAACCATGACCCGCACGGAGACCTCCTCTGCGATCGCATTCTACTTTGCAATCGTCTCCGCCCTGATTGGCCTGGTCAGCTTGCCCTTTGCCTGGGTCGCACTGAACGCTTCTCAACTGTTCTGGCTGGTTCTGGCCGGGTTGATGGGCGGTGTCGGCCACATTGTTTCGAACGAAGCCACCGCCCGCGCGCCGGTCAGCACGCTGGCGCCTTTCGAGTTCACTGGCCTGATCTGGGCCTTTGGCTTCGACCTGGTATTGTTTTCCATACTGCCGGGGCCGCTTGGCCTGACCGGCGTGGCTGCGATCACTCTGGCGGCACTTCTGGTGACGTTTTTCCCGCCAAAGGCAGCAGCTTAGCTGTGCGTATTCGCAGAGCTAAGCACAGCCCCCGGACCCCATGCCGAAAATAAGGTCAGCCGGAAGAAATGCGAAAAACTTGTTTCCTTTCTGTCCGAATCCGCTTGAGTTTTTTGACCGACAAGTAAAACTGGCCCCATGACCGCACCCCGATCCAGCGGGAAACGGGTGCAGTTACATTGAGGGGCCACAGAGCTCCGCAAACAGGGGGAACATTTTGACGCGGCTTTGACGCAAGGTTCATTCTGGCCTGCGCGGGTTTTGTCACATACTCCCCCGCACTGACGTCACTGCGCCCATTGGCGCGAGACCCAAACAGGGAGAACATTATGTCTTTCAAGAAACTTATGGCGACCACCGGCCTAGCCATTGCGCTGGCGGGCGCGGCCCACGCCCAGTCCACTCTGGTCTATTGCTCCGAAGGCTCGCCGGAAGGCTTCGATGCGGCGCTCTACACCGCCGGGACCACCTTTGATGCCTCTTCCAAATCGATCTTCAACCGTCTGGTTGAATTCGAACTTGGCACCACCAACGTCATTCCTGGCCTGGCTGAAAGCTGGGAAACCTCCGAGGACGGTCTGGAAATCACCTTCCACCTGCGTCCGGGCGTCAAATTCCACACCACAGACTATTTCACCCCGAGCCGCGACTTTAACGCGGATGACGTGATCTACACATTTGAACGCCAGATGGACGCGGAAGCGGGCAACTGGGAATATTTCAACGCCATGTCCATGCCGGATCTGATTTCCGAGATCGTCAAAGTCGACGACATGACCGTGAAATTTGTCCTGACCCGTCCCGAGGCCCCCTTCCTGGCCAACCTCGCCATGGATTTTGCCTCTGTGCAATCCGCGGAATATGCCGCCCAGCTTGATGAGGCCGGCACCCCGGAGATGCTCAACCAGCAACCGATCGGCACCGGTCCCTTCGAATTCGTGGCCTACCAGAAAGACGCCGTCATCCGGTACATGAAGAACGAAGACTACTGGAAAGACGGTGTGCCGAAAGTCGACAACCTCGTCTTTGCGATCACCCCGGATGCCAGCGTGCGCTATCAGAAGATGCAGGCGGGTGAATGCCATGTCATGCCCTATCCGAACCCCGCCGATGTCGAAGGCATGATGTCCGACGACAGCATCAACGTGATGCAACAAGAAGGCCTTAATGTCGGCTATATGGCCTACAACACCCAGATGGCGCCTTTCGACAATCCGAAGGTGCGTAAAGCGCTGAACATGGCCATCGACAAACAGGCCATCATCGACGTGGTGTTCCAGGGCGCCGGACAAATCGCCAAGAACCCAATCCCGCCGACTATGTGGTCCTATAACGATGCCGTCGAAGACGACGCCTATGATCCGGAAGCCGCGAAAGCGATGCTTGAGGAAGAAGGCGTCACCGATCTGTCGATGAAAATCTGGGCCATGCCGGTGCAGCGTCCCTACAACCCGAATGCCCGCCGCATGGCGGAGCTGATGCAGGAAGACTTCGCCAAAGTGGGCGTCGACGTCGAAATCGTCTCCTACGAATGGGGCGAATACCTCGACCGTTCGAAAAACGTGGACCGCGACGGTGCCGTTCTGCTTGGCTGGACCGGCGACAACGGCGATCCGGACAACTTCCTGGCCGTGCTGCTCGGCTGTGACGGTGTTGGCGGTGCGAACCGGTCGCAATGGTGCTACGAACCTTTCGACACGCTGATCCAGAAAGCGAAAACCCTGCCGACGCAGGCAGAACGCGCCGCGCTTTATGAAGAGGCTCAGGTCATCTTCAAAGAGCAAGCACCCTGGGCCACGATCGCACATTCGGTTGTCTTCATGCCGATGCGCCCCGAAGTCGAAGGCTATGTGATGGACCCGCTGGGCGGTCACTACTTCAACGAAGTGGGTCTGGCGGAGTGATCCGCACCGTTAAGCAACCCATGTAACCCCCTGTGGGGCGTGTCGATCCAGAGACGCCCCACAGCCTGAAGGAAGCCGACATGTTACATCGCCACCTGACGCCGCGCCCGCAAGGGGCCGACGGCCAAACGCAGTATAGCCGACCGCACCACCATGCCGTTTCGGCACCCCGACGACCGGAGGCCCGCTGATGCTACGTTTCGTCCTGTCCCGTCTCCTGACCTTTGTTCCCACGTTTATCGGTGTCACGCTGATCGCCTTCGCCTTTATCCGTGTCCTACCCGGTGACCCGATCATCGTCATGGCCGGTGAACGCGGTCTCAGCGAAGAACGCTACGATCAACTGGTGGAACAACTCGGCTTCGACCGCCCGCTGGCGGTCCAATACTGGGATTTTTTCACCGGCGTGCTGCAGGGTGACCTTGGTATCAGCTATGTCACCAAGAAACCCGTCTGGGACGAATTTTTTGCCCTTTTTCCAGCCACGCTGGAACTGTCGCTTTGCGCCATCATTCTGGCCATCTGTCTCGGCATCCCGGCAGGGGTGATCGCAGCGGTCAACCGTGGCAAGTTCTTTGACCGGGCGCTGATGTCGACCGCGCTTCTGGGCTATTCCATGCCGATTTTCTGGTGGGCGCTACTATTGATCATCCTGTTTTCCGGTAATCTTGGCTGGACCCCGGTCTCTGGCCGCATCGACTTGCTCTATTTTTTCCCCTCTGTCACCGGGTTCATGCTGATCGACAGCCTGCTGTCAGGCCAGAGCGGAGCCTTCCTGTCGGCGGTGCGCCACCTGATCCTGCCCACCGTCGTGCTAGCCACGATCCCGCTGGCGGTGATCGCGCGTCAAACTCGTTCTGCCATGCTTGAAGTGCTGGGCGAAGACTATATCCGCACCGCCCGAGCCAAGGGCATGGGGCCGGGACGCGTCAACGGCATCCACGCGCTGCGCAATGCGATGATCCCCGTGGTCACCGTAATCGGCCTGTCGGTCGGTACGCTGCTGGCCGGGGCGATCCTGACCGAAACCATCTTTTCCTGGCCCGGCATCGGAAAATGGATGATCGACAGCATTTTCCGCCGCGACTACCCGGTCGTGCAGGGCGGGCTGTTGCTCGTCGCCGTCATGGTGATGATCGTCAACCTGATCGTCGATCTGCTCTATGGCCTCATCAACCCGAAAATCAGGAAGCGCTGACATGTCCGACACAAGCTCCTCTGACACGACTGTGCCCTCCGCCGCCGCCCGCCCAGGCCGGTTTCAGGAATTCTGGCGCTATTTCAAAGAAAACCGCGGTGCAGTGATCGGGTTCTATGTCTTTATCCTTTTCCTGCTGATTGCCATTTTCGCACCGCTGATCGCCCCCTTCGATCCCACCGCCCAGAACCGGACGGCCACGCTGCTGCCGCCGTTCTGGCAGGAAGGCGGCTCGCTCGACTACCTGCTGGGCACCGATCCGCTGGGCCGGGACATCCTGTCCCGCCTGATCCACGGCGCAAGGTTTTCCTTCCTTGTGGGGTCCGTCGTGGTGCTGATCGCCGCCTCTGGCGGCATTCTGACCGGGCTGATCGCGGGCTTCGCACCGCGCTGGCTGGACACGATCATCATGCGGATCATGGACATCATCCTGTCGGTTCCCTCGCTGCTTCTGGCGCTGGTTTTGGTGGCCATTCTCGGGCCATCGCTAATCAACGCTATGATCGCCATCGCCATCGTGCTGCAGCCGCACTATGTCCGGCTGACCCGCGCCGCAGTGATGAGCGAACTGTCCAAGGACTACGTGGTCTCTGCCCGCGTGGCTGGCGCGAAGCTGCCCCGGCTGATGTTCATCACCGTGCTGCCCAACTGTCTGGCGCCAATCATCGTGCAGGCCGCCCTGTCGTTTTCCAACGCCATCCTCGATGTGGCGGCTCTTGGCTTTCTCGGCATGGGGGCACAGCCGCCGACGCCGGAATGGGGCACCATGCTGGCCGAATCACGCGAATTCATCCTACGCGCCTGGTGGGTCGTGACCTTCCCGGGCCTTGCCATCCTGCTCACCGTGCTGGCGATCAACCTGATGGGCGACGGCCTGCGCGACGCACTTGACCCCAAACTGAAAAGGAGCTGACCCATGGCCCTTCTCAAAATCCGCAACCTCTCTGTCGAATTCGACACCGCTGGCGGGGCCTTTCGCGCGGTCGACGGCGTCGACATCACCGTCGATCAGGGCGATGTTCTGGCCATCGTCGGCGAATCCGGCTCCGGAAAATCGGTGTCTATGCTGGCCGCCATGGGGCTTTTGCCCTGGACCGCGACGATCACCGCCGACGAAATGAGCTTTGACGGCATCGACCTGCGGCAGATCAGCGCCCGTGCACGTCGCCGCGTGATCGGACGCGATATGTCGATGATCTTTCAGGAGCCGATGTCTTCGCTCAACCCGAGCTTCACCGTCGGCTTTCAGATCCGGGAGGCGCTGAAACTGCACCTTGATCTTGACCGCGCCGGACGCAAGGCACGCGCCATCGAATTGCTCGATCTGGTCGGCATTCCCGACCCCGAGCGTCGGCTCAAGGCCTTCCCGCACCAGCTTTCGGGCGGCATGAGCCAACGGGTGATGATCGCCATGGCGCTGGCCTGCAAGCCGCGCCTGCTGATCGCTGACGAACCAACCACCGCGCTGGATGTCACCATTCAGGCGCAGATCCTCGATCTGCTCCTGTCGCTGCAACGAGACACCGGCATGGCCCTGATCCTGATCACCCATGACATGGGCGTCGTCGCCGAAACCGCGCAACGGGTTCAGGTGCAATACGCAGGTCAAAAGGTTGAAGAGCAAGAGGTCCGCCACCTGTTTACCACCCCGCACCACCCCTACACCGACGCGCTTCTGGCCGCTCTGCCCGAACGCGCCACCGAACGGCGTCTGCCGACCATCCCCGGCGTGGTCCCCGGGCAGTACGACCGCCCGCAGGGCTGTCTGTTCTCCCCGCGCTGCAAATTCGCCGATGACACCTGCCGGACCACGCCAGCCCCGGTGCAATCCGCAGATCTGGGGCTCGCCCGTTGTTATCATCCGATCATTCACACGGAGGACGTGGCATGAATGTTGTCGCCACCGCCGAAGGGCTTGCCCGCCACTACGCCGTGGGCGGGGGGCTGTTTTCAAAACCCGGCACCGTCAAGGCGCTGTCGGAAGCCAGCTTCACCATCGAAGCCGGAAAAACTCTGGCTGTCGTCGGCGAATCCGGCTGTGGAAAATCCACGCTGGCCCGGCTTGTCACCCTGATCGAAGATCCCACCGCGGGCCGGCTGACCATCAACGGTGTCGAAGCCACGCGCGACAACTGGGAGCGGCTGCGTTCTCATGTGCAGATCGTCTTTCAGGATCCCTATGGCTCGCTCAACCTGCGCCATCGGATCGGCACCATTCTTGAGGAACCGCTCAAAATCAACCGCCCCGAGATGTCCGCGTCAGAGCGCGAGGCGAAAGCCCGCGAGATGCTCGAACTCGTGGGCCTGCGCCCCGAGCATTACGACCGCTTTCCGCATATGTTCTCTGGCGGGCAACGCCAAAGGATCGCGGTCGCGCGCGCGCTGATGCTGGAACCCAAGCTGCTGGTGCTCGACGAACCCGTCTCGGCCCTTGACCTGTCGATTCAGAGCCAGGTTCTGAACCTGCTTTTGGACCTGCAGGAACGGCTCGATCTGGCCTATCTCTTCATCTCCCATGACCTGTCCGTGGTGCGCCATGTCGCCGATGATGTGATGGTGATGTATCTGGGCCGCCCGGTGGAATTTGGCTCCAAAGAGGCGGTGTTTGCCGCTCCGCGCCACCCCTACACCAAGGCGCTCTTGTCGGCGACACCATCGACCGAACCGCATCCCGACCGCACAAGGATCAAACTGGAAGGCGAACTGCCCTCCCCGCTGGCGATCCCGGAGGGATGCCCCTTCGCCCCGCGCTGCTGGAAGGCCGAAGACAAATGCCGCGCCGAGCGCCCGGAACTGAGCGCCCCGCCGCATCAAACGGCCTGCTGGTTCCCCGAAAACTAAAAGCGGATGCGCGGCGGGCGTTCAGCCTGCCGCCGCCGTCGCCTGTGCCTCTGTCACGGCCAGCTTGGCCATCTGCAAAATCGCGTCGCGGCTGTCGGCCACCGCGATGAACCGCGCGTTGTGACAGAATTTGGCCCCGGTCACGCTGGAGGCCGCCTCAAGTGCCGTATCGGTCAGCCCGGCCCAGGCTTCGGGCAGATCGGCGCGGGCCTCGAAAGTGTCGCCACTCTTGCGAATGGTGGTCAGCGCCCAGTCTTCGCCACGCGGATGCACGACAAACAACAGATGATCGGCCCCGGCCTTTTCGATGGCCGCGCGAAACGGCATGCCCATCGGCAGCTCCAGAACCGCGCTCTCCGCTGCGGCCTCAATCGCAGCACGCACCATGGTTTCCGCCCGGCGCTTGGCCGCCCGGCCCCGGATCGCGGCCTCGACATAGGCGCGCGCGACCTGTAACGCATTGCCAAAGGCCGCGTCTTCGGCCCCGTCACTGCGCTCATCGAAAACCGGTTTGAGACTTTCCAGAAACGCGGGCAGCGTCAGCCCCGCAAGCGGTCCCGCCACCGACGGCTCCAGCGCCCCGTTGTCCATCAGGTCGATGGGCAGCACCACGCCTTGATCGAAACTGCGGTGAATATCGGCGCGATCCGCTTCAGGCACCACCATGGACGCCAGATAGTCCATCCCGAAATGATGCCAGATCAGCCCGAAAGAACTGTAGGGCTGACCGTCTTCGCGCAGCGGATTGGGGCGCTGATGGTGATCGAAAATTCGCGCCTGCGGATCATAGGCCCGCCCGACATCATAGATGATCTTGCCTGCCGCAGGCGTGATCCAGTCGGCATCGCGGCTGCGCACCAGCTGCGCTTCGGGGAACAACCGCGTCAGAATGACCGAGGACAAAAGTTCATCGGCATGAAAGCCGCCGGAATGGGTGACAAGATGAGTGATCGACATGTGCCTCTGTCCGTCTGGTTCGGAAAACTCCCGCGACCTAGCCCGCCATCCCCCATAAGATCAAGGGTCATTCTCCGCACGGCCCTTGCCAGCGCAGCACGCAGAGCTCATAGGAAACAGGACAGCCATTACAGATCGCAACGGACGATGGCACGATGGCACCCCACGCGCATTTCGGGATAAGATGACCCCCATGATCCTCAGACGCCAGTCAAAGACCGAATGGATATGCCGCCCCATGGGAGGCCAGAGATGACCCGCATCCTGCATGCCCGCAGCGGCTGGAGTGCCGGGGCCTTTCACCGCGACGTTCTGATCCGCATCGAAGCGGGACAGATCACGGCTGTAGACATTCAGCAACCAGCCCCGCCGGACGCCGATAGGATCGCCTTCATCGGTCCCGCCCTGACCGACCTGCAGGTCAACGGCAGCGGCGGGCGGATGCTGAATTCAGACCCCAGCGCCGCCACCATCGCCCATATCGTCGCCACACAAAGGACACGCGGCACCGGCTGGTGCCTTCCCACGTTGATCACCTGCGAGACCGAACGGCTCACGCAATGCGTCGATGCCGCGCTTAAGGCCTGGGGGCTGCCGGGATTTCTGGGCCTACACATTGAGGGGCCGCACCTGAACATCGCGCGCAAAGGCACCCATAACGCCGCCTTTATACGGCCCTTTGAAACCAACACTCTGGCGCAGATGCGCAGACTGCGCGCCGCGCGTATCCCGGTGATGCTGACGCTGGCACCCGAATGCGTCCCGGCGCAGATCATCCGCGAGCTGTCGGACATGGGCGTCGTTGTGTCCGCCGGGCACAGCGCTGCCAACGCCGATGAAACCCGCCTCGGACTTGAGGCCGGGGTGCGCTGTTTCACCCATCTGTACAATGCGATGCCCGCCATGGAATCGCGTGCGCCCGGCATTCTGGGAACCGCCATCGACTCAGAGGCCTACGCCGGGATCATCATCGACGGACATCATGTGCACTATGACATGGTCGCGCTGGCCTGTCGCGCGCGCCCGGTTGCACAGCGCATGTTCATGGTCTCGGATGCCATGGCGACCATCGGCGGGCCGGATCATTTCGACCTCTACGGCGAACGCATCGAGGTCCGCGAGGGCGCTCTGGTCAATGCGGCGGGGGCCCTTGCCGGGGCGCATATCGACCTTGTGAGCTGCCTGCGTAATGCCGTTCACCATGTCGGGTTGTCCCTGTCTGACGCCTATGCCATGGCCGCACTTGTCCCCCGCGATGCCATGCGGCTACCCCGGCCCGAACTGACACCGGGGACACCCGTGCAAGAGGTTCTGTGCCTTGACGATACGCTTCAGCGCATCGCCTTGTGAGGCACCGCCCTGCTGCCCGCGATCAGTAGTCCGGTTCCGACAGCCCCGGACGCGGCACCAGTCGTTCCAGCGGAGCCTCTCCCCGGTGCATCATCGACAAACCGCGCAGCGGATCCGGGCTGCAGGGGCGCCAGTGACGGTCGGGATCATGGGCGCGCAAATAGGGCGCCACCACAGCGCCCAGACCGCCAGACAGATGGACCGTCAAACTGCGATCACCATCTGACAGCGCTTCGGCGACCTGCCAGATCTCGGCGGCAGCGCGCGCCATGATGTCGCGTGCAACCGGTTCTCCGTCCGTGGCGGCCTGCACCACCACGGGCGCAAGTCGGGCAAACACCCCGGCCCGGCTGGTGGTCGCAAAGCCCATCACCGCAGAGGCCGTGTCGCCGACGATTGCGCTCAACCTCTGCCGGAAATCGGCAGAACACAGGTCTGGCTGGTCCAAAGCACGGGTCAGCGCCCCGACGGCCTGCAACCCAATCCAGGCACCGCTGCCCAGATCGCCCGCCGGAAATCCCCAGCCGCTGGCGGTCCGCACACACCCATCGGCGTCCAGCCGCATGGCCGCAACGCCTGTCCCCACCGCAATCACCATGCCGGGTTGTCCTTTGGTGACATCAACCAGCGCGCCATAGCCATCGCCAACGATCGTCACCTGCCGATAGGCCGCAAGGGCATCCTCCAGCACGGCAATCCGGTTGCGCAGGCTGACCCCGGCAAGCCCCAGCACAAGATCGCACTGACCCGCATCAGGCGCCCCGAGCCCCGCTGTCAGAACCGCCAGCGCCTGCAGCGTTGCCTCCACCCCCAATGACAGCGCCCCCGCCGGACCAGAAGCGAAACGCGCACGAACGTTCCCGCCGTCGTCGAACAGGGCCGCCGCCGACCGCGTGCCCCCAAGATCCGCACAGATATGCATGTCAGTTCGCCCCAGATCCGCATCAAATTCATCTCATTCCCGGGTTCTACACCGCGTCGGGCAAATCTGAAATGCCCCTCACCGCAACGACGGCAAGGCCGAGTCGTCCTCAGCGTAAGGACACAGAATCCGAGGCTGTCACGTTTTCAATTGTATATTCTTGAGTCTGTCCTTCAGCTGCAATGCCATGACAGTCATGCGATCCCGATACGTCAATTTTCCGTCCAGATCGGTTCCCCGAATATGGTCTCGCAGCTCTCTATTTGAGGGGCTTCCGTACATCGCGAGTATCAAGATCTTCCTCACGGCATCTTCACGGTGCGCATAATAGAGGTCGAGATCAAAACTCGCACTGTAATAGTCCACCTTTCCCAGCAGATCGAGAGTCACCAGTGTTCGCAGGCATTTCTCGCAGACCGAACAATTGACATGCTCCAGACGTTTCTCCGCCGAGGCCGAGCAGACATCCAGCAGGTCAAATGACTCTTCAAAGGTCGACACGAGGGCCGTTTTCTCGAAGCGCGACTTTGATGCGCCCGACGAAATGAATTTCAAACCTTCACTGGACAACAACGGCAAAGTTATCGGGTCCATGCGTCCAATGTCGATCGCATCATGTGTTTTGACTTCATAATAGGTGTGACTGGACGAATAATTATAGACGTCGATGCTGGACCGCAGGGCAAGCGCGGCGCTGGCATTTCTCAGAGGGTGCGTCCGTTGGAAGCCAGCCTGTCGCAGCCCCACATAGAAATCATTGAGGTTCGTATCGACACAGAACCAATGTCGCCCTGTGCTCAGAGCATAGTCTTTCAACCTAGATTTGCTGCGTGCAATGACCTCGTTCTGGGCTTCGGACTTGTGTTTGCCGAAAGCGCCAACATCAAAGAGCATCAAATCCGTGATCGCATAGGGCGCCTCGTCCCCGGCATAAATTGCAAGTGTCGCAAAAGTATCAATGCCGCCGGAGAACCCCGTCGCCACCCTCTTCGAAGAGGCCGCCTGTGTAAAATCAACGGCGTCTGCGACAATATCGATCTTGTGCAAACTCCCGCGCCAAGTCCGCAAAAGAACCTGCATGTCTTCTCTTAGAGAAAACAGGAGATCGCGGCTGATCCCCGCTTCGATCCTCAGGTTCGCGCCCCGCATCATCGCGGGATAGAGCAATCCAACGACCGCCCAGTCTGCAGTTTTCGGCGCCTGAAACGCCCGGTCCGAGGTGGTGATCTGATAGGTCAGTTGATCGTCGATACCCTCACCTTGGACGCGGCAAGACAGGGTCCCCCCCTCGTCGGTCTGCTCTTGTTTGAAATCGAATAAATGCAGCTCAGTCATCTGTGTCGCCCATGGTTTTCAGTCCGTCCCCTTAGCCGGCTTCAGCGTGCAGAGCTTCCTGAACAGCCTCTAGGTATTCTCTCTTGTCAAACTTGTAGTTCGACACATGAAACTCCTTCAGAGTCGTTCGCGAAAGTGCGTCTGCGTCGAACTTCATTGGGGTTTTGGGGGCATCCAGCGTGGTAAAATAGTCATGGAATTTGAAAGTTCCGCCCTTCATTTTGGCCCCCGGCGCCACCCAGACACTCGGAACGCGCAGCGCGTCCGCCACGATCAAACCGTGGAGGGATTGACTGAACACCCGTTTGCATTGCGAAATCTTGTGAATGACCGCCATGGGATCCAGCGCGGGATCGATGATTTCCAGCCCGGGTATTCTGAGCGCCTTCGCTTCGCGAACCTCGGAAACATGCGGCACAAAACCGATTTCGATATGCCTGGAGGCCTGATGAGGGCAGAGCAATTCCAAAAGCACCATCGGATCGCCCAGAAGCACGTTGGGCTGATTGAAGTGTTCCCGTGACAGTTGTCCCCTCACGGCGACAACGCGACCGACCTGCGGCGCCTGCCCGTCGGGCTTTTGAATAAAGCCAGCGCCCAAAACCGTTGAACAGGGCGTCGCTCGTTCGAGAATGCTCCCCATCCCCAGAAAATGGGGCCGCGCGCGATCAGTCTCCAGACGCACTTTCCGGCCATCGATCATCTCGAAAAAGCGCGGATTGATATCGTCTCCGAAATTTGGCCGACCAATATGCCAGAAAAACGGCAGGGCGGATTTCGGCCTCAGACGTGCGCGCATATACCTGCCAAGTTTAACGATTTTTCTAGCCTTCACGCCTGTGCCCCGCGCGTTTTCGACATGGTCGCAAGTTTGAAACGATAGATTGGCCGATGTATCTCACGCAGGACTTTCTCCCTCAGCGACATGTGCATTCCGATCAGGCTACCACCAAGGTCTGCCGAGGCTTCACCGACACCGCTGGGGACGACCGTAAGAACGCGCACGCCATGAACCCAGCGCATTTGCAGAAATGTATCAACCGGCCGATCAAAGGTTTCCGTTTTCGCCAGCAACCGCGCTGCGGCGCCCTGCGTAACGACCTGGCACTGCATTCCTAGCCCTATCGCTTTGGGCTCGTATAGCGCGTTTCGCGGCCTGTCGCTCAACGTGACGCGGGCTCTCTCGCGCGTTTTGGTTGGAAAGCGCACCAGATCACCGTCTTGAATATGTTCCAAGCAGGTGTCCAGCGCGGCCCCGAACTGAGGCTGAGACAGGGTCACATCATCCTCAAGAATGATCGCGGCTGACAGGTTGTGCTCAACGATTTTCTTCCAGCAGGCCCGATGACTTAAAAACGTCGCGACCTCAGCTGGGCGAAGTTCAAACGGGTAGCCCGGGCGATGGATGGACCTCTGATATCGCTCCCCCATCTCAGCGGTTTGAACCCGGCCATCGATGGCATCGATCACATCCGCCTCAAACGGCAGCACCTCGCGGAGATGATCGACCTGCGCCCTGCGTGCAGACGCCCGCGCAAGATGAATGATAAAGCCAGTTTCTACAGTTGGGTTTGTCGTACAATAGCGGGCCATATTCCCCGTGGTCATCTGTTACATGCAGAGCCTGTTGAGTGCAGTTGATAACAGATGTGAGTTGATGCAATGGGGACCCAGACATCAAACTCCTCCACGCCTCCCTTCGCGACCGGTGTTTGATGGTGTTTTACGCCATTTTGCACGATATGAGCAATCGGACAAACCGCCCGCAACGGACGTTTTTCATAATAGCGCACACATGACACGCCCACCAAGACAGCCGAGCGGCATCCTCAACCTCTCGGCGGACATCAGCATCACGTATAAATATTTGATTTGAAACGCGATCTTTTGAGAGCGCCCAAAATCGATGCGGCACATAAGGTTGCTGGGTAACAGAGCCCAACATCGGGACAAGCAATTACAGCGTCGATTTCAAGCGGGATGTGGTGCATCAGATTACGGTGCGCAGCTATCGATCTGCGGAAGTTTCGCGGCGTTTGGGCGTCAGCAAATATTCCCTTTACAAATGGTCGAAGCCGTTCGGTGAGGCGACTGCGAAGCCCGGTGTGGATCATGAATCCGAGAACCGCGTTGCGCGACTGGCCCGCCTTGCAGGTGTTCAGGTGCAGATCGGCGACAAGAAGCAGCCTGGCGTTTATGGCGGCAGGCCCTCTGTCGCCGAGGACAACACGCTGGATCGGCAGTTCGCTGTCGCGGCGCCGGATCGGGCGGCGCAAACCAGATCCGGGCTTGCTGGTGCATTCAGATCAAGGTAGCCAGTTCTCCTGCCGTGAATGGGCTGCATTTCTACGGGAGCACGGACTGGAACACGCGATGGGCCGCAGGGGCAACTGTCATGACAGCACAGTGGCCTAGAGTTTCTTTCAGCTGCTGAAGCGGAAGAAGATCAGGTGGCAGACCTGCCGAACCCGAGAAGAGGCGCGCGCGATGTCTTTGAATACATAGAGCTCTTCTAAAACCCGAAACGCAAACATACGAACAACGGCATGCTGCCGCCCGTTGGCTTCGAAAAAAGGCAGCGCAAACTGATCAAGGCAGATGTCTGGGAAACTAGCGGCATCTCAAACACCTCTCCTCAGCTTCACATCATAGACAGCTATTGCGACGCCCCGCCACATGACTATCATACGCTGCACCTGACAGTATATTTTGGAATAAAGACATAAAACGCATGGGATCAAACTCAGACACGCAGGACCAGATACGTGAAATCGCATGGATGCATTACGTTGGCGGCCTGACACAGGCACAAATCGCCACGCGTCGCGGTCTGAGCAAGATGAAAGTGCATCGCTTT
This sequence comes from uncultured Celeribacter sp., assembly GCF_963675965.1. Taxonomy (NCBI): domain Bacteria; kingdom Pseudomonadati; phylum Pseudomonadota; class Alphaproteobacteria; order Rhodobacterales; family Roseobacteraceae; genus Celeribacter; species uncultured Celeribacter sp. The sequence goes on along the minus strand of NZ_OY780935.1, from coordinate 2,885,846 downwards.
GTCCAAGCGGCCCATGAGCAGGGACTGGTCAAGATTTTCGTGAACAACGTCCCAACGAATTGTATGGCGCTCGAAGCCCAACTTATCGAGCGTTTCGGACTGTCGAGCTGTACCATCGTGCCGGATGTGAACGAGTTGCAGACCATGGACGTCTCGATGCCCGCCGTCGCCAGTGCCGGGGCGCGTTTTCTGCATGGACGACTGGAGAACACGGATCAGATGATCCTAGGCATCGGCTCGGGACGCACCATGTCCGGAATCGTGAAAGCCATGCCGACGATCAAGCGCAAAAAGGCAGAGTTCATTTCCGTCACCGGCGATTTCGCCGCGCTGAGCGACGCCAACCCGTTTGAGGTCATTCATGCCCTGATCGACAAGACCGAAGGCAAGGGCTACGCTTTCACAGCGCCTCTGGTCGTGGACAGCGCCGAGGATCGTGATCTGTTCTTGCGCCAGCGCAGCATCCGCGAGTCTTTCGAACGGCTCCGCGATGCGTCGATGATCATGATTGGTGTCGGTCATGTCGGCCCCGGCTCGTTCTTCCGCTCTTTCGGACTGATCACCGATGCCGAACAAGGAGAGATGATCCGCCAGGGCGTCGTCGCCGATCTGGCGGGCAATCTGATCAACGACAGCGGAGCCTTTGTCGATACCGGGCTTGCCAAGCGCATGCTCGGGATGGATCGGGATTTGTTACGTGACCGCGAAATCGTTGCCGTCTGTACCGGCATAGAGAAATGGCAAGCCGCCCGCGCGGCGCTCCGCACGGGCTTTCTCGATGGATTCATTTCCTCGCGTAGTGTGGCCGAGCGCATTCTGTCGCCCGACTGACACAGAGGCTTAGGCATTCGGTTTCAGCTTCGCCTGTTCCAAAGACCAGTATTCCATGTCGAAGAGATCGCGCTCGTTGAGCGGTGTGAACCGCCCGATCCCTTCGGCAGCCAGAATAATCCGCGCAGTCTGCTCAGCGAGATCAGCCGCCACACCGGCCTCTTTCGCGGACCGCCCGATGCCGACAATGCCGAGCCCCCGGATCAACGCCACGCGCGGCAGCGGATCGAGCATAGTTTTCGGTTCGTCTGCATGGGGAGCGTTGCGATTGAAATAGGCCTCATACCAGGCGGCGAAGTCCTTGATGACCTCACGCCACTCTTCCACGCCAAATGTCGCCTCGCCGATGACCGGACGGGGCTTGATCCGGATGACGTGATCCGGCGTCGCGGTGCCCCGCCCGGTGATCTCCGCCAATCCCTCCAGCGCCAGAAAACGGTCATTTGCCTCGCTGAGGCGCAAATCGAGTGCCAGAGTGTCCGCAAAAAATCCCCATTCCTTCAAGGCAACCCGCAGCGCCGCAACCGATGTATGCGCCTCCGGATCCTGCGCCTTCGTGCCGACTTCTTCGGGCAACAAAGCCGCGCCTTTCGAGGCGAGATACTCTTCACACATCGTCGTATAGCGCAGAATACGCTCGTAAGAGGTGCGGGCATCGTCGCCAAAAGAAAACAGGCCGTGGTTCACCAGAAACTGCCCCGATGTCCCGCCGCCCTGCTCGGCATGGATCTTATCCGCCGCGTGCGAGAGTTTGAAACCGGGCATGACATAGGGCACGATGCTCAGTTCGTCGCCGAAAATTTCGCGAGCGCGCTCGGCGGCATCTGGCTGGTTGGCAATTGCCAGCGCTGCGCAAGAATGAGTGTGGTCGACGAACTTCGCTGGCAAGAACGCATGCAGCAGCGCCTCCACCGACGGGTTCGGTCCACTTTGATCCAGCATCTCGCGGCGTAAGAAGGTCACCATGTCCTCATCCGACATCGTCGCGGTCTTGCGTGCTTCCAGCAGCGGATCGAGCCACATGGCGGGCAGACCTGGCCCCTCGATGGTCGCCAGATCCCAGCCGGAGCCTTTTACATGGATGACATCGCGCTCGACACCGCTCTCGTCGCGCCGCCGGGTTTTGACCGAGGTGTTGCCCCCGCCATGCAGCACCAGATCCGGCTCCTGCCCGATCAATTGCGAGGTGTAGACCCGCATCGCAAGATCCTGTTCCGCCGGATCATCCCCCGCCGCCGTGCGCAAACGCTCCGCTTCTGCTTCGTCCCAAAGAGACTTCATAGTCACATGTCCTTTTTCATAGTCACTGTTTCACACGCGCCCCCGCCGGACGCCAGATCGGCTCCAGTCCGGAGACCTCACCAAGATCTCGCAGCCCGTCGGTCACATCGGACCAACGCGCTTTCAGCGGCGCATATAGCGCCATATTGTCAGGATCGGGCACCACGCGGCGTTCGATCGGGCTGGCCATTGCTGCGACGGCCTCGTCCATCGTTGCGAACACCCCCGCCCCCACAGCTGCCAACATGGCACAGCCCAGCGCGGTGGTTTCCTTGACCACTGGAATCTCGATCTCGCGGCCCGTCACATCCGCAATGATCTGCGGCCAAAGCCTGCCCTGGCTCGAACCGCCGGTGAATTGCAATTTGTCGTAGCGCTGGCCCGACAGGGCTTCGAGCGTTTCAAGGTGATGGTTGGCGAGGAAGGCCCCCGCCTCCATGACAGAGCGCGCCACTTGGCCAAGCGCCAGTCCCGGCGCGTTCAGATCGAGTCCTAGAAAACTCAGCGGCGGCTGGCGCCATGCGTCGGATTGCATCGGACAGGCCGTGGCGGCAACCGTCCCATGGGATCCGACAGGCGTGTCCTGCGCCAGCTTCTCGATCAGTTCGAAGGCGTCAACATCGCCGCCAGAAAGCTGTAACAAGGGCTCGAAAAATGCGTCCCGAACCCAGCGCAGCGCAAAGCCGCTCAGAAACCCGATCCCTTCGACCATCCATTCTCCCGGGCGCGCATGGCACAGCGTGCGCGGCCCGAAGGCCGGATCAATCAACGCCTGATCCGAAAGGATCGTCATCTGCCAGAAGCTTCCCCCCACCAGTGTCGCCTGACCAGCCCGACGACCGAGCCCCAAGAGCGCAAGCTGCGTATCGCCACCGCCCGCCACAACAGGCGTCCCCGAAGCCAACCCACAGCGTGCGGCAGCCTCTGCGGTGACTTCACCAATCTTGGTCCCGGCCTCGACCACAGGCGGCACGATCTCCGGCGACAGCCCGATCAACTCGAGCAACTCTTCGGACCAACCGCGATTTGAGAGATCGAAGAGTGCACTCGACGACCCCGCTGTGGGTTCGGTCACATAGACACCGGTCAGCCGGGTCGCCATCCAGTCGGAAATCATCCCGAGCCGAGACACTCTTGCAAAAACCTCAGGGCGGTTGTCACGCAGCCAGTGCAGCCGCGCGGGGGCCGTGATCGACACCCAATCGCCACCGCGACGATAAATCTCATCCGAGATGCCCGCCTCGGTCAGCGCCTCGGCCTGAACCTGCGCGCGCCCATCGACATTCGGACAAGCCCAAAGCACCTCACCCGCATCATCATAAAGCACGATCCCTTCACGCATCGAGGTCGTTGACACGGCGGCGATCTCCCCGGCGGAGATTTCAGCGGCGGCAATCGCCCGGGCAATCACCCGGTCAATCAGTTCGCCATTTGGCCCGGTTGTGAAATCCAGACCGCCGGGGACACCTTCCACCGCCGGATGCACCCATTCCTCCTGGGCGCTTCCAACAATCTCACCTCGCGTGTTGTAAATAATCGCGCGCCCGCTGCCAGTGCCGGCATCGATCGCCATCACATAGGCTGTCTTCATAATCTCCTCCCTGACGATGCCTCCCCGCACCGTCTCGCAATGTCTCGCATTCTGCCTCAGTTACATGGGTTTTTGAGTTTTTCCCCTTTCATAAAGCGCGCCAGATCTTCTGCGATTTGTTCGGCAGCGAATGTCGCCACGCGGCGCGATGCACCGGCAATATGAGGGGTCAGGGTGACATTGGGCAATCGCAACAATTCATCATCGCTTTTAGGCGGCTCCACTTCGAAGGTATCAAGCGCCGCACCGCCGAGATGACCCTTGACCAAAGCTTCAACGAGCGCCGGTTGATCGACCAGTTCGCCCCGCGCCGAGTTCACCAGAACCGCACCCTTTTTCATCTTCGCGATCCGCTCCGCCGAGATGATACCCGTCGTCTCTGGCGTCACCCGCGCATGCAGGCTTAGAATATCGGACCGCGCAATCAGATCCTCGATGTCGACCTGTTCGACGCCATCAATGGCATCCTGCACGGTCAGTTTCGCATAGGGATCGCAGATCAAGATCCTGCAGCCGAAGGGTTTGAGCAGACGCACCACCCGCTGTCCGATATGGCTGTACCCCAAAAGCCCGACGGTCAAATCCGACAACTCATCGCCCGTCCGGTCATAACGGTAGAGATCGCCGCGCCAGATGCCTTGGGACAGCCCGGCATGGCCCACGGTGATGCGGCGCACATTGGCCAGAATCGCACCGACGGTGAATTCCGCCACTGCGGAAGCATTGCGCCCGGGGACATTGCACACGGTCACGTTGCGGGCGCGGGCCGCCTCCATGTTGATATTGGTCGGCCCGCCCCGCGACACGCCGATGAATTTCAGGCGCGGCGCATTTTCCAAAAGCTCTGCGGTCACAGGTGCCAGGTGCGTCACCAAAACCTCCGCGTCCGCCAGTATGGCTTCGAGATCCTTGGGGTTGCCGCTGTATTCCTTGATTTCCGTCCCTGCCGGCCCGTCATGCGCGAAGAACGGCACCTCGGGCCATTGCAAATCGCGCGTAACCACCTCGCATCCCGCGCCAATTGCATCGCGCACCGCAGTCTCAAAAACCGCCGAGGTGATGAATTGATCACCGATGGCAGCAATCTTGAGTTTCTTCATGTCGTCCTCCCATTCCATGTCTCTCACATGTTATAAATAACTTGACTGATATTAATTTCATGTCAAGGTCATTTATGCGGCTGCCGGTCCGGGAGGAAACAGGACCCAGCCCATAGGGAGGAAATTATGAACAGAAAAACTCAGACAGAGGCTCGAACCACACACGACACCAAGGGATCGGCGATGACGCGTCGTCAGCTTTTGGGAAGCGGCATGGGCGTGGCAGCCGGCGCAGCTTTAGGCAGCGGCGTGCTGTCAGCGCGCGCCTATGCGCAAGCGGGCGAAACCATCACAGTCCTGATGTCTCAGCCTCAGGTGGGTGGCGCCAGGATCGTCGCTAAGGTTTTCGAGGCGGAGACTGGCGTGAAGGTGGAAATCGTCCCCGTACCACTCGACCAGATTCAGCAGCAGCTCACTCTCGATCTGCAATCCGGCGCGAAACGATTCGACGCCTTTGATTATTGGTACATCTCAAAGGGCTCACTGGTCGAAACCGGTGTTCTTGAGGACATCACCGACCGGATTGAGGCCGACGCGGACGAAATCATGCCGGACGATTTTATCGCGACGGTCTACGATCCCTACAGCCTTTACAATGGCCGTCGCTACGCTCTGCCTTTTGACGGCGACACTCATGCGCTGTTCTATAACACCGAAATTTTCGAGCGAAACGGCCTGACAGCCCCGAAAACATGGGATGAGGTCATCACCACATCTGAGGCCATCACCGAAGCCGAGAGCGCAAACGGTATCTATGGTATGGCCTTGATGGGCATTCGTGCCCCACTTCAGAACATTTCCGTCTTTGCCAACCGCCTTGCCAATTATGGTGGCGAGTTTCTCGATGCGGACGGGCGCCCGGCGCTGGACAGCGAAGCCGCGCTCATGGCGGCCCAGAACCTTGTCGCCACGGTGCCCTCGGCGCTGCCGACACCGGCGGAAACCGGCTTTGATCAAGCGCTCACCGCCTTTGTCGGCGGACGTGCTGCGATGACCGAAGGTTGGATCGACCTCGGCGCCTATTCAGAAGACAGCGAAAACTCCAAGATCGCAGGCAAATGGAACGTCGTGCAATTGCCCGTCGGCGGCAGCCAGACCGAAAGCCGCGCACCGCTCAACGCGGGCTGGGCACTTGGCATCGCAGCCTATGGCAGCAAGAAAGACCTCGCCTGGGAGTTCATCAAACTGGCGTCCTCCGCAAAGATGCATCTCGACTTGCTGACCACCACTGGTTCCGGCATCGATCCGATCCGCATCTCCGCTCTGACCAGCCCGGAGTACGAGGCCTTCAACGCCCGAAGCCAACGGGCCGCGAGCGCCTCGCTCAATGGTGCGATGGCCTGGCCCACCGGCCCGCAAGCGCCGCGGATGCTCGAAAGCCTGTCAGAACAGCTCGCCATCATGATCTCCGGCGAAAGCACGCCAGAAGACGCGATGGAGCTGGCCCAGAAAAGCTGGGAACGCCTGCTGCGTTAAGCCACCTGCGGACAGGACCTGCCTCTTGGACGCGCATCCCGAATGCCGCGCCCAAGAGGTGTAATTCAATGACTGACAACACAGAGGAGGCCCACGATGGCGACGCCACCGGCAGCTTCTTTCAGATCCGCTCGCGACGTGAGCCAGCGCAAGCGTGCGGAATGGAGCATGACCCTGCCCTTGATGGCCGGACTTGCGATTTTCGCGGGCTACCCTTTGGTGTACCTCGTGCTTCTGGCCTTTTCCCGCTCCGATCTCGGTCAACAGTTTCAGGGCTTCGTCGGGTTCGAAAATTTCGACTGGGCTCTCAGCGGTACGAATTTTTCTGGCTCCGTGGGTCATGCAATCCTATTCGCGCTGATCGTATCCTTGGTGCAACTGGCTCTTGGGCTCTACCTTGCGGTGATCCTGAGCAAGATCGTGCGTGGCGGGCGGTGGCTTCGAACCATCGTGCTGCTACCCCTGATGACACCCCCCGTGATGGTCGGGATCGCGTGGAAACTCATCCTTAACCCTTCGGGGGGCTGGCTCAATGGCGTTTTGCTTCGCACCGGGCTGATCGACGATCCGATTTCGTTTTTCGGCAACCATGCCCTCGCCTTTCCGGCGATCATGCTGGCCGACACATGGCAATGGACGCCGCTGATCGTGATCCTGTGCTTTGCGATCCTGCAAGGCGTGCCACATGACGTCGAAGAGGCCGCCGCACTCGATGGCGCCTATCCGAAGAGGATTTTCTGGACCGTTACCCTGCCGATGATCGCGCCGGCGCTGCTCTCGGTCTACCTGTTGCGGGTCATCATGGCGCTCAAGACCTTTGATCTGGTCTACACGCTCACCTCCGGTGGCCCCGGCAATGCCACCAACATCGCGACGTTCGAGATCTGGAAGACCGCCCTCCGCGAATTCGATGTCGGGCTCGCCTCGGCGCAGACCCTGATGTTCGCGATCACGGTCTCTGTCGTCACCTTGCCGATCGTTCTGCTGCACAATTATCTGGAGAAACGTCGATGATCGCTTCTGCTCAGGATACCCGCACGGATCGCCTGATCCGGTTTGGCTTTCTGGCCGCTATGCTGATCTTTTTCGCGCTGCCGATTGTCTATCTGTTCTCGACCTCGTTCAAAACCCCTGACGACGTGTTGCAGGGACGACTGTTGCCGGAGGCGGCAACGCTCTCGAACTACCCGCATGCGTTCGCGCATGTGCCGGTTTTGCGGATGATCTGGAATTCGGTCACCGTGGCGCTTTTGAGCGGGGTGATCACGCTGGTGATCGCGGTGCCCGCGACCTATGCCACGATCAAGCTCGGCGCCTTTCGCCGGACCGTGCCCAATATCACGCTGGCCTCCTATGCCGCGCCGCCGATTATCGCGCTCATCCCGCTGTTCTATCTGTTGCAAACCGCGCAGCTGATGGACAGCATTCCGGGTCTCGCGCTGGTCCACGGGCTGATGAACCTGCCCGTCGCCTTCTGGCTGCTCAAGAGTTTTGTCAGCGACATCCCGGCAGAGATCGACGAGGCCGCTTGGATCGACGGCGCAGGCTATTGGCACACGCTCTTCGCGGTGATCCTGCCGCTGATCTTTCCCGGCATTCTGGCCACCGCGCTGATCTGTATCATCCTGTCCTACAACGAGTTTCTCTTTGCCTCCGCCCTGACGTTCAGCGACGCAAGCCGCACGATCACGGTCGGCATGTCGCTGTTCCAGGGCGAGCGACTGGTGAATTTCGGACAGATGGCGGCGGCCTCCTTCACCGGTATGCTGCCGATCTATCTCATTGCATTCCTGTTTCAGAAACATCTCGTCGGCGGCCTGACACAGGGCAGCATCAAATAGCGCGCCCTGCGACGCCACCATTCTTGGGAGGAGAACCCATGGTCTCAATCAACATTCAGAATCTCGAAAAACATTACGGCAAGGTTAAGGCACTTCACGGGCTGAACCTTGAGATCGACGACGGCGAGTTCATCGTGCTGGTCGGCCCCTCGGGCTGTGGCAAGTCGACCCTGCTGCGCTGTGTGGCCGGACTGAACCCGATCTCTGGCGGCGATATTCTGTTCGACGGCACGCCGGTCGGGCATCTGCCGCCACAAGAGCGCGATCTGTCAATGGTGTTCCAAAATTATGCGCTCTACCCGCATCTGACGGTGGCGCAAAATCTCGCCTTCGGCCTCAAGGTGCGCAAGACGCCCTCAGAGGAAATCGAAAAGCGAGTAAAATGGGCCGCCGATATTCTGGCGATCACCCCCTATCTCGACCGCCGCCCGCGCGCCTTGTCAGGCGGGCAACGTCAACGGGTGGCCATGGGCCGCGCCATGGTCAAGCATTCCAACGCCTTCCTGTTCGACGAACCGCTGTCGAACCTCGACGCACAGTTGCGCGTCCAGATGCGCAAGGAAATCCGCGCCCTGCAACAGCGGATTGGCGTAACCTCGATCTATGTGACCCATGATCAGGTCGAAGCGATGACCATGGGCGACCGTATCGTGGTGATGAAGGACGGGCGGATCGAACAGGTCGGCAGCCCGTCTGAGCTTTACACCGCGCCGAGAACCCGCTTTGTCGCAGGGTTCATCGGCTCGCCGCAGATGAGCTTTGTCACCGCGCAGGCCGACGGACATCGGATGACACTGAGTGACGGAACGGTTTTGACCAGTGCCACCGCCGCGAAAGGCACCGTGACACTGGGAATTCGCCCCGAAAATTTCCTCGACAGCGCCTCCGAGGCCAACAGACTGACGCTCGATGTCACCAATCAACAGGTCGTTGGCACCTCGACGAGCTATTTCGCCAACCTTGGCGATAGTGAGATCGAGGTGATCCGCCAAGGCAGCGACACAGAGCGCCCCGAGACTCTCGCGCTTGGCATCCGGCCCGAACATATCATGGTCTTTGACAAAGACGATCACCGCATCGCCGCCTGAAGCCCCACAAAACCGGACATCAAAAAAGCCCCCGCGTCGCGGGGGCTTTTTCTTGGGAGCTGAGGCGTTCACTCAGGATAGGTGCGGATCGGTTTCAGATCGATGGCATGACCCGTGCCGGATTCTAGGATCACTTTGAGCTGCGGTTCGCTGTCAAGGTAATAGAATTCGATGGTCTCACCGATGCGCCCGCCCATAAGCATCTTCGCGCCCGCCGCATCCATGTCCTTCTTGAACTGATCTGCCGCATCTTGGCCATGTTTCATCACGGCAACGTGGTGCAGGCCCTCGCCATGTTCTTCGAGCCACTCCTTGTAGATCGAGTCGCCTTCAAGCGGCTGGATCAACTCGTAGCACATATCACCGACCATGACTTCGGCGCAGAGCATCGAATAGGTCGCAGGTTTACCGTGCAGATGGGTATCATGCAGCACGGGGGCTGTATGTTCGTACACATTCCACGGTCCCCAGCCCAGAAGCTGGTGATACATTTTCATCGTCGCATCCAGGTCGCGCACGACGACACCGATCTGAGTGATTTTGGTTTCCTCGGACATTCCTATCTCCTCCTTTGGAATGAAACTGCGGGCGGGGGGATCAGCCCCGGCCCATTTTACGTGTGATGGCATCGAGAGCGACGGCAATCACCACGATCGCGCCCGTGACCACCTGTTGCAGGTAGACGTCAACACCACCCAGCACGATCACATTGCCGATCACTGCAATGATAGCCGCGCCCAGAAGCGCGCCCCAGATCGTGCCGATGCCACCCGTGGTGGCGATGCCGCCAATGACAGGTGCGGCAATCGACGGCAAAAGCCAGGATTGCCCCATCGAGGCCTGCGCCGACACGAGGCGGAAGCAAAGAAGCATCCCGGCAAGCCCGGCAAGCGCACCTGCAACAGCATAGGCGGTGATGCGAACGCGTTGTTCGTGAATGCCAATGATCTTGGCAGCCTCGCGACTGTTGCCGACCGCGTAAAGGCGGCGCCCGTAGACCGTTTTCGTGGTCAGGAACAGGATCACCAGAAACACGCCCGCCATGATATAGACCGGCACGGGTACACCCATGAGCGTACCACCGCCCAGAACCGTCACCTCTTTCGGCAGGCCCACGATGGTGCGGCCCTTTGTGATCCAGAGGTTCAGCCCAGAATATACGCTGAGCATCCCGATGGTCACCACCAGAGAGTTCAGATTAAACATGGTGATAATCGTGCCGTTGACAGCGCCGGCGATGGCTCCGACCGCCAGCCCCGCCGAAATGGCGAGCGCCGGATCGAGCTGGGCATCGACCAGAAGTTTGGTGCAGACGATGCCGCACAGCCCTGCGATTGCGCCGATGGAGACGTCGATGTCCCCGAGCAAAAGCAACATACCCTGCGCTATGGCCACGATGCCGATAAAGGCGAGATCGCGGGAAATAATCGTCATGTTGTAGCTTGTCAGGAATTGCGGCGCGACCAAGGACGCCACCACGCAAATCACCACAAATGCGATCAGAACCCCAATGATCTGACCACCGCCTTTCAGATTGAAACCTCGTCTCTGCGTCATGTTCACCAGCCCGTCAGACATGGGCACCCTCCCTGTTTGCGGTCGTCGCATCAGAGGCGCCGCCCGTATTGATAATCGAGGACAGCAAGCGTTCTTCGCTCAGCTCCTCCGCCGCAATTTCCGCATTGATCCGCCCGTCATAGAGGCTCAGAACCCGGTTGCTGCATTTCAAAAGCTCTTCGATTTCCGAGGAGATCAGCACCACGGCGATCTGTTGGTCCTCGGCGACCTGTTGCATCAGACGATAGATCTCGTCCTTGGCGTTGACGTCGATGCCGCGCGTCGGTTCGTCGAAAATCATCACCCGCGGGTTGGCCATTAGGCCGCGCCCGATCAGCACCTTTTGCTGATTGCCGCCGCTGAGGTTCATGATTTTTGTCTCGGATGAAGCGGTCTTGACCCGGTAGTCGCCGATGATCTTGGCTGTGGCCTCTGCCTCGCGCGCATTGGACACCACGCCCAGCCGCGCCACGTCACGCAAAAGACCTGCGCCGACGTTCTGGCGCACCGACATATGCGGGAAAATCCCATGCGCCTTACGTTCCTCCGAGAGATACATCACCCCCTTGGAAATCGAACGAGCCGGCTTGTTGAACAGCCATGGCTCACCGTCGAACCAAGCCTGCCCCGCCGTCGGCTTGCGCATCCCGAAGAGCGTTTGCAGCACCTCGGAGCGCCCGGCGCCCACCAGACCCGCAAAGCCGAGGACCTCACCGGCGTGAAGATCGAAAGAAATCTCTTCGAAGCCGGGGCCAGAAAGCCCCTCGACCCGGAACACACGATCACCACGCGGCGTGCACGGACGGTAAAGCGTGCTCAAATCCATCTCCTTGCCGGTCATCTTGGAGACGATCCAGGCCTCAGAGACATCCTCGCCATCGGAATTTCCGACCACACAGCCGTTGCGCAGCACGGAGACCACGGAATGCAGCCGCATCACCTCGTCGAGCCGATGGGTGATAAACACAATCGCCGTACCGCGTGCCTGCAACTCTTCGACAATCGCAAAGAGCCGTTCGATTTCCGTCGCCGTCAAAGAGGCGGTCGGTTCATCGAGGATGAGAATATCGGATCGGCGGCTCGCCAGCGCGCGGGCGATTTGCAAAAGCTGCTTTTCGGCCACTGAAATGTCGCGCACCAGATCCTCCGGCGCACAGGTCATCTTCAAATCATCGAGAAAAGGTCGCGCGGCGGCCTCAAGCGTCTTGCGCCGAAACAGCGCGCCGTTCTCCAGCGGCAGGAACATGTTTTCCGCAACCGTCATATGGTCAAAGAGGTTCAACTCCTGCGGCACATAGCCAATCGCCGGCAGTGTCTCGCCATCGTAGTGCAAATCGCCCTCATCGGGGCGGTAGATGCCGGTCAGCACCTTAACCAGTGTGCTTTTCCCCGCACCGTTTTCACCAACAATGCAATGCACTTCGCCACGTTCGAACCGCAGATCCACCGCATCCAGCGCGACCACGCCGGGAAAGCGTTTGGTAATGCCACGGGCTTCCAAAAGACTCATATCGGTCTCCCTTAGATTGGCCTGAGAGTGAGACCGGGGCATCACAGGATGATGCGCCCGGTCGATGTTCTGAAACCGGATCTTAGAAGCCGTCGATATTGCCGTCGGCCACCATGTCAGGTGTCATGTAGCCGATGCCCGTGTCGATCCAGGACGGCGTTTCCACGCCCATGTTCTGAAGCATCAGCGCCACTGTGGACCATTCGCCGATCATGCGCGGACGCGTGGCAATCGACAGGTCGAGCACGCCGTCGCGCATCAGTTCCTGAAGCTGCGGCACATCGTCGATGCCAACGAATTGCACCTCGCCGACACGCCCGGCTTCGCGCAGCGCAAGCCCCACACCAACGGGACCGGCAGCATCCACCACCGCAATCGCGTCGAGATCGGCATTGGCGGCCAACATGCGCGAGGCTTCGGTCTGGGCCTTTTGCACATCGTCATAATCGAAGCCCTCGTCGACAATCTCGACATCCGGGTATTGCGCGAACAAGTCCGTCAGCGCTTCGTAACGGTCCGCATGGGCGGAGTTGGTCGGCACACCGTGCAGGATTGCGATCTTACCCTTGTTATCGATGCGCTTCAAAAGCTCCTCACCCAAAATGCGCCCCTGATCGTAGAAGTCGTTGGAAATGTAGGTGAATTGCGAGCCCTGCGGCGCGGTCGAAACAAAAAGCACGACCGGGATGCCGCGATCACGGGCTTCGTTGAGGATCGGCATGCTGGCGTTCACGTCGATGGCGTCGATGGCGATGCCGTCGGGTTTGGTCGCGATGGCGCGCTCCAAAAGCGTGTTTTGTTCGACCAGATCAGCCTGCGCCGGGGCTTGGTAATCGATGGTGATATTGGTACCCAGCTGGGCGCTCAACTGCTCCGCCGAATCCGCCGCCGCGTCATGTACGATGTCGAACCAAGCCTGCGCCAGAATCGGGATCATCACAAAGCGATATTCATCCTTGATTTCGGGAACGGCGTCTTGGGCCGAAACGCTTGTTGCGCCCAACGTTGTGCTAAACACAATACCACAGGCTGCGGCCGAAAGACCGCGCATAAGTTTTCTCATAGTTTCCTCCCATTGCGAGCATGCCTCCACGCATGCTCAATTTCAGGCCCCTCTCTTACAGAGAAGCCAACTCCAAACCCGCGCCGGATATTCGCACCTCTCGCCGAGGCTCCTCTCCCTTGCGCGAGTCTTTGGTCTGTTATTTATTTCACAAATGTTATTTATATTATTCCAGCTGTCAAGAAGCATTCTTCGGCAGGTCTTCAACCACCCCGCCTATCAGCCCCTAAAGTGTTGACTTCCGCTGAGAAGGGGCCCAGCAGGCCCCAAAATTTTCGCTGATACTTGCCCATGTAGACACGTTGCCCTGACGGTTTCTGCGTCCCATAGGGCTTGCGCACCTGGTAAGCTTCGTAATCTTAGACCAGCAACCTCCGAAACTCTTTAACGCTGGTGAGCATTGGCGCCGGTGATCTCACGAGAACCATAAAGTTCACGATCCCACGTACCCATAGGACAGTAGTAGCCGTGCTCGACCACAAGGATTTCGATATCCCCATCACATTTTTGTATAGGGCGATTACAAATTAGGCCACGGTAGCGCCGGTATTTTGCCGGGGCGAGCGACGCAAAAGTCGTCCATTTCTGCTCTCACTGTCTTTGCCGGGAGGGCCGGAGGAATTTCACCGTGGAAATGTATTCAGCCGTACGCCGCGCACATTCCTTGATCCGGCTCTCGGCATATTATGGCAGCGCGTGTGTTGCGCCGAGATGCCATTTATCGCTGGGTCAAATTTACAACCATGCGCGAATAGTTTCGTAGCTGACGGGAATACCTCCTTCCGCGAGCAGGTCCTCAACTTCCCGTAAGCTGGACGCAAAGCTATGGTACGTCCAGATCGCTTAGGAAATTATAGAAGTTGGGAAGCGATGACTTTTCAAGCGGGACGGGGAAATCGTACAAATCATCGGGGTGAGCTAAGCATGTGTCGGCCACAGGTCAATTAGTTGTCGATGCCTGCAGGCGGTCTATAATCATAACGGAGCTTTCCTTGGCCGGATCGCTGATGCTCTCGCCTTACTGTCTGCATCAATCCTGAGCGCTGCATCATCACAATCGCCTTCTGTGGGGATCTCGAAGGATCGCAATCAGCAGGCAGGATCTATTCTCCTCAGCCTGCATGTAGCAGCGGAATATTGATGCAGAAGTCGGCGGCCCGGATCTCGTAATCTTCAAGACCCTGCCACCCCCAAAAGCCACATCGCATTCTCTTTCAGGATCAGCGGACGCACCTCATCGCGGAACTCGGCCTTGTCAAAGGCATCGAGCCATTTTTCAGGCGCAATCATCGGCCAGTCGGAGCCAAAGAGCATCTTCTTCTTCAGCATCGTATTGGCATAGCGCACCAGAATGGACGGAAAATATTTCGGCGACCAGCCGGAAAGATCGATATAGACGTTGGGCTTATGCGTCGCGACCGACAGCGCCTCTTCCTGCCACGGGAACGACGGGTGGGCGAGGATGATCGGCATGTCGGGGAAATCGACCGCCAGATCGTCCATATACATCGGATTCGAATACTTCAGGCGCATGCCGTTTCCGCCCTTCATCCCAGATCCGACACCCGTCTGACCGGTGTGAAACAGCGCCGGCTTGCCGCTTTCGGCAATCGCCTCATAGAGCACATAGGCGGAGCGGTCATTCGGGTAAAAGCCCTGCATTGTCGGGTGGAACTTGAACCCCTGAATGCCGTGGTTTTCGACCAGATCACGGGCCTCGCGCGCACCAAGTTTGCCCTTGGCCGGATCGATCGAGGCAAAGGGGATCAGGATGTCCGAATGCTTGGCGCAGGCCTCGGCCACCTCATAGTTGTTGTAGCGGCGATAGCCGGTTTCACGTTCGGCATCGACCGGAAAGATCACCGCCGCGATGTTCTTTTCGCGATAATGTGCGGCGGTCTCGTCGATGGTCGGCGGATGCGACCAGGGTGCGCCGAAATATTTGGCCATGGCCGACTGCAGGTCGTCATAGCCATCATCATGGTGACAGCCGCAGGCTTCCTCGGCATGGGTGTGAAAATCAATCGCTCGGACGTTGGAAAAATCTACCATCGGTCTTTCAGCCTGTCATGTCAGGAATAGGACCGGGCGCGGCGTACCACGCCCGGGCGGAGATCAAGGTCACGCCATGGCCGGCGCACGTGCGACTTCACGCACCGCCGTCAGAAGCGCATCAGCAAAGATCGAATCGTTGATATGGCTATCAATGCCCACGACCGGAGCGGCGGCACCAAAGGCCTCCTTACATTGCGCCTCGAACACCGGCGGAAGGTTCGGACGCGGCAACGGGCCGTCCGGGCTGTCGTGATGCGAGAACCCTTTGCGCGGCACAAAGAAACGCACCGGGCCGGTCGCGTCCTTGATAATTTCGGCCAAGTGATCAGCCAGATGCATCAGATCCTCTTCAGTGGTGCGCACTGCTGTCAGGGCGCTGTTGTGGACATGATAGCCCCGTCCCTCGAAGGGCGCGGCCCCCACCGCATGCTGCGAAGGCATGATATAGAAATCCACATTGCCCGGCGCGAAGACCACGGGGATGCCCTTTTGCACGGCGGTCGCGGCGCGATCCGGCCCCACGGCACACATGCCGCCACGCAGGAAATCGTTGATTTCGACCAGCGACATATCGACGACGGCAGCGACATCGCGTTCGGCACAGATGGTCTCAAGCGTGCGTCCGCCATTGCCGGTGGTGTGGAACACCATAACCTCGAATCCGTCGGCCTCTAGCCCCTCACGCACACGGCGCGAACAGGCCTCTGTCGTGCCGAGCGTCGAGACCAGCACCAGAGGCTTCTCGCCTGAGTGAATCGGCTCATAGCCCATCGCCATACCCGCCACGGCCAACGCACCGTTGCGATAGACATCGTGGGAAATCGAGTTCAGCCCGGAAATATCGCAGACTGAATTGAGCATGCAGATGTCTTTGACGCCCACGAACCCGGCGGTCATCCCGGAAGCCAGCGTCGAGATCATCATCTTTGGCATGCCATAGGGAAAGGCGCGCATCACGGTGGTGCCCATGGTGGTACCCATCGAGCCGCCGATGGAGAGAATGCCAGAGATCGGCGTTTTCTCATGCACGGCCAGTGCGCAGGCCACGGCGCCTTCGATCATCTTGTCGAGGATTTTCCCCTCGTGGTGAATGGCACGGACCTCTTCGAGCGTCTTGCCTGTCGCTGCGGCGACTTCTTCAGGGCCGATCTCGGCGCCGCCCACCACCTTGCGCACGGACGGATCGAGATGGATGACATCCACCCCCGCCCCTTCCAATGTCGCGCGCAAGTAAGCGGCCTCCTCCCGTTTGGTGTCCTGAGTGACAATCATCAGAACCTTCGGGCGCGTTGCACCCGTCGTTTGTGCGTGGTGTTCAGCCATGTTTTCCTCCCTGAACATTTTGATTTTGGCAGATCAATGCGCCGTCTGTCCTCCATCGACGACATGCACTGTTCCATTTGTGAAACTCGCGGCATCAGAGCAGAGGTGCAGCACCGTGCCCGCAATCTCGGCGGGATCTGCCGCCCGTCCGATGATGTTGTGTTTGAACATTTCCTCTCGGAAATTCTCGTCCTCCAACCAGGCCTTGGTCATAGGCGTCGCCACGAACCCCGGCGCGATGGCGTTCACGCGAATGCCGCGCGTGGCGTATTCGATCGCCGCCGCTTTCGTGAGGCCCACGACCGCGTGCTTGGCCGCCACATAGACCGACATCATCGGATCGGCGACCAGACCGGCGACAGACGCGGTGTTGACGATGGCGCCGCCGCCTGTTGTCAAAAACTGCGCGATCTGGGCTTGCATGCAGTGAAAGACGCCTTTCAGGTCGACCTCCATCACCCGGTTGAAACCGGCATCGGACACCTCATGCATCGGCTCGGGTTTCGGCAGAACGCCCGCGTTGTTGAAAGCCGCATGCAGCCCGCCGTGGTTTTGCACCGCCTTGGCCACCGCCGCGCGCACCTGTGCGGCGTCGGTGACATCGCATTGGGCAAATTGCGCCACGCCACCTGCGTCCCTGATTTCAGCGACGACATCGGCGGCGCGTTTGTCCACATCGGCGATCAGAACCTTCGCGCCCTCAGCGGCAAAGGCCAGAGCCGTCGCCCGCCCGATGCCCGTGGCCGCACCGCTGATGAAGACCGATTTGTTTTCAAATTTCATCTCTTCCTCCCCCTCAGCGCGCCGCGCAGCCACCGTCGATCACCAGGCTGGTGCCCGTGACGAAATCAGACGCTGACGACGCGAGATAGAGCACCGTCCCCATGATTTCCTCCGCCTTGGCGGTGCGGCCCATGGGGGTAAAGTCAATCGTCGCCTTGGCAAAATCGGGATCGTTCGGGTCGCCAATGGCGGTGTCGAAAAAGCCGGGACAGATCGCGTTTACCTGCACATTGTCCTTGGCATATTGCAGGCCAAGTTCGCGCGTCAGATTCACCACCGCGCCTTTCGTCGCTGTATAGGCGGGAAGCGGCGCAACCGCGGCGGCGCCTGCAAGCCCCCACATGGAAGCCGTGTTGATCACCTTGCCGCCGCCCGTGTTGAGCATCTCGCGGATCGCGGCGCGGTTCACATAAAACACGCCATCGAGGTTGATCCCGACCGTCTTGTGCCAATTCTCGCTCTTGTAGCCGTCCAGCCGCGCAGGTTCCGGATCGGCGATACCCGCATTGGCGCAGGCAATGTCGAGCCGCCCGAACCGGGTGATGCAAGTGGCGATGGCACCTTCCACGGCAGCCTCGTCCGACACATCGCCGACCACGGTTTCAACGTCGGTCGCGCCCAGCTCCGCGACCGTGGTCTCAAGCCCTTTGGCATTCACGTCGAAGAGCACGAGCTTGGCCCCGTTGGCGGCCAGCACCTCGGCCATGGCCCGACCAAGACCTGATCCTGCCCCGGTGATAAAGGCCACTTTGTCGGTAACATCGAAAATCTTTTGAACGGTTGTCATGCGCGTTCCTCCTCTTGCGCTTGCGATTGACGCCAGTCGGCGGCGTAGCCTGCAAACCAACGTAGGGCGTGGGGATTGCGGGTCGCACCTTCGCTCGCCACATCTTCAAGCTCTGCGCCCAAAAGCAGTTTGCGCACCGGCACTTCCATTTTCTTGCCCGTAAGCGTCAGCGGAATTTCCGGCGCTTGCAAAATGACATCTGGCACATGGCGCGGGCTGCGATCCTTGCGCAGCGTGGCGCGGATCGCGGCGATCATCTCATCGGTGAGGCTCACATCCTCGGCCAGCTCAAGGAAGAGCGGCATGAAATACCCCCCCTGCCCGTCTTCGACGCATACTATGAGGCTGTCCTTAACGCCCTCGAAACCATCGACCGTCCGGTAGATCTCTGCCGAGCCGATACGCACGCCGAAGCGGTTGAGCGTCGCGTCCGACCTCCCGAGCACCAAACACGTGCCGTCTTCGTGGAACACCACCCGGTCGCCATGGGTCCAGACCCCGGGGAAGCGTTCGAAATAGCTCGAGCGATAGCGCGCGTTGCCCTCATCACCCCAGAAAAACAAGGGCATCGAGGGCATAGGTTTGCGGATCACCAATTCACCCACCTCGTCCGTGAGCGCGTCTCCGGTCTCGGAAAAGGCCTGCGCGTCGGTGGCAAGTCCACGCGACTGAATAACCCCCGCTTGTACCGGCTGGATCGGGGCACCGGCGAGAATGCCGGAACAGAACTCCGTGCCACCCGATTGCGAGGTGACCCAAAGATCAGATTTGACGTTCTCATAGACCCATTCAAACACCTCCGGCGTGGCGGGCGAACCGACCAGCATGACGGATTGCAGCGCGGAGAGATCAAAGCGCTCTTTCGGCACGATGCCTTGCTGTTTGACGATCTGCAAAAACGTCGGATTGGTTCCAAACACGGTCGC
The DNA here is from genome assembly GCF_963675965.1 of uncultured Celeribacter sp. NCBI lineage: Bacteria > Pseudomonadati > Pseudomonadota > Alphaproteobacteria > Rhodobacterales > Roseobacteraceae > Celeribacter > uncultured Celeribacter sp. The sequence goes on along the minus strand of NZ_OY780935.1, from coordinate 2,866,634 downwards.
GCCTGTGGTCTCGGCCAGCTCAAAGAGCGAGGTGATCTCGGGATAGGCCGGATGCCCATCATAGAGCACCGCAGAGGCGCCCATAAGCGGCCCCCACATCAACGTGTTCCACATCATCCAGCCTGTGGTGGAATAGAAAAACAGCGTATCCGAAGGTTTCAGGTCGAAATGCACCGCCGCCGATTTCAGGTGCTCGACCACGATGCCATGATGTCCGTGAACGATGGGTTTCGGCAGGCCGGTGGTGCCCGACGAGAACAGCACCCAGAGCGGATGATCGGAGGCCACGCGGGTGTAGGTGAAAGCCTCGCGCGCCACCTCCGCGCCAGACAACATGTCTTCCCAAGTGTGGATCGTGCCGTCAAATGCCGGGGCCTTGAGGGCGCTCGGTTGGTAGTCGAGCATCACCAGATCGCGCGCCTCAGGCAGCGCCGAGAGGATCATGGAGAGGTCGTCCGTGCGATCGAAGTCCTTGCCGCCGTAGCGATAGCCGTTGGCCGCGAACACCAATTTCGGCGCGATCTGACCGAAGCGGTCGATCACCGTCTGCGCGCCAAATTCGGGCGCGGCGGAGGACCATGTGGCCCCGATGGCCGTGGTGGCAAGCATGGCGATCACCGCCTCCGGGATATTGGGCATATAGGCGGCGACGCAATCGCCCTCGCCTATACCCATAGCGCGCAGTTTGGTCGCGAGACGCCGCACGGCAGAGCCGACCTCGGCCCAGCTCATCGACGCATGAGGCCGCAGCTCAGACGAGTGATGCAACATCACACGCTTTGGATCGCCCGCCTCTTCCAACCGCAGCACATGTTCGGCGTAGTTCAGTGTCGTGCCGGTGAACCAGCGTGTGTCGGGCATCGGGTCGGCGCTCATAACCTCTTTGATCTCACCGTCATGGATCACATCAAAATAGGCCCAAATCTGCCGCCAAAATGTCTCCGGTTCATCAATCGACCATGCAAGCATGGCGTCATAATCGTCGAAGACCAGGCCTTGCTCTGCCAACCATGCGAGCAACTTCGTCGCATTGGCCTCGGCCTGACGGGCCTCGGGCGCAGTCCAGAGAATATCGGTGTGAATGCTCATGTCAGACTCTCCTCCTGCGCAAAGAGCCAGTCCTGCGCTTCGAACTCTTCAAGGCTTTTCAGAACGATGTCGGCGCGCCACTCGGGCGGGGCGGAGAGGAAATCGTGGCGCTCCGCGATCCCGGTGGTGACGCCCACGGTGATGGCACCGCCGACCCGGCCCATGCGGATTTCAAGCTTGGGATCGTCGCCAATCACCACCATGTTGCGCGCGGCCACGCCAGTTTGTTCGGCGATCATCTCAAGACCCCAAGACGCAGGTTTGCCAATCACCGTGGGTTCGACGCCGCTGGTGTGGGCAATCATCGCGCCAACCGAACCGGACACGCCCAAGACACGCCCTTTGGCACCCGCAAAATAGGGCGCATCAGAAACGGAATAGGGCATCGCGCCTTTCCAGACCGCATCGACAATGGAGGTGAGTTGCGCCAAATCGAAATCCCGCGCCCAGCCGACCAGAACGGCATCGACATCGCGCGCAGCATCTCCGTTCTCTTCTCCGGCAAGGACCACATCGAACCCCGCCGCGCGCATCGGTTCCACCGTGCCTTCGGCACCCAGAACCATCACACGTTTGTGGCCGGTCTGGTGTAGGTGATGCGCCGCCACACTGGCAGGCGTCATCACGCGACCCGCGTCCAAAACGATCCCGGCCTCAGCCAGACGCGGGTAATAGTGCTCCGGTGTAAAAAACGTGCCGTTGGTATAGGCCCAGACATCCATGCCCGCATCGCGACACATCTCCATCGCGCGGATCGCGCCCGGAAGCGCCTCATAGGTGCCTTTCGCCTTGTCCATCATCGCCAACGTGCCGTCGATGTCGAAGACCGCGACATTCAGAGAACGACCGTCCATCAGCGGCCTCCTTTCAATTCAAGGGTTAGGCCAGGTTTGGAAAGCTTCACCTCCCCCAGATCACGCCGCGACGTCAGTTCGCGGATCAGGTCGATTGTCGGGCGCATCATTGGGTCATAGCCACCCCGCGCAGGACCGGCGGCCTTCATGGCATCGACCTGATCAGCAGGCATCACAGCACGCAGCAGGAACTCCTCGTCCGACAGGTCCTTGCCAATCTTGGCGCGCAGCTCGTCGAGGGACGCCATATGCGGCTCTTCCTCCAACTCTTTCGCGCGTTTCGAGCTTTTGATCCGATCCTCCAGAGCACTGTCCATCGGCATCGCGGGTTGCCCGAAGCGCCCCAAGGCGTAGCGCACCACTTCGTCGGGGATGGTGGAATAGCGCTCACCGCCGATAACGTTCAAAAGCGCCTGCGTGCCGACCACCTGCGAAAACGGCGTGACCATGATTGGATAGCCAAGATCGGCGCGAACGCGTTCGACCTCTTCGAGCACTTGCGGCAAGAGATGCAGGCGCTTGGTCTCGGAAAGCTGCCGTTTGAGCGTCCCCATCATGCCGCCGGGCATCTGGTGGCGGAAATAGCTGCGGTCGAATTCTTGCGGCTGACCAGCACTGAGGCCCTCGGCCTGTGCCAGCGCGCTGAAATAGCTGTCGATCTCGGCGATCGCACCATCATCCACGTCGACGCTCACGCCCATGTCGCGCAAGTTACGGAGCGTCGAGGCCACGGCGGGCTGCGAGGTACCGTTGGCGGCCGCCGCAGAGGCCGTGTGCAGGCAATCGACGCCCTGCCCCGCAGCCTCCAGATAGGAGAATTGCGCCAGGGCGATGGTCGAATGCGAATGGAACTCCAGCGGCATCTGCCCGACCGCCCTGCGCAGCGCCGGAAACAACGTCGCAGCGCGCTCGGGCGAGACAAGCCCGCCAGGGTCCTTGAGGTAAAGCCGGTCAAACTTACCGGAGTTCGCCAACGCCTCGGCGGCCTTAGCAAAATGCGCGTCATCATGCAGCGGCGAGAGGGTGAAAGTCAGCGCGGCGACGATGCTTTCGCCGCCTGCCTTGCGGGTCAGATCAGCCATGGTCGTCATGGCGGAAATGGTGTTCATCGGGTCCATGACGGCGAACCGTCGAATACCGCGATTGACCAACAGACGGAAAGCGAATTCCATCAATTCATGACTGGCAACCTCCCAGGAAATGAACCGCATTCCGGTGGTCAGAAACGACAGCGGCGTCTCCGGCATCGCCTCGCGCATCAAGGACAGTCGCTCCCAAGGGTCTTCCTTGGTGAAGCGCACGGCGACGGCCATATGGGTCGAGGTCGAAAAATCAATCGCCTCATAACCCACGCGGTCCATGACCGGCGCGATTTGCAGCATCTGCGCGGTATCGAGGCCTGTGGCGCCCCAGAGGCTCTGGTTGCCGTCGCGCAGCGTGGTGTCGATCAGGGACAGACTCATTGGCAGACCTCCAAAGCATGGTGTTCGAGAAAACGCGGCAGGTAAGTCGTGTCGACCCCGCCCGCGCGGAATTCATCCTCTGATAGGATCGCGTAATGTAGCGGCGCATTGGTTTTGACGCCTTCTAGTACACAAACGTCGAGCGCTTTCAGCATCCGGTCCACCGCCTCTTCGCGGGTCGCAGCATGCACGATCAGCTTAGCGATCATGGAGTCGTAATAGGGCGAGATCATCGCGCCTGGCACCATATGGGTGTCAACCCGGAGACCCTGCATCGGCGGGAACCACGCCATGGTGACGCGCCCCGGCGCAGGGCGGAACTCATGGGCGAGATCTTCGGCGTTGAGACGGCACTCGATGGCGTGACCGGTGAGCCGGATGTCATCTTGCGTCAGCGTCAGGGGCTTGCCCTCTGCCACAGCGATCTGCTGCGCCACAAGATCAAAGCCGGAAATCATTTCCGTGACCGGATGCTCGACCTGAATACGTGCGTTCATTTCAAGGAAATAAAAGCTTTGGCGCTCCATATCGACGAGGAACTCGACGGTGCCCAAAGAGCGATAGCCAAGGTGACGGGCGAATTTCACCGCAGCCTCCAAAAGGCCGTCCCGGAGCGCTTTTGGCAGCTCTGGCGCCGGAGCTTCCTCGATCACCTTTTGGTAACGGCGCTGCACCGAACAATCGCGTTCGCCGACATGCAGAACCGTCTCGCCATCAGAGAGGATTTGCACCTCCACATGGCGCCCTACCGTGACGAAACGCTCAAGATAGACCCGCCCGTCGCCAAAGGCCGCCGCCGCCTCCGCCGTCGCCAGATCAAGCTGGCTTTCCAAATCTTCCATCCGGTCAACGCGTTTCATACCGCGTCCACCGCCCCCGGACACCGCTTTGATCAGCAAAGGAAATCCGATTTCGTCGGCGATCTTGCGGGCATCCTCCACGGTCTCCGCCGAGCTGCCCGGCACGAGCGGCACTTGGGCGGCTTCGGCGTGGCTGCGCGCCGTGAGCTTGTCGCCCACGGCGTCAAGATGCGGCAGGTCCGGGCCGATGAAGACGATCCCCTCCTCGGCGCAGGCCTCGGCCAGAGCGCGGTTCTCAGAGAGAAAGCCGTAACCCGGATGAATAGCGTCACAACCGGTGCCCTTCGCGGCCTCCACAACGGTGCCGACAGAGAGATAGCTCTCCGTGGCCCGCGCAGGCCCGAGACAGACAGTGCGGGTGGCCAATTTGGCGCCCAGCGTGTCGCGATCTGCCTCGGAGACGCCCAGCACGCTTTCGATGCCCAAGGCGCGGCAGGTCTTAATCACGCGTACGGCGATCTCGCCGCGGTTGGCGATGAAAATTCGTTTGATCGGGGTCATCGGCTCACTCCGGCTGAACGGAGATCAGCGCCTGACCATGTTCGACCAGAACACCGTCCTCCGCATGGATCGCGGTGACGATGCCCGCCACATCGGCGGTGACGGAATTCATCAGTTTCATAACCTCGATGATGCCGATCACAGTGTCGGGCTTGACCCGATCGCCGACTTTAACGAAAGGCGCAGCGCCCGGTTTCGGCGCGGAATAATAAGTGCCTAAAAGCGGCGCGGGCACTTCGGAGCCGCCACCGGATGCGACGACGGGTGCCGCGACCGAGGTGGCCTCAGTCGGCTTCGGCGCAGGAGCGACCTGAGCCACTGAGGCCTGGGCGACAGGCGCGTCGGCCACGGATTGCCCCGTACCCCGACGGCGCAGCTCGATTTTCGTGTCGCCTATCTCTAGGCGTAGCTCGTCGAAATCGGACTGATCGACCAGCGCGAGAATGTCATTGATGTCTTGTCGTGTCAGCGCACTCATGCCCCGGCCTCCGTTACAAAACGGGCGTTCAGGCACAGCGTCGCCATGCACGCAAATTGCGTGTTCAATGCGGTCATTCGGTAATCCTCCCAATCAAGACCCGCGTTGTGAGATGTGCGTTTCACTGCGGGCCTTCTTACGTTTTGAGGCTAGGCGCTTCGCCCTGCCCCAGCAATCGCCTGCGGCCAAAGTTTCACCCTGTGAAACTTCTCGAGGCAGCGCCTTGCTGCGTAAAGCTGTTCTGGGCCTCCATCAGGCCTTCGGAAATCTCACGCGCGGCCACTTGCAGCGGCCCGACGAAATGTTCGATGGCTTGCGTCCGCGGCAGGACCTTTTTGGCCCAGGTGATGTTGATCGCGCCCACCGTGGAATAGCCCACGATGATCGGCACACCGATGGAATCGCGACCGTCATCATGGCTGGCGCGGCCCTCGTCATAGGAGCCGCCGAAATCGGCGTCGCGCAAGCCAAACCCTTGCTCGCGGGTGATGGCAATGGCCTCGGCGACCATCTCCGGCACGGCGGCCATGAGATCGCCCTTGCGCCCGGTGCGACGCAGCGCATCGAGGATCGCCTCGCGCTTGGCGTCTTCGCAATGAGCGATATAAGCGCGCCCCGTAGCAGAGCGTAACATATTGATTTGAAAACCCAAAGGCCCCAAAGGGATGTGGTGAAAATAGCTGCGCGGCGTGTTGGCCTCGATCACCTCCATACAGGTGAGACGCGGCGCCGCCAGCACCGAGGGCCATTTCACCTCGCCCGTCAAAGCCTCCAAAACCGGCGAGGCGACCTCAACCAGCCGGGTTTCGCGATCAACGCGATTGGCCAGCTCGGACAGTGAATAAGACGGGATGTAATGGTCATCCAGAATGCGTTGCCAGATCATGCCGCATTCAGCCAAGGTTTTCAGAATGCGCAGGAGCGAGGCCTTCGGGATGCCGGACATCCGGTGCAGATCGTGCAGGCGGACAGCGCCAGCAGCCTGGATGAGCTGCAACACCTCCAGACCACGCGCGAGCGATTCAATGGATTTGACCTGAACCTGTTTCACCCGTCCGCTCTCCACCCCGTTCCTGTCCCGCTCTTCTGGGTTTCCGGCACCTCAAGATGTCGCCCGACCATCACCAAAGAGAGGTCGTGCCGCGATTTGAGATAACCCCAGCAGAGTGGTCCAATTTGATTTTTAGTGCATGACTGGCCATTGGTCCATCTGGATGGTGGTTTCAGGGCCGGTGGGCGGTAGCCCAAAGCACTGCGAGGCCATTTGGTGTTGTCGTGTTTCCTCCATTTTTCGATCAGGATTTGTACCTCGCGCAGACTATAGAAATTTTCTCCGGTTAAGAACTCGTCGCGGAACCGGGCATTGAAGCTTTCGCAGCCCCCGTTTTCCCCATGTGATACATTGAGCATAGCAAATTTCTTGCGCGCCATAGGGCAAATCTTTCCCGTCAACCCAATCGCAGTAGGGCTGGCGAATGCCGATATCCGGCTTCTGTCATAGGGTTGAAATCAGGAGCGCGTCTGTCCTAGAGTTGTGATGATAACGCAACTACGACAAGCCCCACCTTGCGGGGCTTTGTAGTTTGTGGCCTACGCAGCAGCACCCGGAGAGACCCGGCTCTCTTCAACGTAAGCGTTCAAATCGCGCCGAGGTATTTAACTCGCCGACCGAACTTTACCCATGCTGGGCCGACACGTCGATGACGCCGTTGCGCTCGTTTTGCGCGGGGGGCGAAGGGGCGATAAGATCAAGTTCATTGTCACCATCATCGTTAACACGCTCGTTCTCAAAAATCTCCATTGTTCCGACCTTGCCTTCCTTCGGTTGCGTTCGACTGCATCCATATTGACCAGCCTGCTACGACCTTCCCGGCGCAAACGAAAAATCAACATCTTATTATTTAAAAACAATAATTTGCATTCGTTTCTGTTTGATTGGTTTGGTGTGTGTTGTTACATTCAAGAGGTCTCGAAACAAATATGGGAACTGGGCAATGTGCGAGTGGTCAAAACCAGGCCCCCGCGCAGCAAGTCGTTGCTCGGGGGCTTCCTTTGCCGGTTTCGCTGGCCCTTCACTGTGACTCGCACGATCCAGCTCCGGGCGCCGGATGGGTCCACGACAAGATAGAGACCATCTCCTTCGCCATGCCGCCCTGGGCCATGGGTTCGGACGAGATTCTTTGTCAATTTTCCTGAGGTTTAGGCCATGGAACGCACCACCTTTCACACCACGAAACTAACAGAACCGAGCGCAATCGAAGTGAAACGAATGCAACCAACGAACAAGAATAAGCGCATAAGTCCATAGACTTAGAAGCTATCAAGCTCCCCAAGGCCATTCAATGAAAATGGTGGGTGGCGGAGACGAAGACAGACCACATGACTTCCAGAAGCGTCCAGAAGAAACCTAAAAGAAAAACAAAAATAGTAAGTTAGATAAAATCATGTGCTTTTTACGTCTTGTGAGTTCCGGCAATTTCCAGCATTAAAAGGGGGAACAATATGGGGGACATTTTCCGCTTAGGTCGCGGAATTTGTCGGAAGATCGGGACCGGAAATGGACGAAAAACTGAGCGCCACCTTTGTAAAGAACATCAAGAAGCCCGGTGTGTATAGCGACAAATCAGGATTGGGGCTGCGGCTTCGCGTGAAACCCGACGGGCGCAAGCATTGGTTGCAGCGCTACACCCGAAACGGCAAGACGCGCGAGGCCGGGCTTGGCTCTTATCCGGTGGTGACGTTGAAAATGGCACGTGAGACCGCGCTGGAAAACCATCGTCTTTTGCATGTGGGCAAAGACCCGATAGCCGAGAAGCACAAACGCCAAAGAGCGCTGTCCTTTCAGGAGGCGGTTGACGAGTATCTGGCCGCGAAGCTTGCGGAGTTCCGCAATGAGAAGCACCGCAAACAATGGCGCTCGACGCTCGACAATTACGCCACTCCCGTTCTCGGCCCCCTGCCGCTCGAAACCATTTCCGTTTACGATGTTATGAACGTACTCACACCGATCTGGGAGAGCAAAACTGAAACCGCCAGCCGATTGCGCCAGCGTCTTGAGGCGGTGTTTTCGTGGGCAACCGTTCAGGGCCTACGCGAAGGACAGAACCCGGCAACGTGGAAAGGCAACCTGTCCGAGCTGCTGCCCAAGCCCGGCAAGGTCAAAACCCAGCGCCACCATGCCGCCGTCAGGGTCCAAGACGCCCCCGCCTTCTGGAAAACTCTTGTGACACGCGAAGGCATTGCGGCGCAGGCCCTGCAATTTCTCTGCCTGACCGCCTCGCGCTCCGGCGAGGTGCGCGGCATGACATGGGATGAGGTCGATTTTGAAAAGCGGCTCTGGATCATCCCGAAAGAGCGCATGAAGGCCGGGCGAGAACATCGCGTACCATTGCCGGATTTGGCCGTTGATTTGCTGTGCCACATGCCCAGGCTGCGCGGATGCAATTACGTGTTTTTCTCTACCAAAGGCACGCCACTGTCCGACATGGCCATGTCCGCAGTCATGCGCCGGATCGACGAAGATGCGAAGGCGAAAGGCACGCAGCGGTTTCTCGACCCGCGTTCGGGCCGGCCTGCCGTGCCACATGGCTTGCGTTCGACGTTTCGGGATTGGGCGGCAGAGACTGGCGTGGATCACGTTGTCGCCGAAATGGCCCTCGCCCACCATGTCGGCAGCACTGTGGAACGGGCCTATCGAAGGTCGGATTTGGTGGAGAAACGGCGGGAGGTTCTGGAGTGTTGGAGGACGTTCTTAAGCCAGTGAATACGACTACGGACTCAAAGTAGACCTTCTGGAAACGCCCCCCCCCAAGAGAGGAAATCTGACGTTGAGCAGGCGACACGGCCCAGCTTGCAATCCAGTCCTCGCGACGAATGCCAGTCCCCTTGATGGTCCGCAGGAAAAGCGGGCAGCGACGCTGGATGCCGTCGAGTTTCTAGAGCTGGCGGAGGCCCTTGGGTTCAGAGCACAAACGAAACTGACCGAGGCGGAGAAATTGCACTAGTTGATCTTGTATTCCCGCCATGGAATCGCGCCAAGCGGCGTTCGGGACATGAACCGTGCGATGTCAGTACGCCCAAAGTAAGTCGCGCGACCTCGGCTATTTTGCGCCATCAATATCACCGGCATCCCGCCAAAGGATGATGAAAACGACCGGATCGCATCATTTGCTGATGCCCTGTTCTGCACGACGTAAGATTTCACGACGACGATCGCAAAGGTCTGACCTTGCTCTTTGATCACTGCTCCCTGAAAGCGCATTGCCACTCCTCCTATGCCGCCATCTTACCGCTGCGCGCGTTGATCCAGTCCCACGCTTCCTTGGGCAGCCAGCCTTGATAATCCCGGGTAATCCCAACCACGAGAAAGAAGTCGTTCTTGTCGACATGCTGTTCGAGCTGCTGCCAAATGCCTGTGGCCGTTAGAGAAGTATCGACAAGCCAAGTCGAATCCAGATAGTGCCACCATTCCCCGCAGGACCGTATGGCTTCATGCAGCGCCGCATAGTTTTGACCGGGACGCTTCAGGTCATAGCTAATCGCATAGATCATGTTTTCGGCCTCCTTGAGCCGTATCGATAAGCTTGGTTCGGGGGCCGAGCTTCCCGGCCCCCAGGTTAGCCATATTTTATTTTTTCTTGTTCGGACGCTGTGTCAGCGCCGAAGCCGCAGCCGTCTTTGCAGCCGGGCTGGACTTCGGATTGCGAAGCACTTTCGATGCAGCCGAAGCAGCCTTCGCACTCGTCACTTCCTTGTTGGACCTCGCCATTGTGATCACCTCCTTTCGTGGCGCTTATAACCCGAAGCAGGCGCCCGAGACGCAGTCGCGAGAATGTCTCTTCCGGTTACTAATGTATCAAGCAAGACCATTTCCTGATCGTCGTTATCAAAGTGGCATTCCGGTTCTTGAGAGGCTTTTGGCATATCAATAATCCTTATTTTATGGCGGAACGCCCCACTCCAAAGAGCTTGACGAAAGCCGTTTTCAGTGATTCTAGTGTCTCACAAGAGAGACGCGTTACACACATGAAACGATTAACGTCTTACATGTAAGACACTAGGGAGCGCCAGCATGATCCGTCAACAGGAATCTTGTGCGACAGCAGCACAATGACGCTAAGCATCGAGAATTTAGGGAGAAAAATTGTCGAGCGGCGTGGCACTGTCGGAGTACGAGCCGCAGCCAAAGAAATTGGAATAAGCGCAGCGACACTGTCTCGAGTCGAAAACGGCAATGTCCCGGACCTAGCAACATTTGCGAAGATATGTAGCTGGCTAGGAGAGGATCCGAATGGTTTCTTGGGAATGCAGCCGGCGAGAGATCGTGCTGAAACCGTTTCCGTTCAATTTCGAAAGAAAGATGCCACGAGCATCGACACGGCAACAGCCTTGGGTGACATGATCTTGAAAGCTCAGGCGGCGCTGCGAGACCGGGAGCGCCTGTAGCAATGCGGCGCGGGTTCAAAACTCAAGCCGAAAAGATGGCGCTTGTTCACAGAGCCAAGTTTAACCTTGGGCCGAACGATCGCTTAGAGCCTCGGGCTTTTCTTGAGCAAAAGGGAATGATCGTTTGGGAGCCAGCGGATGTCCCAAATTTTGAAGGTAACAACCTACACCAACTCACAGTTACAGATCCTGATAGTTGGTCGGGCGTAACTATTAAAGTCGAAGACAAGGTACTGATAATAGTAAATCCAACTCATCCGATCGGCAGACAAGCTAACACCCTCATGCATGAGTGGTCGCATATCGAGTTGAGGCACAAACCCAATCGGGCTGACCGTTCCGACGGAGGATTATTGCTCTTAAGCGATTATCCCAAAGACTTGGAGGAAGAGGCTGATTGGTTAGCTGGTTGTATGCTGCTTCCTCGTGATGGCCTCTTACATCATTGCGGTGCGGGAAAAGATGTAGATTCCATAGCCCTGCATTACGGGGTAAGCCGACAGCTTGCAAACTGGAGGATTGGTAAAACAGGCGTCAAACGCCAGCTCGGGGCCCGCAAATACTAGGTATGCAACCGTAGCGAATAACTGGTTTTGCGCGCTGCGATGAAGAGGCCCTGACCAAGTCGAAGAGACCGACTTGGGCCGTTTGTTTCGCGCTATGCCATCAAAGCGCCGCACCATACCCCCCTCTGACAAAACCGACTTAACCGACAAAACCGGACGAGCCGGGACTTTTCCCCAAAGGTTACAGAATCGGCATGCGGTTGTCCGGTCCAGAACTGGAAAATCCGTATCTACCACATGGAAGCGGTGGCTCTGCTCCTTTCGCAACCACATCTTCACTGCCTATATTTTCATCACATTTCGAGGATTTGACGGCTCAAAATCGCGAAAATGCCGATTTCAAAACAATCGTATTTTTGGATGAATTTCTAACGCTACATAGGCCCCATCGAAACACGCCTAACGCATTGTATTTCATGTGGTTTCTATGCCCGCCGGAGGGCATTTGATCGAAAGAATCAACCGTGCTTACTAGCCCTTACGAGGCGCTTATCGGCAGTAGGCGGCTCTTGTCGGCTCCGATGTTGCAGCACCAGAACCGACAGGAATTGGGGACTCATCCGAGCGTCCACTCCAACTCTCATACTGCCTTTGATCAACCCGCGTCAAATGCACGTCGCGGGAACAGAAAAGGTGTGTCTTATGACTAACCAAATTTATCGTCGCCCCGATGTGGAAAAACTCGTGGGCCTCTCTCGCTCGACTCTTTACGCCATGATGGCCGAGGGCAGCTTCCCGAAACCGATCCGGCTCGGCAAACGCGCCGTCGGATGGCGCGTCGCAGATTTGCAGCGTTGGCTCGAAACTCGTTCTGAGGAGGTGTGAGCCATGACAATTGCATATCTGCATCCCTTTACGCTCGCACAACGCGAAGGCTCGAACCGACAAACCAATGATGATTACAAACGGGTGATCCTGCAACGCGGACGGTTCCGCGTTGTAATCTGCCGGGAGCGTCGCCAGTGGCTTTTTCAACGCCGTCGGCCCAATGTCCGGGCGGGGGCGACCGCTTGGGACACTCTGGGCTACTGCATCACCCGAAAGGGACTTATTCGCCTCTCCCGTCAGCATATGGGCACGTCTTGGCATGATCTCTTTGCCTTCCCCGATCACTTCAAATCGGAGGACTGGGCATGAATGCAGCAAAAACTCTGACAGCAACACTTGGCGGAACGTGGCACGGTCACTATGGCACGGCTCGCTGCCCGGCGCATGAGGACCATTCTCCGAGCTTGAGCCTTACCGATGGCAACAACGGAAACGTTCTGCTCAAATGCCATGCGGGGTGCTCTTACGCAGACATCCGCGCGGCGCTTGAGGCAGGCGGTATGGATCGGAGCGCGTTACGGGGGAACCTAAACTTTGATCCCGAACGAGATGCGGAGCGGCGGGTCAAGGCGCAGGCGGATCAACGCAAGCGTTCGGATCAGTCGCGGCGGCTTTGGGAGGTGGCACAACCTATCTACCGTAGCGTAGCGGAAACCTACCTACGTAGGCGTGGGATCAGTTGCCCGCTGCCTGATACGCTACGCTACGTAGAGACGTGCTGGCACCCGAGTGCCAAGCGATTGCCAGCCCTTATTAGCTACGTATCAGGCGGGGACGGGTTCGCGGTGCATCGCACTTACCTTTGTTACGATAGGAGCGGCAAAGCCCCGGTCACGCCAGCCAAGGCCATGCTGGGGCGCACAAAGGGCGGCGCTGTGCGCCTTGTTCGCGGGCAAACCCGTCTGGTCGTCGCGGAAGGGATCGAAACCGCTCTTTCCCTCGCCTCTGGGCTGTTGACGGACCGGCCCTCGATTTGGGCCGCTCTGAGCGCGTCCGGGATGATCTCCCTGCGCCTGCCGTCGCAACCGGGGCGATTGACTGTCGCCGGTGATGGCGATCCTGCCGGACGCGCGGCGGCGGAGCAACTGGCCCGGCGGGCCTCGGACATGGGCTGGCAGGTCTCGCTCATGACGGCCCCAGAAGGGAAAGACTGGAATGACGTGCTGCGGGAACGGGAGGGGATGCTGTGAACATGCTGCCGCAAGAGACCCCGTTCATGGGTGACTGGCCGGTGCCGTCCCCGCGTCTCACGCAGGGCGCGACCTTGCCCGCCCCGGAATTGCCACTCGCTGACGTGTTCGGGCCGCTCTGGGCCGATTGGATCAGCCGGGCGGCAGAGGCCAAATCCGCGCCGCCGGATTACGTTGTGGCGGGGCTGCTCGCTACGGTCGGTTCGGCCATTGGCAACACTCGTTGGGCTGCGCCGTGGGAGGGCTGGCAAGAGCCTCCGATCCTCTGGACCATGGCGATTGGCTCGCCGTCCTCGAACAAATCGCCCGGCCTCGACGCGGTGCTGGGACTGATCAAGGACGTTGAGCGCGAGAAGCGGCAGGCGATGGAAGGCGAGTTGACGGAGTGGCGCGAGAAAGCCGAGATCGCCAAGCTCGCCGAAAGCGCGTGGAAAGAGGCGGCAAAGGCGGCGCTGAAAGAAGGGAGCGAGCCGCCGGAGCGCCCGGATACGCTACGTATCGAACCGGAACCATTCCTTCCGCGCTTTTCGATTGCGGACGGCACGGTGGAGCGATTGGCGGTGATCGTCTCGAAACAGCCGCGCGGCACCTTGCTGGCGCGCGATGAACTGGCCGGGTGGTTGCAGGGCATGACCCGCTATTCCGGTGGCGGCTCGGATCGGCCATTCTGGTTGGAGGCCTATGGCGGGCGGGCCTATTCGGTCGAACGGATGGGGCGGGAGCCGGTGCATATCGACCGGCTGTCCATCGCCGTCACCGGTGGCATTCAGCCCGACCGGCTCAAATCGCTCTTGCTGCGAAGCGATGATGACGGCTTGCTGGCGCGGTTCATCCCGATCTGGCCCGATCCCGTGCCGCTGTGCAGACCGCGGGCGCAAGCAGGCGCAGAGCGCTGTGTCACTGCCTTGCGACGGCTCTATGGCCTCTCAATGTATCGTGACGAGACCGACCGGGAGCGCCCTTGGGTTATGCCTTTCTCCGATCCGGCGCGGGATGTGCTCGACGCCTTCCGCCTCTCGGTGCGGGCATGGGAACGCGATGCGGAGGGGCTGCTCTTGTCCTTCATCGGCAAACTGCCCGGTCTGGCGGTCCGCCTATCGCTGATCTTGTCCTATCTCGATTGGGCGATGAGTGACGAAGGAGAACCGCAAGAAATCAGCCATAATGCCTTTGGTCGGGCGGCGCATTTTATCGAGTTCTATGCCCTGCCGATGGCCCGCCGGGCCTATGCCGACGCTGCCACATCCAAGACCGAACGTGGCGCGCGGCGTTTGCTCGATGCGATCCGGGCGCGGGGTTGGCCGCGCTTTACCAGCCGGGAAGCCCTGCGCCTCGATTTGTCCGGCCTCAGCACGGCCGCACAGCTCAACGCAGCGCTGACGGTGCTTGAGGACGGGGACGCCATCCGCCCGATTGCGCCACCGCCCAACCCCAACGGAGGACGCCCCACACGGCTCTTCGCGGTTAATCCGGCACTTTTGGCAGGAATGCCGTGAGCGTCTGGCTTGAAGCTGCCCGGCAGGGTCCGGGAGCGATGACAAAACTGACAAAACCGACAAAACCCCAACCCGGGTCGGAGGTCGAAACGGAGGTTTTGTCAGTTAAGTCGGTTTTGTCAGAGGGGGTAAGGCTTGCCCCCTCTGATCTCTATGAGCTCTGGGAGGAACGCGCCGCGATCCTGCAATTTGACGCCGGGATGAGCCGGGATCGGGCGGAAAGTGAAGCGGCAAAGAGACACGGGTTGTCTCCGGTGCATATACGGGAGTTCAGGCGTGTACGCTAACCTTCTGGAATATAATCATAAATGGCTGCGCCTCGCTTTCGGGCCTCAAGGTATAGTAAATCAGATGGGTAACCGTGTCCATTTCATCGCCCGATTGCGAACTAGCCCGAGGTCATTAAGGTTGAATATCCATTGGGTTCGAGAAATTTCTTGGCCGATCTCGCATAAAAGAGGGATTAGGGACTGGCCCCGGCGCGCAAACGCGCCGGGGCTTTTTCTTAGGCGTTAGGAACGCCAACCTTGAAATCCCAGTCACCAAGCTCCCAGTCGTGATAAATGAAATATTTCCCACCATAGGCGGGGAGTTCTTCTGGGAATGCCCCTGTTCCCCAAGCTGAAAACGTTGCTTTCTTGATCTTCTGAGCTTCCGCGAGTGCGATGTAGAGTTCGCAACCGACCTTGATCCCGAACTTGTCAGAGCTTCGACTTGAAATTTCGCTGTCTATTTCTTTTATGATTTCTGCAATTTGCATTTTTAAACCTCTTTATTTTTGAGTGAATTGCGATAGCATCATTGCGTCGCACCAATATTTATACGTTGGGGATTTTCCGGGACCGCCACAAAGGATCACGAATCCGTGATGCGCGCTGAGAAACCCCGTGGTCGATGCGTTATCATTGGGAAGACCAAACTCAGGCATGAAATCTGCAAAGGGGACCAAAGGGGGGAACAGATTTCAAAGTTCCGCGAAAAACTATTTAAATACAAATATTTGATTGAGTTTTATGGCGGAGACGAAGGGATTCGAACCCTCGAGACCCTTCCGGGCCTACTCCCTTAGCAGGGGAGCGCCTTCGACCACTCGGCCACGTCTCCGTCGACCCGTATATGAGGCGAAGGAAGGGGTGACAAGGCGTTTTTCGGGATGGCGGGGGCCGAATTTGAAAATTTTATCATGGGCAGCGCCTTACCAACCCTTCAGGGTCAGCTCCCGTTCTGCCTCACATCTTGCGTAAAAACGCTGTCCCGACGGGTGGGCAGCAAGGAAACAAGCCTTTTTGACGGCTCTGTCATGGAAACGAGACAAACTTTTCCTAAAGATCCGAACAGCGGCGCGTTGACACCGACATTTCAAGGTCGCCTTTGGCATGAGGACAGACACGATGACCGAAATAAGACCCTTGGCCTTTGTGCTCGGATGCCTGTGGGAGCCCTCAGAGAGGGGCCTGCGCGCCACTCTGCGCCGCATGATGGCGCGCTGAACGTCACGACACCCGCCGAAGCTGTGCTTCCTCTTTGCCGGATTTTCTGTCTCAATGCGACAAAGGACAGGGGGAGGTCACTGATGCGAACAGCGTTGCAAACCGAATTCGACCAGATGCGCGGGGCATATCAGGATCAGCCTCATGTATCCTATGATCTGCGCTGGGATCGCCTGGATCGTTTGGAAAAGGCGCTTTTGGCCGCCGAAAACGAGCTTATCGCGGCCATGTCCGAAGATTTTTCCTATCGCAGCCCGCTTGAAAGCCGTCTGTTCGATGTGAATGTGGTGCTCGCGGAAATTCGCAGCACGAAAAAGTACCTGAAACGCTGGATGCGTGTCCAACGCGTGACCACGCCGCTGCTTTACAAGCCGGCGCGCGCCGAAATCCATCCCCAGCCGTTGGGCGTGGTGGGCATCATTGCGCCCTGGAACTTCCCGGTGCAGCTTGCGCTCGGGCCAATGGTGCCAGCACTAGCCGCGGGCAACCGAGTCATGCTGAAACCGTCCGAGCTGACACCTCAGACCGCCGAGGTCCTTGCAGAGATGATCGAAGGCGCCTTCGACGGCGACGAGGTCTGCGTCGTGACCGGGGGCGCCGATGTCGCTGCCGCCTTCTCTGCCCTGCCCTTCGATCATCTGTTTTTCACCGGTTCGACCCAGATCGGTCGCCGGGTGGCGGAAGCGGCTGCCAGCAACCTGACGCCGGTGACACTGGAACTGGGCGGCAAATCTCCGGCGGTGATCATGCCCTCGGCGGATCTGGACCGCGCGGCGCGGCGCATTGTCTGGGGCAAGCTGTCCAACGCCGGGCAGATCTGCGTCGCGCCCGATTACGTCCTCGTCCCGCGTAAGATCCTGCCCGCCTTTGCAGACGCCCTCATGGCCCGCATGACCAAAATGTTTCCGGCTGGGATCGACAGCCCGGACTATTCCGCGATTGTGTCGGATCGCCACCTGAGCCGACTCGACGCCCTACTGGCGGAGGCCGAAACCCATGGGGCAGAGATCCGGCGGCTGACGGCTAAGACATCCGCCAAGACTGGCAAAGAGGCCGCCACGAACGCCAGGAAATTCGCTCCGGCGCTGGTGATCGATCCGCCGCATCAAATCACCCTGATGCAGGAAGAAATCTTCGGCCCGATCCTGCCGCTTGTGCCCTATGATACCCCCGAACAGGCCCTGCGCTATGTCGCCGAGCGTGATCATCCGCTGGCGCTTTATGTCTTTGCCGAAGAGCGCAAGGAACAGGATCTCTGGTTGCAGCACTCCCTGTCCGGCGGCGCAGTGGTCAACGACACCGTGATCCACGTCGCCTTTGACACGCTGCCGTTCGGCGGCGTCGGAGCCTCCGGCATCGGTGCCTATCACGGGCAGGCGGGATTTGATCGTTTTTCACATCTCAAATCCGTGGTCCGGCAAAGCAAATGGAACGGGATGTTTGTCGCTGAACCCCCGATGAAAGGGCTTAAGGCGCACGCGCCGAAAATTCTGCGAAAGCTCATGTGACCCAAAATCACTAAGCGACATCAAAACGTTACCAAGACTACATGGAAGCTTCAGATCACTTTTAGCCCTCTGTTGTGCCGCTGTTACGCAGTGTCGGTCATCTGCCCCGCACAGACCTATGCACACATCAGAGGACATCACCCATGGGGAAATCCCTTGTCTCCGCACTCGCGCTCTTCATCGGCCTGAGCTCCGCCGCACAGGCCCAGGACGCCTTTCCGGCCACGCTGAAAGCCCATGCCGAATTGCCCGGCGCAAGCTTTGTGCCCGCCCCGAAAGGCGCCGCTGACACCTACAACGTCTCCGGTCGTTTCACCGCGGGCGCCCGCGTCGAAGATCTCTATGCCAACTTCCAGCCCGCCACTGGTCTGGCCCTGCCCTTCCCCGGTCAGCCGCTGCAGGGGTTCTCGGGCATCCGCAGCCTTGGCAACGACCGCTTTCTGGTGCTGACCGACAATGGGTTTGGCAATCAGAAAAACTCCTCTGACGTTGTGTTGATGTTCAACATCGTCAAGGCCGATTGGGACGCCGGTCGCGTGATGCTCGAAAAGACCGTGCAGCTGTCCGACCCGAACCGCATCGTGCCCTTCCCGATCGTGAACGAAGCCACCGAAGGCCGGTTCCTCACCGGGGCAGATTTCGACATTGAATCGATCCAGCCCGTTGGCGACAGCTACTGGATTGGCGATGAATTCGGTCCCTGGGTGATCGAAGTCAACGCGACCGGCGAAGCGTTGCGCGTTCTGGCCACGGAACCCGGCGGAGAGCTGATGCGCTCGCCTGACAACTTCTTCGTGGCGGCCCCGAACCCCGGCGGCGCCCTGCCCGAAGATGTCGTGACCTACCGCTCCGGCGGCTATGAAGGCATGGCACTGTCCGCAGACGAGAAAACGCTCTACCCGCTGCTGGAAAAGCCGGTGTTCGACGCCGCCACCGGCGGCAAGAAACACGTCAGCGGCAAACCGGTTCTGTCGATGTTCGAACTGTCGACGGAAACCGGCGAATGGGGCGATGTGGTGCGCTATTACCCGCTGGACGACGAGAACCATGCCATCGGCGATTTCAACCTGATCGACGGCACCCGAGGGCTGATCATCGAACGCGACAACGGTCAGGGCGACCCGCGCGAGGGCTGGGCCGAAACCCCGGCTCTGTTCAAGCGCATCTACCTGATCGATCTGGAGCGCATGGACGAAAACGGCGTTCTGGAAAAGATCGCCTATATCGACCTGATGAACATCGCCGATCCAGAGGGCATCGCCCCGCGTGGCACAATTGATGGCGTGTTCAGCTTCCCCTTTGTAACCATCGAAGATGTGGACCGCGTCGATGAAACCACCATCGTGGTCGCCAATGACAACAACTTCCCCTTCTCCGTGGGGCGCGAAAACGGTCGTGTCGATGACAACGAGATGATCCTGCTCGATGTCGCGGACTTCCTGAAGGCAGAGTGACCGGGCCTACAGAACCGACGGTTCAGAAACAGCACTCAAGAACAGCAAAAGGGCGGCCCGACACGGCCGCCCTTTTCATTTCTCTGCGTGCAAACCGCCGGGCACGAAACCCGTGGATCTGCTTCGGCTCAGGTGTTGAACAGGAAGTGCATCACATCGCCGTCCTGCACGATGTAGCTTTTGCCCTCGGCCCGCATCTTGCCGGCTTCCTTGGCGCCACCTTCGCCATTGCAGGCGATGAAATCGTCGAATGCGATGGTTTCTGCGCGAATGAAGCCGCGTTCGAAATCCCCGTGGATCACCCCGGCCGCAGCAGGTGCAGAGGTGCCTTTGCGGATCGTCCAGGCGCGGGCCTCTTTCGGGCCGACGGTGAAATAGGTCTCAAGGTGCAACAGCTCATAGCCCGCCCGGATCAACCGGTCGAGACCGGCCTCTTCCAGCCCCATTTCGCCCAGGAACATCTCGGCCTCTTCCGCATCGAGCTGGGAAATCTCTTCTTCGATCTTGGCCGAAATCACCACCGTACCGGCGCCCTGTTCCGCAGCCATTTTGGCAACAGCGTCGGAATGGGCATTGCCTTTCGCGGCGTTTTCCTCTTCGACGTTGCAGACATAGAGGATCGGCTTTTGCGTCAGAAGCTGCAGCATGCGCCATTGTTTCAGATCTTCTGCATCTACCTCGACGGTGCGCGCGGGCCTGTCGTTTTCCAGCGCCTCTTGCGCGGCGGCCAGCAGACGGTCCTGTTGCTGGGCTTCCTTGTCGTTGCCCTTGAGCTTGCGCACCAGATTGGCGCGGCGCTTGGCAATGCTTTCCAGATCGGCCAGCATCAGTTCCATCTCGATCACCTGCGCGTCGTCGACCGGATCCACCCGGCCTTCGACATGGGTCACGTCGCCATCTTCGAAACAGCGCACCACATGGGCGATGGCGTCGCATTCACGGATATTGGCCAGAAACTGGTTGCCGAGACCTTCGCCCTTGGACGCCCCTTTCACCAGACCCGCGATATCGACGAAGGTCATCCGCGTCGGAATGATCTGTTTCGACCCGGCAATCGCGGCCAATTGGTCCAGCCGCGCATCCGGCACGGCCACCTCACCCACGTTGGGTTCGATGGTGCAGAATGGAAAGTTTGCCGCCTGCGCCGCCGCGGTCTTGGTCAACGCGTTGAAGAGTGTCGATTTGCCAACGTTCGGCAGGCCGACGATACCCATTTTGAAGCCCATGTCGCGCCCCTTTGTGCTGAATTCCAAGGCTGTCTAAGGCGCAAAGGGGTCTCACGCAAGCCTTCCCCATTGCACTTGAGAGAAAGATCGGCGAAACCCGACGGACAAGGTTTCAAGGGAGCGCCAACCATGACCCGCATCGACGCCAAATTCGCAGAGCTGAAAGCCGCCGGCAAAAAAGCCTTCGTGGCCTACGTCATGGCGGGCGATCCCGATGAGGCCACCTCCCTGGAGATCGTCAAAGCGCTGCCCGACGCGGGCGTCGACATTATCGAACTGGGTCTGCCCTTCACCGATCCGATGGCCGATGGCCCGACCATTCAGCTCGCCGGTCAGCGCGCGCTGGATCAGGGCATGACCCTGCAGCGGACGCTCGATCTGGCCGCCGAATTTCGCAAAACGAATGACACCACGCCGATCGTGCTCATGGGCTATTACAACCCGATCTATTCGCGCGGCGTGGATCAATTTCTGATCGATGCAGTCGAGGCTGGGATCGACGGTCTGATCGTGGTGGACCTGCCGCCCGAGGAAGACGACGAACTCTGCATCCCAGCCCAGAAAGCGGGGCTGAACTTTATCCGTCTGGCGACCCCCACCACCGACGATCAGCGTTTGCCGAAAGTGCTGCAAAACACCTCGGGCTTTGTCTATTACGTCTCTGTGACCGGCACCACCGGGGCCGCCGCCGCTTCCGGCGCCGATGTCGCTCCGGAAGTGGCGCGGATCAAGGCCAAGACAGAGTTGCCGGTGATCGTGGGCTTCGGCGTGCGCACGCCGGAGAAAGCCGAAGAAATCGCCGCGGTCGCCGACGGCACCGTCGTCGGCTCCGCCATCGTCAACGAGATCGCTCAGGGCAAATCGGTCGCAGAGATCGCCGCCTATGTGAAATCGCTGGCCGATGGCGCACACCGAGCCTAACCCTGATGTCAAAGCCAGTTGAGCTCTAAATCTCCGGAGCACCTACGTTTCACGCAAGACGTGCCAAACCCATTATTTTGCTGAGCCGAGCCTCACAGCCGGCACAGCAGGAGGCAATGTTCGGAGTCCGGACTTCAGGGTCGCGCAGCTTGCACCTTCGGCGGGAAGGTGTGTCCGATTGAAAGGCCCCTTCGAGACGGCCGCCCGTTTACTCTTTGCATCTATGGTATTGGCCATCCGGTATAGGGCTTGATTTCCTTAAGGGCAAAGCTGCTCTCCATCGCCTTAATGCCAGGCATCCGGCGGAGATGTGTCATCGAAAACTCTGCGTAATCGTCCAGATCTTTGCAAACCACCTGCAATAGGAAATCTGCCCCACCCCCTATCGAATGGCACGATACGATTTGCGGATAGTCGGCGACAGCCTTTTCGAAAGCGCTGGCTTCCGCCTCTGAATGGGCGTCGATCTGGATCGTAATAAAAACCAGAACGCCCATACCGAGCAGTTTGCGATCAAGGACGGCCCGATATCCTTGGATATAGCCTTCTTCTTCAAGCCGTCGTGTGCGGCGCCAACATGGCGAGGTGGACATGCCCGTTGCTTCAGCAAGATCGGCGTTGCTCAATCGGCCGTCCGTCTGAAGCGCCGCCAAAATGCGTCGATCCGCTGACTCGAGTGGAGCCGTTTGGGTTTCTATACTTCCAGTCATATAGGGTTATCCTACCTACTTTTAGCGTTTTATAGGTAGATACTACCTTAAAATCGCCATTTTAAAACAAATTTAAGTGCAGAACTTCCTGCCAGACAGTGGTTTTGTCCTTCAAAAATATTGGAAAATTGAAATGCTAAACGAACTACACTCGGCGGTGGCGGCAACCGACAAGACATCCCTTCGGGGCGCTGGCGATCTGCGCTTGGCAATCATCGTTTCCCCATCTCAGATGGTGGGATTTCTGGCCAATACGGTCGCTACTATTGCGGCGGGCATAGGCGCGGCGCATCCCGGAATAGGGAACGCCAAACTCACGGACCAAGAGGAAATGACTATCCTCAACTCCGCTGATCGCCCGATTCCCGTTCTTCAGGCGGACCCCGTTCAGATGGTCGATATCCTTGATAGAGCACAGACAAAATGGCCAGAACTTACATTGGTGGTCTTCCCCGAATTTGCCCGAAAGTTGCATTCGTTCGAAGACTATGAAGCAGAGTTCACGCAACGGTCCCTCCGCCAGGAACCGTTAAGTGGCATAGGCCTTTGCGGACCCGCAAAGGCCGTCAAGTCCCTGACCGGTTCTCTGAAACTTCTCAGGTGAGGCGCAAAAAACCCGGCCTGTCTGGCCAGTTAATCAATCAAACCTTGAGCCAAAGTCATGTAAATTTCACATCTCGTAGCCTTCAATGTCGCGCTGTTTATCGCGATCGTCAGCCCGGGGCCCGCATTCCTGGTCGCTACGCAAAACATGTTGTCGTCCGGAAAACGGGCGGGTGTTGCGACGGGGATTGGATTAGGTTTGGTAGGGGCCTTTTGGACCGCTGCAGCCTTGCTTGGGCTCGATGCGTCGTTTACGTCGCTCCCGTGGAGCTATGCGGCCATCAAGACCGTCGGGGCGATTTATCTCCTCTACATTGCCTATAGCATGTGGCGAGGTGCTCATGTTTCGGTTGCCGCGGGTACCAAACCGGCATCTCACGCATTCCGTCAAGGCGTGGCGATCAATGCCCTGAACCCCAAGACGGTCCTGTTTGCTGCTGCCGTTTTGGCAGTGATCTTTCCCTCAAACCTGTCACTCGGCGAGAGCTTTGCGATCGTTGCCAACCACCTGCAGTCTGGGACATTCTCTTCTCGCAGATAGGCTTGGTGCTCACTGCGAACCATCCGGGCATTTTTCGCTTTACGCCCTCAAGCCGCCCAGCATCCAGCAGGCGTCCTTGGCGGGCACGAATGCCGCGATCCTGGCCTCGGTACAGTCCCCAGACAGCAGCGGCATATGCTCCGCCAGACGCGGGTCACGCACGCGTTCAAGCAGAACGGCAGACTTCACGTCCGTCAGGCGGGAAAATCAGAAATCGGGCACCATCGTGGCTTTTTCCCCCGCAACAGGCACGAAGATTGCCCTTTGGTCAAGCCCGGGACCCTGCGATATGTTTCCCTTGCCCCAGAGACTGAATCGCCCTAAGTGCAGCTCTCCAACGCCGTTCCTTTTGGTCATTGGGGGAATGAGATGATCCAGACGCCGTATTACCTGATCGATAAGGCGCGCCTGCTTGCGAATATGGAAAAGATCGCCTGGCTGCGTGAGGCCTCTGGCGCGAAGGCGCTGCTGGCGCTCAAATGCTTTTCCACATGGCCCGTCTTCGACTTTATGCGCGACTATATGGACGGGACGACCTCGTCGTCGCTCTACGAGCTGCGTCTGGGTGCCGAGAAGTTTGGCAAGGAAACCCATGCCTATTCCGTGGGCTGGGCCGACAATGAGATTGACGCGGCGGTCAGCTACGCCGACAAGATCATTTTCAACTCTCTGGGACAGCTGGATCGGTTCGGCGACAAGGCCCGCGGCATTGCCTCCGGTCTGCGCCTGAACCCGCGGTTTTCCACCTCGGGGTTTGATCTGGCCGACCCCGCGCGACCGTTTTCGCGCTTGGGCGAATGGGATATGGCACGGCTTGAAATGGCTTCGGATCGCATCAACGGCGTGATGATCCACTATAATTGCGAGAATGACGACTTTGTGCTGTTTTCCGAACAGCTGACGCGCATCGAGAATGAATTCGGTTCGTTTTTGAAAACTCTGGATTGGGTCTCGCTGGGCGGCGGCATCCATTTCACCGGCGAAAACTACCCGCTCGACAAGCTCGCAGACCGGCTCAAGGCCTTCTCTGACGCCTTGGGTGTGCAGGTCTATCTCGAACCCGGAGAGGCCTCGATCACCAAATCCACCACGCTTGAAGTGTCGGTTCTCGACATCATTGATAACGGGAAAAAAGTGGCCATCGTCGACAGTTCGATCGAAGCCCATATGCTCGACCTGCTGATCTACCGCGAGACTGCGAAACTGCCGCAAAACGGCACGTATGCCTATCAGATCGCGGGCAAGACCTGTCTAGCGGGAGACATCTTTGGCGACGCCACATTCGACAAACCGCTGGAAATCGGCGACCGTATTTCGATCGACGACGCGGCCGGTTACACAATGGTCAAAAAGAACTGGTTTAACGGGTTAAAGATGCCCGGGATCGCTGTGCGCGAACGCGATGGCTCCATCAAACTGGTGCGTGACTTCGGTTACGAGGATTTCGTCGCGGCGCTGGGATAAGCGCTGCAAAACTCACCCACGGACAACGATTAGGGGGTCCCGACAGTTGAAACAGAACGTACTCATCATCGGCGCCGGCGGCGTCGCTCAGGTCGTCGCGCATAAATGCGCCCAGAATAACGATGTGCTCGGCGATATTCATATCGCCAGCCGGACGCTGTCGAAATGCGACGCGATCCTTGAGTCGGTCCGGGAAAAGGCCGCGATGAAACAGGAGGGCGTTCTTGAAGCCCATCAGGTCGACGCGATGGACAGCAAAGCTGTTGCCGCGCTGATCGAAAAGACCGGCGCTCAGATCGTGATCAACGTCGGGTCGGCTTTCGTCAACATGACTGTGCTCGACGCCTGTATCGAAACCGGGGCGGCCTATATCGACACGGCGATTCACGAAGATCCGACCAAGATCTGCGAAACGCCGCCGTGGTATGCCAACTACGAATGGAAGAAACGCGATCTTTGCGCCGAAAAAGGCGTCACCGCCATTCTTGGCGCGGGCTTCGATCCGGGTGTGGTGAACGCCTATGCGCGGTTCGCCATCGACATGATGGACGAGGTCAAATCGATCGATATCGTAGACATCAACGCAGGCTCTCACGGCAAGTATTTTGCCACGAACTTCGACCCGGAAATCAATTTCCGCGAATTCACCGGCGTCGTCTACTATTGGGAAGACGGCCAGTGGAAAGAGAAGAAGATGTTCGAAACCGGCCACGACTGGGACCTGCCGGTCGTCGGCACCTGCCGCGCCTATCAGTCGGGTCACGATGAGGTGCATTCGCTCGCGACCAACTATCCGCAGGCCGATGTGCGGTTCTGGATGGGCTTTGGCGAGCATTACATCAATGTTTTCACCGTACTGCAGAACCTTGGCCTTTTGTCCGAACAGCCGGTGAAAACCGCCGAAGGGCTGGAGGTCGTGCCGCTGAAAGTGGTCAAGGCAGTCCTCCCCGATCCGTCGTCCCTTGCCCCGAATTATGAAGGCAAGACCTGCATCGGCGATCTGGTGAAAGGCACCAAGGATGGCGAACCTTTCGAGGTCTTCGTCTACAACGTCGCCGACCACAAAGAGGCCTATAACGAAGTCGGCTCCCAGGGCATTTCCTACACCGCTGGCGTGCCGCCGGTTGCCGCTGCGATGCTCATCGCCTCCGGCGAGTGGGACGCAGGCACGATGAAGAACGTCGAGGAACTGGACCCGAAACCGTTCTTTTCGATCCTCGACCGCATTGGCCTGCCGACCCGCGTGCAGATCGGCGGTCTGGGCTGTGAAGACAAGGCCTGGAACGCCTGAGTTCACCTGCCCGTCACTGCTGACAGCATACGCAGATAGAAATAGAAAAGGCCCGCAGTTCTCTGCGGGCCTTTTGCAATCGGCATGGAACGGAAATCTCTGCGCTCAGCCCAAAGTCACATCGAGGAACATCATCAGGATCAACCCGGTCAACAGCCCGGTCGTCGCATAATTCTGGTAGCCGTTGCGGTGGGTTTCCGGGATGATTTCGTGACTGATGATATAGAGCATCGCCCCGGCCGCAAAGGTCAGCCCCCAGGGCAGGACATGCACCGACACATGGATCAGGCCGACCCCCAGCGCACCGCCAAGAGGTTCGACCAGACCGGTCAGCGCTGCCAGCAGGAAGCTGCGCCAGCGGCTGTAGCCCTGCCCGCGCAGCGCCACCGCCACGGCCAGCCCTTCGGGCGCGTTCTGCAGACCGATGCCCGTTGCCAGAGACATGCCATTGGTGACGTTGCCACCACCGAAGCCGATGCCCACGGCCATGCCTTCGGGAAAATTGTGGATCGTGATCGCGATGACAAACAGCCAGATTTTCGACAAGGCGCCGGGATCGGCACCATCCGGCCCGGTGATGAAGTGTTCATGCGGCAGCGTTTCGTTGAGCAGCGCCACAAGCGCCGCCCCCAGAGCAATACCACAGCCCGCGATCAGCGCAGAGACATAGGTCATCCCGTACAACTCGTCTGCGGCGTCCAGCCCGGGCACGATCAGCGAAAAATAGGAGGCCGAAATCATCACCCCGGCGGCAAAGCCAAGCAACAGATCGTTGGTGCGCCGCGACATCTTCTTGCCAAACAGGACCGGGATCGCCCCGACACCCGTCATCATGCCTGCCCCGAAAGAGGCGATCACGCCCAGAAGAATAACGTTCAAAACCTTGCCTCATGCCTTTCGCGCCGCGCGCCCCTGTTTGCGGTCACACTGTCCGCTTTGCCACACGGACGCCAGTACCAATCGATTTCCACCTTGGCTGCGGTGCGTATTTATGCAAATTGGTCCGGGAAACAAACCAATTTACGCATAAGAGAGTCGCATGCCGGTTATCACCAATATCGCCGACCTGAAGCGTCTACACAAAAGACGCACGCCGAAGATGTTCTACGACTATTGTGAAAGCGGCTCATGGACGGAGCAAACGTTTCGCGAAAACACCACCGATTTCGAAAAGATCCGGCTTCGCCAGCGCGTCGCCGTCGATATGGAAGGCCGTTCCACCGCCACCAAGATGATCGGTCAGGATGTTGCCATGCCGGTGGCGCTGGCCCCTGTCGGTCTGACTGGCATGCAGCGGGCCGATGGCGAAATCAAAGCGGCCAAAGCCGCCGAGAAATTCGGCGTGCCTTTCACCCTCTCTACCATGTCGATCTGTTCAATCGAAGATGTCGCCGAGCACACATCGAAACCCTTCTGGTTTCAGCTCTATGTGATGCGCGATCAGGAGTATCTGAAAAACGTCATCCAACGCGCCAAGGACGCAGGATGTTCGGCACTGGTGCTGACGCTTGACCTGCAAATTCTAGGCCAGCGTCACAAGGACCTGAAAAACGGCCTTTCCGCTCCGCCCAAACTGACCCCTGCCGTGATCGCGGATCTGGCCACCAAGTGGCAATGGGGTCTGGAGATGCTGCAGACCAAACGCCGTGGCTTTGGCAACATCATCGGCCATGCCAAGGGCGTCGACGACCCGTCGAGCCTGTTCACCTGGACCGCACAGCAATTCGATCCGCGTCTGGATTGGGGCAAGATCGAAGCAATCAAGGAAATGTGGGGCGGCCCGCTGATCCTCAAAGGTGTGATGGAACCCGAAGATGCTATCATGGCCTCCAAGGTCGGCTGTGACGCCATCACCGTGTCAAACCACGGCGGGCGTCAGCTCGACGGCGCCCTGTCGTCGATCCGCATGTTGCCGAAGATCGTCGATGCGGTCGGAGACAAGGTGGAAATCCACCTCGACAGCGGTATCCGCTCGGGTCAGGACGTGCTCAAGGCTCTGGCCCTTGGGGCCAAGGGCACGATGATCGGGCGCGCCTATATTCATGGTCTTGGGGCCATGGGTGAGGCAGGCGTCACCTCGGCGCTGGAGGTCATCCAGAAAGAGATGGACATCTCCATGGCCCTCTGTGGCCGCAAGTCCGTCGATCAGGTCGATCGTGATATGGTGCTGGTACCCGAAGACTTCAGCGGACGCTGGCAGGCCTGAGCCTGCCCCACCTCTGATGAACATAACATCAAAGGCGCCCTCGGGCGCCTTTTCTGTCAGGTCCTGCGATAGCGGCCCAGCCGGATCACGGCGGGCACGATCAGCGCGATCAACACCGCGATGGTCAGGAACGCGCTGCGCAGCCCGAACAGTTCAGACACAAACCCGATTGAAGACGGGCCAAGGAAAAAGCCGACAAACCCCACCATCCACGCCCGTGAAATCGCCACATCGCGCTGGCTGCGATGCACGCATTTGCCCAGCAAAGACGTCGCCGTCGGCACGACAACCCCCAGCCCCATCGCCGACAGACCGATGCCGATCAGCGCCATGGGCTGTGTTCCCGCCTGGGACAAAAGCGCCGCACCACAGACCCCGACGATGCCGGACCACAGCAACACGCGTGCATCCCCGAACCGCTGTGTCGTCACATGCCCCAGCAGGCGAAACGCCGCCATGGAAAAGCCCAGCATCGCCGGGCCAAAGCTGCCCTGCCCCGGTGCCCCGCCCAGTTCACGCTCCATGAACAGCGCCGACCAGGTTTCGATGCCATTTTCCCCAACAAAGGCCACGAACAGCATCACCCCGGCCAGCCAGATCGGCCCCCAGGGCAATCCTGCGGGCGCGACGTCATCCGGGTCGTTCTCCGGCGGTGTCCACTGGCTGCGTGTGATCGTGCCTAGAATGAGCAGCGCCACCATGAGGCTCATCGTGGGAAAGACCTCGGACACCCCCCAGCCCGCCTGACGCATCCGCGCCACGATCAGCGCCGCACAGCCGAAGAAAAACGAAAACGTCGCATGGTTGAGATTCATCAGATGCAACCCATGCTTTTCTTCCAGCCGGGTGACCCGCAGGTTGGCATTAATGTCGAGACTGGCCACAACCATCCCCAACACCGCCATCACAGGCAGCAACAAGAGCGCCGATGTGGCCAGCAGCGGCAACCACAAGGCCAGTGCGGAGAACAGCCCCAACACGGGCAGGGTCAGCCGCCCCAGCCGCGCAAAGATCCGCGGCGCAAGATACATGGCCAGCATGCCACCCGCAGCCGATCCCAGAATCGCCATACCAAAGATCGCGTCACTGGCAGCGGCCTGCGCCTTCAGTGCGGGCACCATGGCCGCCACGGTGCCCCAGATCACCCCGTTCGCCCCCAAGGCCAGCGCAGGCGCACGGGTGACAGACAGGGTCTGGGCAAAGGACTGCCATGACGCTTTCGTCATCTGTCCGGTCATGAGATGTCCTTTCTACGCAGGGCGCGCCCGCACAAGGGACGTGACCTCTTTGCGCCCAATTAGAACCGCCGGACGCGCAGAACAAGCCGCAAAAACCTAAAAGGCACCCCTGCCCTCTGCACAGGTCTTCGCGCTCTTCGGGTGCTGGCGATCTCCGTCACATGCTTCGGGCAGGGCTGCGCCGGGCAAAAAGACCTTTCCCTCACAGTGATTCCGGTGTATGGGCACGGCTTCACGCGGGTATACAGCCTTGGAGGATACCCGCCCTAACATTTGGAGACTTTAAAATGGCTGGTGAGATTCCTGATCTTATTGCCCAGGCACGCGCGGGGACGGGCAAGGGCGCCGCTCGCCAAGCTCGTCGTGACGGGCTTGTTCCTGGTATTGTGTATGGCGACGACAAAGAGCCGCTGCCGATCAGCAT
This sequence comes from uncultured Celeribacter sp., assembly GCF_963675965.1. Lineage (NCBI taxonomy): Bacteria > Pseudomonadati > Pseudomonadota > Alphaproteobacteria > Rhodobacterales > Roseobacteraceae > Celeribacter > uncultured Celeribacter sp. The sequence continues at coordinate 2,836,788 of NZ_OY780935.1, read as the reverse complement.
TCCGTTCAACGTTCTGCTGAAGCGCCTGAAAGCGGGCCGCTTCCTGTCGACCCTGTTCAACCTCAAGGTTGAAGGTCAGGACGATGTGCGCGTGATCTGCCGTTCTGTTCAACGTGATGTTGTCAAAGACCTGCCGACCCACGTCGACTTCATGCGCCTGCACCGCAACTCCCGCATCAACCTCTTCATCCCCGTGGAAATCACCGGTGACGAAGTGGCTCCGGGCGTCAAAAAAGGTGGTGTTGTGACCCACGTGCGTTCCGAAGTGGAACTGGTTGTGACCGCAGCCGACATTCCGGATCACATCACTCTGGACATCTCTGAAGGCCAGATCGGTGACGTGTACCACATCTCCGACGTCAAACTGCCCGCCGGCGTGAAGCCGGTGATCGAACGCGACTTCGTGATCGCGAACATCACCGCTCCGGCTGGTCTGTCGAGCGCTGACGACGAAGACGCCGATGACGCAGAAGAAGCGACCGCAGAAGAATAACTCTGCGCCGTCCTTCGAACATTTGGAAACGCGGGTCCCTCGGGGCCCGCGTTTTTCGTTTCTGACGGTTCTGTCGGGCTGGTCGCTGGTATCAGCCCCGCGCGGTCAGCTTTCGACCAGAACGGTCTCAAACCCTTCGAACTGCGGCGGGCCGACATAGACATCCTTGTGCTGCCCGGCATTGCGGTGACTGGCGCGGAACGCCTCGGATTTGGTCCAACCCTCGAAATCCTCTTTGTTCGCCCAGAGCGTATGGCTGGAATACAGCGTATAGCCTTCCCCCTGCGGCCCTTTGAGCAGACGGAATTCGACAAACCCCGGCAGCCCTTTGAGACGGCCTTCGCGATTGCGCCAGATTTCTTCGAAATCGGCCTCGCGGCCCGGGGCGACTTTGAAACGGTTCATAGCGATGAATGTCATCAGCGCGTCCTTTCACTGAAACGACTGAAAAAACTGTCGGCGGGCAACGAAAGGCGTGGCTGGCTGCTGACCGCCATTCCAATCGAAACGCCCTGAAAGGTCAACGCGCATCCCGTCACACCCCGGTCACACAGAACGCCTATCTCTGCCGCCATGACCAAGATCGTTTGCCATCGTGGCGCCCGCCTTTGCGCTCCCGAAAACACCTTTGCCTCCGCCGACACGGCGCTGAGGCAATGCGGGGATATTCTGGAACTCGACATTCGCCAATCCCGTGACGGGGTGCTCTATGTGATGCATGACGAAACCGTCGACCGCACCACCAACGGCAGCGGTCCGATTGCCGATATGACCAGCCAGGAGATCAACGCCCTGGACGCCGGCAGCTGGTTTGGCGCCGAATTCAGCGGGGCGCCTGTCCCCCGACTGGAGGCCTATCTGAGCGCATTCAAATCGCGCGCCGGGTTCTATCTGGAGGTCAAATGGGCCGATCCGGACGCGGTTGCCGCGCTGGTGCGCCAGCTCGGCATCACCGCACAATGCTTCACCTTTTCCTTCTCCGCCGAAATGCGTGCAGGCATACAGCAGGCCATTCCCGAGCTGCGCCGCATGATCCTTTGGGCCTATGCTGGTTCGGTTGAGGCAGCCGTCGAAGACCATGCCGCGCAGATTGTGGAATTCCACGACAGCAACCTGCATCCCGCCGATGTTCGCGCCTGCCAAATGGCAGGGCTGACCACGCAGATCTTCACGGATCGTTGGGACCCCACGCGCATGCAAGAGACACTCTCGCTCGGGCTGGACCACGTCAATATCGACCATGTTGCCGAATATGCCGAGCTGCGCCGCCGCGCGCTGACCCCGGCCTAGGGCACGCCCCGGCACTGGCCAAGCGTTGCCACGCAGGTTACATCTGTGCGGTGAAAGGAGTTTGCCCATGCGTCTGTTCGTCGGTCTCGGAAACCCCGGTGGGAAATACGAGAAAAACCGCCACAATATCGGCTTCATGGCCCTTGACCGGATCGCCGGGGATCATGGCTTTGCGCCATGGCGCAGCAAATTCCAGGGTCTGGTCTCTGAGGGACGGCTTGGCCGTGAAAAGGTCGTGCTGCTGAAGCCGCAGACCTTCATGAACCTGTCCGGTCAGGCCGTCGGCGAAGCCATGCGGTTCTATAAGCTCACCCCCGCCGATGTGGTGGTCTTTCACGATGAGCTGGACCTCGCCCCGGGCAAGCTGCGCGTCAAAACCGGCGGCGGGCATGCGGGCCACAATGGGCTGCGTTCGATCCATCAACACATCGGCGCAGACTATGACCGCGTGCGCATGGGTATTGGACATCCCGGCCACAAGGACCGCGTGTCAGGCTATGTTCTGGCCGATTTTGCCAAGGCCGATCAGGATTGGCTCGATGACGTGATCCGGGGCTGTTCCGACGGCGCCGCGTTTCTGGCGGACGGCGACAGCGCAAAGTTTTCGAACGCCGTGGCCCAGCGCACCGCACCGCCACGCAGCTCCACCGGCACCAAAGACCCTCGCCCCAAGCCGGAAAAGACACAAGAGCCAGAAACAAAGGACGCCCGCTCCGCACTTGAGAAACTGCGAGACAGGTTTCGATGACCGCAAAGCTTCGATGATAAGGCCGGGCTAACGCTCACGCTCTGGCCCGGTGGCACGCAACACGATCTTGGCCGATCCGATGTCCACGGGCGCTGGATCAATTGGATCGCCCCGAAATCCTGACGGAGGACATCATGGAAAAGGCCCCATCTTTCAACGTTCTGGGCGGGCCTCTTTTGCCGTGCTCCACCGACCCGCTGACCGGGTATTTCCGGGATGGCGCCTGCAACACCTGCACCGAAGATCAAGGCAGCCATACGGTCTGCGCGGTGATGACCGCTGAGTTCCTCGCCTATTCGAAATACCTCGGCAACGACCTGTCGACCCCGCGCCCCGAATACGGCTTTCCCGGCCTCAAATCCGGGGATCAATGGTGCCTCTGCGCCGGGCGGTTCCTGCAGGCCCATGACGAAGGCTGCGCACCCCGTGTGGTTCTGGAGGCTACGCATATGCGTGCAAGGGCGATCTTGCCACTTGAGGTGCTGCGGCTCTACGCCATAAGGCGGCTCTGATACAAAAGCCGCCCAATGGGCGGCTTTTGTGTTTGATGGTCATCTCAGCGGCTTTACTCCGCGTCGCGGCCTTCATCCCCCGCAATATCCGCCCCCAAATGCCGGGCGACGGTGAAGATGTCCTTATCCCCACGCCCCGACAGGTTGATCACGATGATATGGTCCTTGGGCAGGTCCCCGGCCATTTTCATCACCTGTGCGACGGCATGGCTCGATTCCAGCGCCGGAATGATGCCTTCCGTGCGGCAGGTGAACTGAAACGCCTCGAGCGCCTCCTGATCCGTGATCGACACGTATTTGGCGCGCCCGATGTCATGCAGCCAGCTGTGCTCCGGCCCAATGCCCGGGTAGTCCAGACCCGCAGAAATCGAATGGCCTTCCAGAATCTGCCCATCGGCATCCTGCAACAGATAGGTGCGGTTACCGTGCAAAACGCCCGGACGCCCGCCGGTCAGTGAGGCGCAGTGTTCCATGCGGTCATCCACGCCATGCCCTCCGGCTTCGACGCCCACGATTTTCACGCTCTCATCGTCCAGGAACGGGTGGAACAGCCCCATGGCGTTAGAGCCACCGCCGACGGCGGCAACCAGCGTGTCGGGCAGTCGCCCTTCCCCCTCTTGTTCGGCAAGCTGCCAGCGGGTTTCCTGACCGATGATGGCCTGAAAATCGCGCACCATCGCCGGATAGGGGTGCGGCCCAGCCACGGTACCGATGCAATAGAACGTGTCGCGCACATTGGTCACCCAGTCGCGCAGCGCGTCGTTCATCGCATCCTTGAGCGTCCCGCGTCCCGAATTCACCGGCACAACTTTGGCGCCCAGCAACTCCATTCGGAACACATTCGGCTTTTGACGCTCCACATCGGTCGCGCCCATGTAAACGATGCATTCCAGTCCGAACTTGGCACACACCGTCGCCGTGGCCACACCGTGCTGACCGGCCCCGGTTTCCGCGATGATCCGGGTCTTGCCCATGCGTCGCGCCAGAAGGATCTGCCCCAACACATTGTTGATCTTATGCGCACCGGTGTGGTTGAGCTCCTCGCGCTTGAGATAAATCTTCGCGCCACCCAGTTCCTCGGTCATCTTTTGCGCAAAGTAGAGCGGAGACGGACGTCCCACATAATGTTTCCACAGATCATGCATCTCAGCCCAGAACTCTGGATCGTCCTTGGCTTTGTTGTACTCTTCCTCAAGCGAGAGGATCAGCGGCATCAGCGTCTCTGAGACGAAGCGCCCGCCGTGAATACCAAAGCGACCCTTTTCATCCGGGCCGCTCATGAAACTGTTGAAAAGATCGTTCATGAGGATGCTCCTTTGCACGTCCCTAGGGATGTAGCCCAAGGGTCAGGAGCGGTAAAGCTCAGCCGTTTCCTTTGTTGCAGAAATACGCGTTCGACGTCTTCAGGCCGCGCGAATGGCGTCGATAAAGGCACGGATCAGCGCAGGATCCTTTTCCCCCGGCGCACGTTCGACGCCGCTGGACACATCGACCTGCTTTGCTCCGGTCATCTGCACCGCCAGCGCCACGTTCTCAGGCGTCAGCCCGCCCGCCAGCATCCATGGCGCATTCCAGCCGCGTTTCGCAATCAGCCGCCAGTCAAAGGCCAGACCGTTGCCCCCGGGCAGATCGGCCCCTTTGGGCGCCTTGGCGTCGACCAGCAACTGATCGGCCACCATGCCATAGGCATCCAGCGCCTGCACATCTTCGGGCCCGGACACGCCCACGGCCTTCATCACCGGCAGACCATAGCGCGCGCGGATTTCTGTCACCCGCTCAAGGCTTTCCTTGCCGTGAAGCTGCAACATATCAATCGGCACCTCATCGGTGATCCGATCCAGTTCCGCGTCCGTGGGGTTGACGACCAGCGCCACTTTGGCCACCCCGACGGGCACCTCCATGGCCAGCGCCCGCGCTGTCGAGATTTCGATATGGCGGGGCGACTTCGGGAAAAAGACAAGGCCCAGATATTGCGCGCCCGCTTCGACCGCGGCCTCGACCGCCTGCGGCGTTTTCAGCCCGCAGATTTTTACGCGTGTGTCCATGACAACTTACTTGTCGAGAAGCGCGAGAACTTCGTCGCCGTCTTCGCGTGCCTTAGCCGTTTTGAGCTTTTTCACCTCACGCGCCAGCTTGCGGTTTTCGCGCTGATGCGTCGAAGCTGCGGAACGATGTTTATATTCGCGCATCCATTCCCAGAAGAAGCCGATCAGAAGACCGGCGACAATGGCCCCGAAGATCACTACAAACAGCGGCAGGGAAATCGAAAAGGACAGGCCGGTCAGCGCGGCAAGATCTGCAGGCAGGAGATGGAGCGTCACGAGATCCCGATTGGCCAGAGCAAGAATGATCAGCGCCACGGCCAGCGCGGCGAGAAAGGCATATCGGATATAGCGCATGGCGCTCCCTCTCAACTTGGTTTCGCGTTACTCGTCGTTTAGACGATCACGCAGCAGCTTACCAGTTTTGAAGAACGGTACATGTTTCTCTTCGACCGGCACGCTTTCGCCAGTGCGCGGATTTCGGCCCATACGCGCATCGCGCTTTTTCACGGAAAAGGCGCCAAAACCGCGCAATTCCACACGGTCGCCGCGGGCCATAGCCTCAATGATCTCTTCAAAAATCGTATTCACGATCCGTTCAACATCACGTTGATAAAGATGCGGATTTTCATCGGCAATCTTCTGGATCAATTCAGACCGGATCATGGTCTCCCCCTTGATTAACTGGCGCGTTTCGTGACGGTCCTATTTTGTTCCAAGACTATAGGGCGCTAACGGTCATCGGGAAATAGGCTCCAAACCCGGAAAACAGTTTTTTTTCCGGTATATAGGCGCATCTGCGCGAAGATATATTCCCTCGCATGGCCTTTTCGGCGCGTTTCTGCACAGCCTGCGAATTCTCTGCAACGCGGCATTCCCGGGCGATTCGTTTTCGCCTTGGGATCAGACCACAAAAAAAGGCCCCGCCAGAAGCGGAGCCTTTCAAAATCAGGTCGCAGGTTGCGATTACTCGTCGCCGCCTTTGAGCGCTGCGCCGAGGATATCGCCGAGAGATGCGCCAGAATCGGAGGAACCGTATTGTTCGACGGCCTCTTTTTCTTCGGCGATTTCGCGGGCTTTGATGGACAGGCCCAGACGACGGGTTTTCTGATCGACGTTGGTCACGCGCACATCAATGTGGTCACCGATCTGGAAGCGTTCCGGACGCTGCTCAGCGCGGTCACGGGACAGGTCGGAGCGGCGGATAAAGGACTTGGCGCCTTCATATTCCACTTCGATGCCACCGTCTTCGATCGCGGTCACGGTCACGGTCACGATGGAGCCGCGTTTTACGCCCTCAACCGCACCGGAGAAGCTGTCGTCGAGAGCTTTGATCGAGAGGGAGATGCGCTCTTTCTCGACGTCCACTTCGGTGACAACGGCCTTAACCATGTCGTTCTTGTGGTAGTTCTGGATGGCATCTTCGCCACGCTCGTCCCAGGACAGGTCGGAGAGGTGAACCATGCCGTCGATGTCGCCCGGCAGGCCGACGAACAGACCGAATTCGGTGATGTTCTTGACTTCGCCTTCGACAACGGTGCCTTCCGGATGGGTCTCGGCAAAGAGCTCCCACGGGTTGCGCATGGTTTGCTTGAGGCCGAGGGACACACGACGTTTCGCGGTGTCGATTTCCAGAACCATGACTTCCACTTCCTGCGAGGTGGAGACGATTTTACCCGGGTGGACATTTTTCTTGGTCCAGGACATCTCGGAGACGTGGACCAGACCTTCGACGCCCGGCTCCAGCTCAACAAATGCACCGTAGTCGGTGATGTTGGTGACGCGACCGGTGTGAACGGTTTCCAGCGGGTACTTGCTTTCAACAGCATCCCACGGATCGTCCTGCAGCTGTTTCATGCCGAGGGAGATACGGTGGGTTTCTTTGTTGATCTTGATCACCTGCACCTTGATCGTCTCACCGATGGAGAGAATCTCGGACGGGTGGTTCACACGGCGCCATGCCATGTCGGTGACGTGCAGCAGGCCGTCAACACCGCCCAGATCGACGAATGCGCCGTATTCGGTGATGTTTTTGACGACACCTTCAACAGCCTGACCTTCGGTGAGGTTGCCGATGACTTCCGCACGCTGTTCAGCACGGGATTCTTCGAGGATCGCACGGCGGGACACAACGATGTTGCCACGGCGGCGGTCCATTTTGAGGATCTGGAACGGCTGCTTGAGACCCATGAGCGGGCCAGCGTCGCGCACCGGGCGCACGTCGACTTGCGAACCGGGCAGGAAGGCCACGGCACCGCCGAGGTCGACTGTGAAGCCGCCTTTGACGCGACCGAAGATGGCGCCTTCGACGCGCTCTTCCGCAGCATAGGCTTTTTCCAGACGGTCCCAGGCTTCCTCACGGCGGGCTTTGTCACGGGAAATCACAGCTTCGCCACGGGCGTTTTCAACGCGATCGAGGAACACTTCGACTTCGTCGCCAACGGCAACGGTCGGTGCTTCGCCCGGGTTTGCGAATTCTTTCAGATCAACGCGGCCTTCCATTTTGTAGCCGACGTCGATGATGGCCTGACCTGCCTCGATGGCGATCACTTTGCCTTTGACAACCGAGCCTTCAGCCGGGGTGTCGATTTCGAAGCTTTCATTCAGGAGGGCTTCGAAATCCTCCATAGATACGTTCTGAGCCATGTGGTCTCTAGATTCCTTTTCAAACGTTTATGCGGGCCAAGCGGTTGTCTCCGCCGGTCTTGGTTTCATGTCGTCCACGGCAGGTGCAGCGGAGCGCAGAGGGTGAGAAACACAAACAAGAAGGGCCGGAGGTCTCCCTCGGGCCCTGCTCACCCACGTCTGCGGCTCTTGACGGCCTATAGACAGTCGCGCGTTTAGCCGCGAATCCCCTTAAAAGCAAGCTTTTTCGCGTTCAAAGCGGTCTCTGGACGCGTGATGTCCCTTCCAAGAAGGCGGCCTTCAACGTCCCGACGCCAAAATGGGTGTAGGCAAGCGCCAGAGATCCGCGATTTCCTGTTTGAAGTCCACCGGCTTCGAGGCGATGCAGCCCGACCCGGGATAAGCTGACAATTCACCGAGCCACAACCGTTCCGCGTTGACCAGAAAATCCATCCGGAGCAACCCAAACCCCGCACCAAAATTTCAGCAACCTCAGTCAACTCGTCCAGAAATACGGGTTTGGCACACTTTTGGGCTAACAGATAGGTCTCCCTCTCGCCCCCCCCGACATTTTCCAGAAGTCCTGGGCGCCGGCCTCCTCTCAGTTGCGTCGGGAAAACCACACCCTTGTACAGGATCAGTGCGGGCTGCCCTTTACGCAGCAGCAGATTGCGTCCGGAACCGCGGGTCGCCTTGACGGCTACCCCTTGCCCAAACAGATCGAATGGCAATGTCTCGGGGGTGTCAGTCACGCATATCAGCCGCGGCAACAGCGCCTCGGACCGTTCCGAGCCTTTCACACATGTAGGAACGGGCTTTTCACTTGTCGCAAAACACCTGGAATTCCGGGAAACGTTCGTAAAGCTTTCGCCACTGGATCTTATCAGCAAGTCTCTCCGGATGACCGAAGCGCGGACGCATTCCCAAACTTTTGAAGACACGACGCCCCAATCGCCGTTCATGGTGCCAATTGCGCAAACGGACCATCAGAAAGTCCATCTTTCCCCCAAATCTAATTCCGCTCCGAATACTTTGGGGCCTCAGCTTGGAAAACTGCGGATTGGTTATAAATCCGACGAAATAAAATCAACGGAATAAAAGGTATAAATTCAGTATCAGGCCAGCGTTTCCAACCGTGCTAGGTAGGCGTGATCGTCTTCATCTGTCTTGCGCGCATAGGGGAAAGCAGATCCGAAATCACTGACACCACGCGCGGTCCGGATCATCGTCTCGACCAAGCGCTCCGACATTTCCGGCGAAATCGGCGGATATTGCCCCTCTAGGTCCAGGTCCAGCCCCAACTGAAACCCCAGCAGGGAGTCATACCCCATCGACCAATTGGTAAAGGGCGAGACCTCTTCGGCAGGGCGCTTCACAAGGATCTCTATGTCGCGGTGGCGCGCGTCACGGGCGATTTTCTCGATCAGGTTTTCGATCGCCACCTTTGGACCGTGTAAAACCTGAAAAAACTGCCCGTCCACACGCAACAAAAGCCCCGTGATCCCGGCAAGCGCATTCACCGCCACAGAAGTGCGAAGAATTTCGAGATCGCTGGGATGGAAATCGGTATAGAGCGCGATCGAGCGATACAAGAGAAGGATCATGGCCGGAGAACCTTTACGGAGAGGACTGCTCCCGATCTTTGAGCAATGCACGCCGCAACGTCAACCTGCTCGCGAACCAAATGGCGCGAAATCACCCACCGCGCCATAAAAATGACGCTAGGTCGATTACAATACGTATTCGGAATGCACAGGCTGCTCCATGCGTAGATATGGGCATCCTGCGAGCCCCGCCACGCGACAAGACGCGGCGGAGCAGCTTCTACAAAGGCTTAATCGATCTCTGTCACGAGATCTGACAGCGGTTTGCGCACTTTCTTCAGCCCGGCGAGCCAGTCGCCCTGCAGATCCCGCGTTCCGAGCGGCAAAATCACCACCGACTTCAGGCCCTGCTCTTGCAGGCCCAGAATCTCGTCGACCTCCGCCGCATCAAAGCCTTCCATCGGAGTGCAATCGACCTCAAGCTCTGCGGCCGCCGCCATGGCAAAGCCCAGTGCAATGTAAGCCTGCCGGGCCGCGTGGTCGAAATTGGTGCCAGCCTCACGCGGCAGATAAGCGCCTTTCAGACGGTCGTAGTAGGCGTCCAGCGCCTCGCGCGTGCCGGGACGTTCGTCCGCGTGCTGATCCACGATCGCATCGATACGTTCCGCCGTGTAGGTGTCAAAGGCTGCAAACACAAGCACATGCGACCCATCGGTGAGCTGGGATTGCCCCTTGGCTGCCACCTTCAACCGTTCACGCATGTCCTTGTTGCGGACCACGAAGAGGTGGAAAGGCTGCAAGCCCGACGAGGTCGGCGCCATGCGGATCGCTTCGACGATCTGGGCGACCTTCTCTTCGGGAACGGGTTTCGCGGGATCCATCTTCTTGGTGGCATAGCGCCAGTTGAGCTTATCCAAAAACATCTGTCTGTCCTAAAGTCATGATTGCCTAAGCCATATTGGCTGCCCGGTCGATAAGACAAGCCCCCACCTTTGGCCCAGTTAAGCGACAAAAATATAAGCAACTGAATATTATAAGGAAAACACATCAGGCGTGCAGGGGTGCGCAAGGGCATGAGCGTACCTGCGCAGACAAAGGTCTCACTGCGCCCATTTTTCACGCCACACTGGCCCCGGTTGTGTCCCGGCCGTGGCCCGTCAAACGGCGCGTTTCAGGCGCTGCGGCGCTCCTCGACCAGAGCGATCACCTTGTTTACGGCCTCATCGATCGACATGTCGGTCGTGTCGATGATCACAGCATCTTCGGCAGGCCTCAATGGCGCTGTGGCACGGGCTGCGTCGCGTTCATCGCGTTCACGAAGGTCTTCAAGCACCTGTTCCAAGCTCACGCTGTCGCCCGCGTCGCTCAGCTCGGCGTGACGGCGCCCCGCGCGCACCTCATCAGAGGCCGTGACATAGAGTTTCACCTCGGCGTCCGGGCAAATCACCGTGCCGATGTCGCGCCCATCCAGAACCGCGCCGCCACCGCGCCGCGCAAAGGCCTGCTGGAAATCCACCAGCGCCGCGCGGACTTCGGGTTCGGCGGCAACCCGGCTGGCCGCCTGCCCGGCATCCCCACTGCGCAGATCGTCGCGTTCGAGATCCTCGGCGGTCAGGCTGCGTGCAGCCTCAATCGGCGTCAGCCCTTCGAAGGTCTTTGCCCCGGTTGCCCGGTACAGCAACCCCGTATCCAGATGCGCGAAACCGAAATGCGCGGCAATCGCCTTGGCAATCGTGCCTTTACCGGCAGCGGCGGGGCCATCGATGGCAATGCAAAAACTCATGTGCGACTCCTTTCAAGGGACGATCACGCTGCGCTTTTGTCGCGCCAAGGTCAAGAGGTCTCAGTTGGTACGGATCACATAGCCGCCCAGATCCGTCATCAGCTTTTCAAACACCGGGAAAGAGGTGGCGATCGGACCGCCATCGTCCACATTCACCGGCTGCTGCGACGCCATCCCGAGGATCAGAAAGGACATAGCAATACGGTGATCAAGGTGGGTCGCGCAGGTGGCGCCGCCAGGCACGCCATCGGGGCCAAGCCCATGCACGATCAGCGTATCGATATCTTCTTCGATCTGCACGCCACAGGCTTCCAGACCCCGCGCCATGGCATCGATCCTATCGCTTTCTTTGACCCTCAGCTCCTTGACACCACGCATCACCGTGGTGCCCTCGGCAAAGGCGGCAATCGCAGACAGGATCGGATACTCATCGATCATCGAGGCCGCGCGCTCCGGCGGCACTTCAACGCCTGTCAGCTTTGAAGCCCGCACCCGCAGATCCGCCACCGGCTCACCGCCCTCCTCGCGCGGATTTTCAAAGGCAATATCGCCCCCCATTTCCACCAGCGTCGTATAAAGCCCGTTGCGCGTCGGGTTCTGGCTGACACCGGGCACCAAAATGTCCGAGCCTTCGACAATCAGCGCAGCACAGACCGGGAAAGCCGCCGAGCTGGGGTCACGCGGCACAGCGACCTCCTGTGGTTTCAGCTCCGGACGCCCGGTCAGAGTGATCTTGTGATAGCCCTCTGCCGTGGTCTCGGTGCTCAGTTCGGCCCCAAAGCCCACCAGCATCCGTTCGGTGTGGTCGCGGGTCATTTCCTTTTCGATCACCACGGTCTGACCCGGCGCGTTGATCCCTGCCAGCAACACCGCAGACTTCACCTGCGCCGAGGGCACAGGCGTCGTATATTCGACCGGCATCGGATCGGCGGCCCCCACCAGCGTCAGCGGCAAGCGCCCGCCCGAGCGCCCGACCGCGCGCGCCCCGAACAAGGCCAGCGGATCGGTCACCCGCGCCATCGGTCGTTTGCGCAGCGACCCATCGCCAGTGAAGGTGGTGCAGAAATCATAGGTTGCCACCGCCCCCATAAGCAGGCGCACCCCGGTGCCGGAATTGCCGCAGTCGATCACCGTCTCGGGTTCGCAAAAACCGCCCACACCCACGCCGTTGACCCGCCATTCGCCGGCGCCTTCGCGCACCACATCGGCGCCCAGCGCCTGCATGGCCTTGGCAGTGTCGAGCACGTCTTCGCCTTCCAGCAATCCGGTGATCCGTGTCTCTCCCACGGCCATCGCGCCGAAAATCAGGGCGCGGTGGGAAATCGACTTGTCCCCCGGCACCGCAGCCGTGCCCTTGAGGGGACCGCTTTTGCGGGCGGTCATAGGAATCGGTGTACCGTGGCTCGACATGGGTCTCTCTCCTCACTCTTTGCGCTGATCTGATACCCCAGCGCGACGATGGGGTCCATCGCCTCTCACGCGCCGCGCAGGATCATGTTTTGCGGCTCAGATTTTGCGAAAGGTCATGTAATGCGGGGTGCGGCCTTCGCGGATGGCTTTCTTTTCATAACGGGTCGACAGCCAGTCCGCCCATGGCTTGCGCCAATCTTCGGGCCCTTCGGCCAGCCACTCGAAGCCCGCGCGCGGCACCTCTTCCATGGTCTGGCGCACATAGTCGGGAATATCGGTCGCCACACGAAACTCCGCCCCCGGCTTGAGCACACGATGCAGCGGCTCCAAATGCTCCGGCGTCACAAAGCGCCGACGGTGGTGCCGCGCCTTGGGCCAGGGGTCCGGGTAATTGAGAAAGGCTTTTTCAAGACTGGCATCGGGCAGCACATCGAACAGATCGCGCGCATCTCCGGCATGGATCGCAACATTTTCCAGCCCGCCCAGACGCCGCAGATGCCCCAGACAGGAGGCCACGCCATTGACATAGGGTTCGCAGCCGATGATCGCCACATCGGGATAGCGCTGCGCCATATGCACCAGATGTTCGCCCGCACCGAAGCCAACTTCGAGCCAGACAGGTTTGCCGCCAAAGCGTTCGGTCAGATCAATCTGGTCGCGATCCGGGTTTTCCTCCCAGCTCACGCGTCCCGGCGCCAAGCACGGCAGATCTTCTTCAAGGTACTCTTTTTGCGCCTTGTTGAGCGTCTTGCCATGGATACGGCCATAGAAATTGCGCCATGGCGCGCCAGATGAATGCTTGCTCTCGTCGTCGGACATTAAAAAACCCCGTCTCTTTCAGACGGGGCTTGTGCCAAGTTTTTGCGTTCCGGGCAAGTCGCAGCGGAAACGCCCTGTCAAATGGCCTTGGCCAGTGCCTCCGCCAGATCCGTGCGCTCCCAGGAGAAGCCGCCATCGGCCTCGGGCGCGCGACCAAAGTGGCCATAGGCCGCCGTACGCTGATAGATCGGCTTGTTCAGCGCCAGATGCGTGCGGATTCCACGCGGCGTCAGATCCATGACCTTGGGGATCGCGGCTTCAATCAGGGCCTCGTCGACCTTGCCCGAGCCATGCAGGTCCGCATAGATCGAAAGCGGAGCCGCGACGCCGATGGCATAGCTGAGCTGGATCGTGGCTTTGTCTGCGAGACCTGCGGCCACGACGTTTTTCGCCAGATAGCGCGCAGCATAGGCCGCAGAGCGGTCCACCTTGGTCGGATCTTTGCCCGAAAACGCGCCGCCGCCATGCGGTGCCGCGCCGCCATAGGTGTCCACAATGATCTTGCGCCCGGTCAAACCGGCGTCGCCATCCGGCCCGCCAATCACGAACTTTCCGGTCGGGTTGACGTGCCAGACGGTGTTGTCGGTGAGCCAGCCATCGGGCAGAACCTCTTGGATATAGGGGCTCACAATAGCGCGCACGTCTTCAGAACTCAGCGTTTCGTCAAGGTGCTGGGTCGACAGCACGAGCGAAGCAATCTCGACCGGCTTGCCATCACGGTAACGCACCGAAAGCTGCGCCTTGGCATCTGGGCCAAGCACCGGCTCGGTGCCGTCTTTGCGCACCTCGGCCAGACGCCGCAGGATCGCATGTGAAAACTGGATCGGTGCGGGCATCAACGCATCGGTTTCATTTGTGGCAAAGCCGAACATGATGCCCTGATCACCGGCGCCTTCGTCCTTGTTGTCGCGGGCATCGACACCCTGGGCGATATGGGCGGATTGTTCGTGCAGATAGTTCTGCACCTCCAGCGTGTTCCAATGGAACTTGTCCTGCTCATAGCCAATGTCGCGCACACAGGCGCGCACGATGCTGTCCACCTTGTCCATGTAGCTGTGCAGCTTGTCCTTGTCGGACAGCCCCACTTCCCCACCGATCACCACGCGATTGGTGGTCGCAAAGGTTTCGCAGGCGACACGCGCTTCGGGTTCTTCGGCGATGAAGGCATCGAGAACGGCATCCGAAATGCGGTCACAGACTTTGTCGGGGTGTCCTTCGGAAACGGATTCCGAAGTAAAAACGTAGTCTTTCCGGGACATGGGGGTGGTGCTCCATTGATTCATGTCTCCCGCACGCCAGGAAGCCGTTGTGCGGGCCTATTAGATCAAATGCGATAGACCTGCCCCCGCCGGGGGTCAATCTCTTTTTGCCCGCACCCGCCAGAGCAGGCGCAAAAGCCCAGCGATGAAAAACACGCCCAAAAGACCAAACATCGGCCTTTCACCCCAGCGCGCATAGGGTGTGACCGGCAGGGCAGCGGGCAGGTTTTCGGTGAACGCCCCGGAGGTCCCAAGCGGCAATGCAACGCGCACATCCCCCAGCGGGCCGATCACGGCGGAAATGCCGGTGTTGGCCGCGCGCACCATCGGCAGACCGGTTTCGATGGCCCGAAACCGCGCCTGAGCCAAAGACTGCTGCGGCCCGGAAAAGGTCCCAAACCACGCATCATTGGTCATCTGCAACAGCCAGTCGGGACGCTCGACCGTGCGCAGATCGCGGGGGAAGATCGCCTCATAGCAGATCAGCGGCAACACCTGACCCAAAACCCCAGTATCCAGGAGGTGCGGCCCTTCCCCTGCCGAATAGCCATAGCCATTGGTCGCGGTAAAGGCACGCAGGCCGATGCGTTCCAACAGCCCCGGCATAGGCATGTATTCGCCAAAGGGCACGAGGTGGTGCTTGTCATAGCTGGCGACGGGCGCGCCTGTCTCGTCAATCAAGACAGCGGTGTTATACCCCTGCATTCCATCCACGCGGTTCAGGCCGACCATGGCACGCGCAGGCGCGGCGGCCGCAGCAATCTCCGCCAGTTCCGGGCCTGCGGCATAAAGCGGCACGGCGACCGAGGTTTCCGGCCATATGACAAGATCGGCGCCTTCGGGCGGGGTCAGGCTCAAGGCGCGATCGTAAAACTGCCAGAGATGCTCGGGATCCCATTTCAGATGCTGCGGCGCGTTTGGCTGGACCACCCGCACCTTCACCGTGCGGTCGGCGGGAACCTCGCGCAGCAACATCGCATCCCCCAGCGCGAACATCCCGGCAAAACCGAGCGCTGCCAACCCGCCAACCCACAATGACCGACGCATCAGAGCCTTGGCCATCAGCGCCGCGACTGCAAAGCTGAGAAACGTCAGGCCATAGGGGCCAACCACGGCAGAAACTTGCGCCATCGGCGTGTCCAACCAGATATAGGCAGGCATGGCCCATGGGAAGCCGGTGAAAACATGCCCGCGTGCCAACTCTGCCAGCCCCCAGAAAGCCACCAGACCGAACAGGCCCAGCGCCAGACGGCGCGCCAAATAGAACGCCAGCGCCCAGAACAGTGCCAATCCGCCACACATCGCCAGCAGCGCAAAGGGGATCATCCAGCCATAGCGCCATGGTTCGACCAGAAACGGGTTCACCAGCCAACTCAGCGACACCAGAAAGGCTCCGAAGCCCACCCACCAGCCACATGCTGCAGAGGCCCGCGCTGTCGGCGTGACATTCCACAAGATGACCGAGAAAATCAGCCCAAGCACAGCCAGCGGCCACAGACCGAACGGCGCCTGCCCCAAGGCCACAAGCATACCTGCGCCGAAAGCCGCCAGATGCGGTAGAGTGAACAGCTGTCTGAGCCGTGACGGCAGACCCCGGATCATGCGGGGGCCACTTCCTGCGTGGTTTTTGGACGAGCGGCAACAGCCGATGGCAATCGCACGCGCACCCGCTTGATCCGCCTTGGGTCTGCATCCACGATTTCAAATTCTGCACCTGAAGGGTGCGGGATCACCTCCCCGCGCGCAGGCACACGCCCGCACAGCAGAAACACCAGCCCGCCCAGCGTATCGATTTCCTCGTCCTCATCGGCATCTGCCAGTTGCAGACCAATGGCAGCCTCCAGATCGTCCAGAGGGGCACGGGCTTGCGCGATGAACACGCCCGGCGCGCTCTGCGTCCACAGCATGTCTTCGTCAATGTCGTGTTCGTCTTCGATCTCGCCGATGACCTGTTCAACCAGATCCTCCAGCGTGACGAGCCCGTCCACACCGCCATATTCATCGATCACCAGCGCCATATGCATCCGTTCGTTCTGCATTTTCTGCAACAGAACGCCGATGGGCATGGAGGGCGGCGCATAGATCAGTGGGCGCAGCATCTTTTTCAGATTGAAACGTTCCCCCTTGCCGTTGAACCCGTGGTTCAGCGCGAAGTCCTTGAGGTGCACAAGACCGACCGGTGTGTCGAGCGTGCCATTGTAGACCGGCAGACGCGTCATCCCGCTTTCGCGGAAGACCTCGACAAGTTCGTCTTTCTTGATGTCCAGGGGAACCGCCACGATCTCGGCCTTGGGCACGGCAACGTCATCAACGCGCATGCGCCGCAAATTGACCATACCTGGCCGCTGCAGGGGCAGTGGCTGCGCTGGCGTGGTGTCCGTCCCGGTGGGGGGTGTCGTGATTTTGGAAGAGGAAAAAACGCTCAACAGCTTATCGAGCCATGAAGGGTGTGAGATCCCGTTGGCCTTGGCGGTCGTTTCAATCTGCGTCTCTCTCTTGGGGTCTGACGGCGCGCTCTGCGCTGCCGTAGAAGACCCAGGCTCAGTGTCGCCCATGCGTCCTTTCCAAAATTACCTTGGCCCTGAAAACGGCCGTTCGCTTAATATGGGTCCTTGATACCCAATGTTGCAAGTATCTCGGTCTCAATCGCTTCCATAATTTCTGCATCCGCGTCCGATATGTGATCGTAACCCAACAGATGTAGCACCCCGTGGATCAGCAAATGGGTGACGTGGTCGGCAAAAGACTTGTCCTGTTCCCGGGCTTCCCGCGCACAGGTATCATAGGCAATCGCAATATCGCCTAGTTCAATCTCCATCCCCGGCAGCTCTGCCTCGGGCAGCGGGGGGCGGTCACCCGGCGTCGCGCGTTCTTGCGACGGCCAAGACAGCACATTGGTGGCGGTCGGCTTGTCCCGGAAGTCGGAATTCAGGATCGCAATCCGCGTATCGTCACAGGCCAGAACGGCGGTTTCGAACGCTTCGGGGTCTGCCCCGAAATAGCGTAACACAGCCGTCTCCGCTGTTTCAGCCAAGCCCTCAAGCCCCGCGGTTTCCCAACGGGTATCTTCGCAAATCACATCGACGGTCATGCCAGCCTCTCAGCCTGTCTTGCGGCGCTGCGCTTAAAGCGCTTCGTCGGCCTCATACGCTTCGATGATCGCCGCGACAAGCGGGTGACGCACCACATCCTTGGAGGTGAAATAGTTGAAGGCGATATTCGGCACGCCCGCCAGAATGCGTTCCGCGTCGCGCAGACCGGATTGCACCCCGCGCGGCAGGTCGACCTGCGAACGGTCCCCGGTCACAACCATGCGCGAGCCCTCGCCCAGACGGGTCAGGAACATTTTCATCTGCATGGTGGTGGCGTTCTGCGCCTCATCGAGCACGACAAAGGCCCGGCTCAGCGTGCGCCCCCGCATAAAGGCCAGCGGCGCAATCTCGATGGTCTTTTCTTCGCGCATTTTTGCCACCTGCTTGGCAGGCAAAAAATCATTCAGCGCATCATAGAGCGGCTGCATATAGGGGTCGACTTTTTCGTCCTGCGTGCCCGGCAGAAAGCCAAGACGTTCTCCCGCCTCAACGGCGGGTCGCGACAGGATGATCTTGTCGACATGGCCGTTGATCAGCATGTTCACACCGACGGCGACCGCCAGATAGGTCTTGCCGGTCCCGGCCGGGCCGATGCCGAAGGCCAGCTCGTGCTTGAACAGATTGGTGACGTAGTCTTTCTGTGCCGCGGTGCGCGGCTCGACCAGTTTCTTGCGGGTCTTGATCTCGATCTCACCGCCACGGAACATTTCCATCTGGTCGCCCGGCAGGCCCTTGTCCGTTTCGGTCTCGCCCATCCGGATCATACCATCGATGTCGCCGGCATCGATTTCACGGCCGCCTTCCAGTTTGGCGTAGAGGTCCTGTAACACCGCCGAAGCGCGACCGCGCGCGTCCCCCGTGCCCATCACCGACAGCATATTGCCACGCCGCACGATCTGGACCTCAAGTTTGTGTTCGATTTGCGCGAGGTTCCGATCAAATTCCCCACACAGATCAATCAGCAACCTGTTGTCGTGGAATTCAAGTAGCGTTTCGTGGACGGCGTCCTGTGATTTCGGGGGTGTCAACGCGCTCAGGCCCAAATAGTTATCTCCGACTCTGGATGTGACTTCTCCCCTCATGGTGCCAAGGGATAGCGGTTCTGGCAAGCAGGGACACAAAATCTTCACAGCCGCGCGATCAAAGCCCAACCGCCGCAAAGCTCACTGCCTAAAAAACAGGCGCAAAAAAGGCGGTGCCCACGAAGGCAACCGCCTGAACTTTCAACCTGTTTCGATCTTAGATCGGATCGTCAAAGCTCGACCCGCTCTTATAGGGGCCAACGGCGGTATTCGGCGGCGCGATGCCGGAACAGACGGGTTTGCCGTATTTGTCCACACGTGGTGACAGGTAACCTTCGACGCCATCGTCAATGATCCAGTGGTCACAGCCATTCGGATCGATCCAGATCCCGGCCTCAAGCTGGCTCAGGTGCTTGCTGTCGAAGCCACGGTCGACCGTCTTGTCTTTCTTGTGCTCTTGATACAGCCCCGCATCAGTACACCCGGCGATGGCACCCAATACTGAGAGAAGCGCTACGGCCTTAACTGCTTTCATGGCTCCGCTCCTCATTTGATACACAGGATTTCAACACGACGGTTCTGCTGACGCCCCGCCGCTGTGGAATTCGACGCTTTCGGCATCCGTTCGCCATAACCGCGGACGTCCGCCACACGCGCCCCGACCGACTGCGCGATCCCGGCAACCGCTTTGGCACGGCGTTCGGACAGACGCATATTGTATTCGTCAGAGGCCGTGCTGTCGGTATGCCCGATGATAATATAGGAGAGCGCCTTGGCATCGCGGAAGAACGCCGCAAGGTGGTCGCGTCCGGCCTTGGACACACGCGCACTGTCGACCGCAAAGAGCTGGTCCGAGTTCATCACCGCGCAGGAATTGACCGGGTGGCAGGTCGGCATGCCATTGCGATCACGCTTGAGGTCCATATAGCCCTCGACGCCATCGTCCATGGCCCAATGTTCACAGCCATCCGGATCGATCCAGATCGCAGGTTCATAGCGCTCACCCACAACGGTCTGTGCCTTTGCCTGATCGGCGACTCCAGCCAGAAAAATGCTGGCAGAAACAACCGCCATCAGGGGGAAGACCCATTTGGTCTGAAAGAATTTATCACTCACAATGGCCAACCTCACCTTTTGCACGCCCCACACAAAATTCAACAGAACGAGGCTTTCTGCCACCATCCGATAATTTTGCCAAATGTCGGACTGAAAATAACAGGATAGCCCCTCATGTGAAGTGAAAAACTGCGCCATTGACGCATATATAGAAACGGAACCCCGCCTGCGGGCATTATTAGCACCCAACTCACACCAATAAACAGCTATGCGCTCACTCAGACAGAACGCCACCGAGTGAGTTCGGGCCACTTTCCATGATTCTGACGCGGCGAATCTCGCCCACGGCGACATCATCGGTCACGTGAACTGCATGCAAATAGTCCGACTTGCCGACCATCTGGCCCGGCATCCGCCCCTTGCGTTCAAACAGGACCGAGACCTCACGCCCCACCATCGCGTCCTGAAACGCGCGCTGCTGCTCGGTGATCAGAGCCTGCAGACGATAGAGCCGTTCAGAAGCCACGTCCGGATCAACCATCTTGGTTGTCTTTTCCGCTGCCGGCGTGCCCGGACGCGGGGAATATTTGAACGAAAATGCCGAGGCATAGGTGACTTCGCGGACCAAGGCCATCGTGTCTTCGAAATCCTGATCAGTCTCGCCCGGGAAGCCGACGATAAAATCGCCGGACAGCGCAATATCAGGGCGCGCCGCACGTATGCGTTCGATCAAACGAATATACTCCTCGGCGGTGTGCTTGCGATTCATCGCCTTGAGAATCTTGTCGCCACCTGCCTGCACCGGCAGATGCAGATAGGGCATCAGCTTTTCGCAATCGCCATGGGCTGCGATCAGATCGTCCTCCATGTCATTGGGGTGCGAGGTGGTGAAACGGATACGGTCCAGCCCGTCGACATTAGCCAGTTCCCGGATCAGCTGCGCCAGCCCCCACGACCCGCCGCTCCCCGCGCCGTGGTAGGCGTTGACGTTTTGGCCCAGCAGCGTGATCTCACGCACGCCGCGTTCGACCAGATCGCGCGCCTCGCTCAGAACGCGCTCCACCGGGCGCGACACTTCGGCACCACGGGTATAGGGCACAACGCAGAACGCACAGAATTTATCGCAGCCCTCCTGCACTGTCAGAAACGCCGCCGGCGCACGCTTCGCTTTGGGACGGGCTTTCAGTTTCTCGAACTTGTCCTCTTCCGGGAAATCGGTATCGAGCGCCTTTTCGCCATGCCCGGCCTTGGCTTCCAGCTCTGGCAGACGGTGATAGCTTTGCGGCCCGACCACCAGATCGACCATCGGCTGACGCCGCATGATCTCTTCGCCTTCGGCCTGCGCCACGCAACCCGCGACACCGATTTTCAGATCCGGGTTCGCAATCTTCAGATCCTTGTAGCGCCCGAGTTCGGAATAGACCTTCTCTGCGGCCTTTTCACGGATGTGACAGGTATTGAGCAGGATCATATCCGCCTCTTCGGGTGAAGACACCTCGACATAGCCCGACCCGCCAAGGCTTTCGGCCATGCGCTCGCTGTCATAGACGTTCATCTGACAGCCATAGGTCTTGATAAAAAGCTTCTTGGTGTTGGTGTCGGCCATGGCCTTCGTCCGCGCTCTCAGGGAAATTCAAGGCGTCTCCCTACAGGAAGACGGGGTTTGGGGCAAATGGGTTTTACCACAGCCCCCGCCCAGCGTACATCATCGCACCGCAAACCCATCCCCGCGCGCGCTGCAGGCAGCCTTGCAATCCGGTGGCACTCATGGCTTTTTGAGCGCACTGCGAGTTCACTGGGAACCCGCAACGGAGTGTTCATGCGTCACGACAGTCTCGACAGTTTTCTCGGTTCCGGAACGGCGGCCCTGACCAAAGGGCCGGTCGCCCTGATTTTTGCCGAAGATCCGGTACAGGTGGACACAACCGTTTTCCACCATTTGGATCTGGGCTTCAAACAGGTGCTCCTGTTTGCTCCCAAAGAACTGAATCTGCCCGACATACCCGACCCCCGGGTCCAGAACATCAACTATGCGACCCGGGCTAAGAACATGCTGTCACAGGCGGTCAATCGCATCATCGCTGCAGCCCCCGACCTCTGGCTCTATTATTGCTACAACACGGAATATCTGTTCTTTCCGTTCTGCGAGACCCGCAGCATCACCGATATGCTGACGTTTCACACCGAAGAACGCCGCGACGCGATGTTGACCTATGTGATCGACATCTATGCCGGCGATCTGAGCCAAGCGCCCGATGCCGTATCGATCGAAGACGCGCATCTCGACAAATCCGGCTATTACGCGCTGGCGCGCCCGAACAGCAGCGGCCAGCCAAAGGACCGGCAACTGGATTTTTTCGGCGGGCTGCGCTGGCGCTTTGAGGAACATATTCCCACGCGCCGCCGCCGGATCGACAGGATTGCGATCTTCAAGGCGCAAAAGGGCCTGAAGCTGAGCGAAGACCATCTGTTCAACATCGAAGAATACAACACCTATGCCTGCCCCTGGCATCACAACCTGACGGCAGCCATCGTGTCTTTCCGCACGGCAAAAGCGCTGAAATCCAATGCGGGGTCGACCTTCGACATCGCCAGCTTTCACTGGCACAATTCCACGCCGTTCACATGGAACAGCCAGCAGCTTCTGGACCTTGGATTGATGGAACCCGGGCAATGGTTCTGAAATCGGCCTGATTTGTCGCAGAACACGCCCGGCCTCCCCTTTACATCTCACCTGCAGCCCTTATCTTGAGGGCCAATCGACGAGCACCTGCGAAGAAGCAGCCTCGAAACTCACCCCCACAAACTGAAAGCATTCTCATGACCGAAGTTAAATCGGGCGACAAAGTTCGTATTCATTACACCGGCACCCTGTCCGACGGCACCGTCTTTGACAGCTCCGAGGGTCGCGACCCGCTGGAATTCACCGTTGGCTCCGGCCAGATCATTCCGGGCATGGACAAGCACCTGCCGGGCATGACCGTCGGTGAGAAAAAGACCATCGTCGCCGTGGCAGACGAAGCCTATGGCCAGCGTCACCCTGAAGCCCAGCAAGCTGTGCCGCGCGAACAGATCCCGGCGGAGATCCCGCTCGAGGTCGGCCTGCAACTGCAGATGCAAAGCCCCGAAGGTCAGGTGATCCCGGTCACCGTGGTCGAGATCTCCGACACCGAGGTCACCCTTGACGCCAACCACCGTTTGGCGGGCGAAGATCTGACCTTTGCCATCGAGGTTGTGGAAATCGTCTGAGGCCAAGGCCCGCAGATCCGTCTGCAATCCGTAAAACCTAGACCGCAATCGACAAAGCCGCGCAGCCCTGCTGTCGCGGCTTTGTCACGCCTTGTCCCAGATACCAATGCGGCTTTGGTATTGATCCCACGGCGTTTTAGCCTCAAATGGCGCTATGGGTGCCGATGAGTTCACAGCCGATTGCGCAAACTGTGCCGCTTTATGCTGCATGGCGCTGGCATTTGATCAGGGCGACCAGTTTGCCCACAGCAAAGACGCCGGCACCGCCTGCCATCACCTGTCGGGATTTTCCTGTTCCATCCACGACGATCTTGCGCGGCGCGGCTACAGCGGATGCGCGGCCTTTGACTGCCAGGGCGCGGGACAACGCGTCACCGCGCTGTTTCGGGACACAAGCAGGCAAGACTGGCGCAGCGCCCCGCCGCGCCGCGCCGCAATGATGCACGCCTTTCGCAGAATGCGCGACGTGCAGGAGCTGCGCCAGATGCTGCATGCCGCAGCGGGCCTGAAATTGTCCGAGGACAAGAACACAGAACGGCACGCGTGGATTGAGCGGTTGGTTACCGCAACGCTGGATCTGAACGCGCTCGACAGCATCGACATTTCTGCTGCCCGCCTCTGGCTGCGGGGACTGGCCCGGTTCGTGTCACGCTGAGGCGCGTGGTCAGGCGTCCTGACGGGGAGCCTCCACGCCCCCCCCCAGCCAGTCGCCATGCCGAACCCGTGGGCCCTGTTCAAAAGATCATATCAATAGATCAATCGAACTGCTCCACAACGATTCGCGCCTCCGGCACCCCCAAGGCTCTCAGATCCTCGGTCACATCCGCGATCATCTGATCCGGACCGCAGATGTAAAAATGCTGCCCAGCCGGATCAATGTGATCGGCCAAAAAATCGCGATTGATCCGTCGAGTTGCCAGATCGCTGTCCGGATCCTCAGTGACGGTAAAGACCGTGCGCAGCCCTTGCATCTCTTCCAATTGGTCGCGCAGAAGAATATCGTTTTCGGTCTTGTTGGAGAAAATCAACGTGCAATCCGACAGCGAGCCTTTTGCCTTCAGTCGCGCCCGCAGAATTGCCAGAAACGGGGTCACACCTGCGCCCCCGGCGATGAACACGCCGGGACCTTCGTCCTGAATGGCGCCCCAGGGATCGGAAATCTCCACCATCTCCCCTTTGCGCAGCGTTGGGATCTCCTTGGTGACGCCGTCATGCTCGGGATAGCTCTTGATCACGAATTCAACCGTGTCCTGCCCCGGCAGGCTGACCGGTGTAAAAGGACGGCTTTCGTCGCGAAACCCTTCGCGCAGGATGGTCATATCCACCGCCTGCCCCGGCTGGATGTCGAGCCCCTTTGGACAGGAAAACACCAGATGGCGGGTGTCATGTGTGACGGCTTCGTTTTTCTCAAGTGTCAGCAGCGTTGTCATGGCGTGCCTCCTTTCGTTTGAAAGAAAACGCGCCCACATCGCAGCCAGTTCCATCAGCGTGGGCGGACAAACCTGTGACGCTTGTCCTCGGCCACGGCATGAAAGACACAGCCACAGGCGTGATCGTTCACCATGCCCATGGCTTGCATGAACGCATAGCAGGTGGTCGGACCGACAAATTTCCACCCTCGTTTCTTCAACGCCTTCGACAGGCGCTTGGACGTTTCTGTCATCGCGACGACTTCACCGCCGCTTTCATCCTCATGGGGTTCGAACGACCAGAAAAACGCCGCCAGAGAGCCAAATTCCGCCTCGGCCTCGATCGCGCGGGCGGCATTGTTGATCGTGGCTTCGATCTTGCCCCGGTGCCGCACGATGCCCGCATTCGCCAGCAACCGCGCCACATCCGCCTCGTCAAACTTCGCGACCTTGTGAAAATCGAACCCGGCAAAGGCCGCACGGAAATTTTCACGCTTTCGCAGAATCGTCCACCAGGACAGGCCAGACTGAAACCCTTCGAGGCAGACTTTTTCGAAAAGACGAATGTCATCGGCGACCGGATAGCCCCATTCCTCGTCATGATACCGGATGTACTCCGGGTCGGAGGCGCACCACGCACAGCGGTCGGTTTCATCGGGGCCGGTAAAAACAGTCATGACATCACTCCACAAAAAAGCCCCGCCAGAAAGCAGGGCCTTTGTCTCACTGTCAAGATCTGGGCCTTAGTGGCGCGCTCTGGGGCGCAGGCGGATCACCACATCGACCGCAGCGATTTCCATGCCCTCCGGGGCGTCGGGAAGACGCTCGATCTTCAGTTCCTTGGCTGGCGCATCGGTCAGCTCCCCGTTGTCTTCCCAGAAGAAATGCGGGTGCTCGTCCATGTTCGTGTCAAAATAGCTGCGCGAACCATCGACCGTGACTTCCTGCATCAGACCTGCCTCACAAAAAGCCCGCAGGGTGTTGTAGACGGTTGCAAGAGACACTTTTTCACCCGCATCTCGGGCGGAGGCAAACAGACTTTCTGCCGTGACGTGCCGGTCGTGTCCGTCGCCCACCAAAAGCGTCGCCAAGGCCAGACGCTGACGCGTCGGGCGCACTCCGGCACCGGCAAGCCATGCTTCGCCGCGGCGTGTTTCTGGGTCTTTGATCTGGGTCATGGAGTATCCGTTCCTAGAGACTGGGACCGAATATAAGGCCACAGGGCAGTGAATTTCAAATGGAAAACCCTTATATAGTTGCATGAGCCACCCTTTACCCCGGCTCCGGGCGCTCCCGGACGGGATCTGTCTTGCGTCTTGCGTGCTGTTGGCAGGGGGTGATAGAGGAAAAACGACTTTGAAAGATTGCAGGAAGGCAAAGGTTCTATATGGCCGAGTATCCCACGAGTTTCACCAAGGAAGATCTGCTGAAATGTGCGGCGGGCGAATTGTTTGGCCCCGGCAACGCGCAGCTTCCGGCCCCGCCGATGCTGATGATGGACCGCATAACGGACATCTCGGCTGACGGTGGCGCCCATGGCAAAGGCCATGTGATCGCGGAATTCGACATCACCCCGGATCTGTGGTTCTTCGACTGCCATTTCCCCGGCAACCCGATCATGCCTGGCTGCCTTGGCCTTGATGGTCTGTGGCAGCTGACAGGTTTCAACCTCGGCTGGCGCGGCTGGCAGGGGCGTGGTTACGCCCTCGGCGTTGGCGAAGTGAAGCTCACCGGCATGGTCCGCCCGGACCGCAAAATGCTCACCTATAAGATCGATTTCAAAAAGGCCGTTCAAAGCCGCCGCCTGACCATGGGCGTCGCCGACGGGATCGTCGAGGCCGACGGCGAATTGATCTACCAGGTCACCGATATGAAAGTCGCGTTGTCTGAAAGCTGATCCGTCGGACCAGCTTCAGAGCCAACACGTACAGGAAATAAGGGAAGGAAAACGCCATGCGTCGCGTCGTCGTCACCGGTCTTGGGATCGTCTCATCCATCGGCAACAATGCCGATGAAGTGCTGGCCTCGCTCAAGACGGGCAAATCCGGCATCACCGCCAATGAGGACATGAAAGAGCACGGCTTCCGCTCTCAGATCGCCGGGGCCGTGGATATCGACATCAAGGAACATGTCGACAAACGCGCCCTGCGCTTCATGGGACCGGGAGCGGCCTACGCCTATATCGCCATGAATCAGGCGATTACGGATTCTGGCCTTGAAGAAAGCGACGTGGTGAACCCCCGCACCGGCCTGATTGCCGGTTCGGGTGGTCCCTCCACCTCTGCGATGCTGACCGCGCATCAGTCGGTTCTGAAATCCGGTTCCACCAAGCGTGTTGGCCCCTTTGCGGTGCCCAAATGTATGGGGTCAACGATTTCCGCCAACCTCGCAACGGCCTATCAGATCAAGGGGATCAATTATTCGATCACCTCGGCCTGTTCGACTTCGCTGCATTGTATCGGCAACGCCGCCGAACAAATCATGATGGGCAAACAGGACGTGATGTTTGCCGGCGGCGGCGAAGAGCTGGACTGGACCCTGTCCTGCCTCTTTGACGCCATGGGCGCCATGTCGTCGAAATACAACGACACGCCGGAAAAGGCCTCGCGCGCCTTTGACGCGGATCGCGACGGCTTCGTGATCTCTGGCGGCGGCGCCATTCTGGTGCTCGAAGAGCTGGAACATGCCAAGGCCCGCGGCGCAAAAATCTACGCCGAAGTCACCGGCTTTGCCGCTACATCCGACGGGGCTGACATGGTTGCGCCTTCGGGCGAAGGCGGCGAACGCGCGATGCGTCTTGCGCTTCAGTCGCTCGAAGAAGGTCGCAAAGTCGGCTACATCAACGCGCACGGCACATCGACCCCGGTCGGGGACGTGGGCGAGGTCGAAGCCGTCCGCCGTGTCTTTGGCGAAGGCAACACCCCGCTGATTTCCTCGACGAAATCCATGACCGGCCACTCCCAAGGCGCCACCGGCGCGCAGGAAGCGGTCTACTGTCTGCTGGCGCTTCAGAACGACTTCATCATCCCCTCGATCAACGTCGAGACGCTCGACCCAGCGATCCACGAAAATGAGATTGCTACCAAACTGGTGGAAAATGCGGGCCTCGACACGGTGATGACCAATTCCTTCGGCTTTGGCGGCACCAACGGCTCGATGCTTTTGTCGAAATATCTGGGCTAAGAACGGAAAAGAAAAAGATGGCGGATCTTCTCAAAGGCAAGCGCGGGCTCGTGATGGGCGTTGCGAATGAACGCTCCATCGCATGGGGCATTGCGAAAGCCTGTGCCGATGAGGGCGCGGAGCTGGCGTTCACCTATCAGGGCGAGGCCTTCGGCAAGCGGTTGCAGCCGCTCGCGGCCTCTGTTGGCTCCGACACAATGGTTGACGTAGACGTCACCGACGCAGCCCAGATGGACGCGGCCTTCGACGCGTTGAAAAAGAAATGGGGCACCCTCGATTTCGTCGTCCACGCCATCGCCTATTCCGACAAATCCGAACTGACCGGCCGGTTCATCAACACTTCGGAAGAGAACTTCAAGAACTCGCTGCACATTTCCTGCTTCAGCTTCATCGACGTAGCAAAACGCGCCTCCGAAATGATGCCCGAAGGCGGTTCGCTGATCACGCTGACCTATGGCGGGTCGAACCGCGTGACGCCGAATTACAACGTCATGGGCGTGGCCAAGGCCGCGCTGGAAAGCTCGGTGCGTTATCTGGCCAACGATCTGGGGCCGCAGGGCATCCGGGTGAATGCGATCTCTCCCGGACCGATGAAAACCCTTGCAGGCTCTGCCATCGGCGGGGCGCGGCGCACCTACAAGCACACGGAACAGAACGCGCCGATGCGCTCCAACGCCACGCTTGAGGCGGTGGGCAGCACGGCGGTCTATCTGAACTCCGATGGCGGTTGCTACACCACAGGTGAGATTATCCATGTGGACGGCGGCTATCACATCGTCGGCATGCCCCAGATCGAAAACCTCTGACACTGCATCCCTGCCCCATTGTTTCAGCCCCGCCCCTCTGGCGGGGCTTTTTCCTGCGCACGGCATGATCGAAACCGATGACGCAACGTCCCTGCTGGCAAACCCCAAAGCTGGTGTAGCCTGCCCGCAGGGAGAGAGAGCATGTATCACTATATCATCGTCGGCGCCGGCTCCGCCGGGGCCGTTCTGGCCAATCGGCTGTCACAAGATCCAAACACCCGTGTCTGCCTGATCGAAGCGGGGCCCAGAGACCGCTCTCCGTTCATCCATATCCCGCTCGGGCTGGCGGCGATGTCATGGATCGGAGCCGTCAACTGGGCTTATGAAACCGCCCCGGATCCGGCGCTGAACAATCGCCGCCTGTATTGGCCGCGCGGTCGGACGCTCGGGGGCTCCTCTTCGATCAATGCGATGATCTACATGCGCGGCCACCCGGCAGATTACGAAGGCTGGGCCGAGGCCGCCGGGGCGCAGTGGGGCTGGGCGCGCGCCCTTGAGCTGTTCAAACGGCTGGAAAACAATGCCGACATTCGCGACGCATGGCATGGAACCGATGGGCCCCTGTCCGTCAGCAATCTCAAACAGCCCAACCCGCTGTCCAAGGCCTTTGTCGCGGCGGGCGTCGCCGCAGGCTATCCAGAAAACCCCGATTTCAATGGCGCCAATCAGGAAGGCGTCGGCCTTTATCAGGTCACGCAGAAAGCGGGCCGACGGTTTTCCACGGCGCGCGCTTTTCTCGACCCGGTGCGCCACCGCAAAAACCTGACGATTGAAACCGGGGCGCAGGTCACCCGTGTCCTGTTCGAGGGCCGCCGCGCCAGCGGCGTGGCGCTTTCGGGCCGCACCATCATGCTTGCCCCGGGCGGCGAGGTGATCCTGTCAGGCGGGGCCATCAATTCGCCGCAGCTGCTCATGCTTTCGGGCATCGGCCCCGCCGACACCCTCAAAGCCCATGGCATCGCGCTGCGCCATCACGCGCCGGACGTCGGTGAAAACCTCGCCGACCATCTCGACATCACGGTGATGACCCAGACCAAAGGGCGCGCGCCGATTGCGATATCCCCCAGCTACCTGCCCCGCACCTTGCGTGCCGGGGTCCAGTTCGCCCGCCATCGCAGTGGCGAGTTGACCTCGAATGTGGCCGAGGCCGGGGGCTTCGTGAAATCCGACGACAGTCGGGACCGGCCGAACCTGCAGTTCCATTTCCTGCCCGCCTATCTGCGCGATCACGGGCGCCGGATCACTCCCGGTTATGGCATGACACTGCATGTCTGCGACCTGCTGCCGAAGTCGTGCGGCCGGATCACACTGGCCAGCGCCGATCCTCTGGCGAAAGCCCGCATCGAACCGGGCTATCTGAGCGCCGAGGAAGACGTGGAGACCCTGCTCAACGGCTTTCGCATCATTCGCCGGATCATGGCCGCGCCGCCTTTGGCCAGGCACATCAAACGCGAACGCCTGCCCGGCACGAAGGTGCAATCCGATGCGGATCTGATCGCCGACATCCGGGCGCGCGCGGAAACGATCTACCATCCAGTGAGCACCTGTCGCATGGGCACGGATTCCGCCTCGGTAGTCGATCCGCAGGCCCGGGTGCGCGGGGTCGAAGGACTGCGTGTCGTCGATGCCTCGATCATGCCACGGATCATCGCGGGCAACACCAACGCGCCCACCATGATGATTGCCGAGAATGTCGCCGACATGATGCGCGGGGCGCTCTAGCCCCCCCCGCGAACACCGCCTTAATGACAGCCGTCGCAGTCTTCGCAGGCGCGCGCCTTACGTTTCATCGACTGAAAATCGCGATCCCAGGTTTCGCCATCGCCGAAGGCCAGAAAGTCATTGTAATGTTCATGGCGGTCGGGAAGGTTGCGCGCGTGTTTGATCGGACACCAGTAGTATTCCGTCCTCCCGGCGATTTCGCGCACATAGGCCAAAAGCCCGTTGCAATAGCCGCAGTAGACGCAGTTCAGCTTCTGCATGAAGTTCAGATAGGTCAGCTTGTGCCGATCCACCGCAATATAGGCTTTGCGGTCCACTTTGGGGATCTTGTAGACCGGAAAACAGATCGCCTGATACACGGTCACGAAAAGATCGAGCAGCACAAAGGGCACGATTAGCGAATAGATCACCGGCGCGGTCACCAGTTCCATCGGGCGCGCCCGCTTTAGGAACACATGCCAGCGCACCCGCCAATGCCGCCCGCGTCGGCGTGCTTCCTCTTCGAAGACCACCCGCCCATTGGAAAACCGATACTGAAACCGTTCGCGCGCCTCTGCAGCTTCACGTTCGAGCTGCGCTTGCAATGCGCGCAGGTTTTCGCGCCATTTGTCCACGGTGTTGCTCATGGCACTCTCCTGAAAAGCCCTCTGCGAGATGCACGTTGCCGCGACCATCTCACACCTGTTCGCGGAAACTCTCTCAGGTTTTGAGAATTTTTCCCAGTGTTTTCAGAGCGCGCGCTGCTACGAAACGTGACGCAACCCAGCGCCGCTTTTGACATGCGGACAGTGTTGCGTCTTTTCTCTGACGCCATCACATGACACTCTGCGGCCAAAGGAGACCCCGATGCCCGCGTTTTTTACCACCACTGACGGTCTGTCGCTCGCCTATGACATTCAGGGGAACGGGCCACCCCTGCTCTGTCTGGCCGGGCTGACACGCAACATGGATGATTTTGAACCAGTGGTGGAGATATTTTCCGACCGCGCGCAGCTGATCCGGCTCGACAGCCGTGGTCGGGGTGCCTCCGATCATGACCCCAACGTCCTCAATTATTCCCTGCCGCGCGAATCTGCCGACGCTCTGGAGCTTCTGGACCATCTTGGCCTTCAGCGCACAGCCATTCTGGGCACCTCGCGCGGCGGGCTGATCGCCATGGGGCTGGCGGC
This sequence comes from uncultured Celeribacter sp., assembly GCF_963675965.1. Lineage (NCBI taxonomy): Bacteria > Pseudomonadati > Pseudomonadota > Alphaproteobacteria > Rhodobacterales > Roseobacteraceae > Celeribacter > uncultured Celeribacter sp. The sequence continues at coordinate 2,805,555 of NZ_OY780935.1, read as the reverse complement.
CACGGCAAAAGAGCGGCTCACTGGGGTGATGCTAAACGACATCGGACCCGAAATCCTGCCGGACGGGCTGAGCCACATCATGGACTATCTCGGACGTCCCAGCGCGTATCGCTCCTTTGACGACGCCGCAGAGCGGTTGCCAAAGGCGCTTGGCACCGCCTTTCCCAATGTCTCGCAGGACCAGTGGCGCCGTTATGCACGCCGGATCTGGACCGAAGGCCCCCGGCGGCTGGAACTGCGCTATGATCCAAAGCTGCGCGACGCGATCGAGGCACAAAGCGTCACTGGGAATGTGCCCGATCTCTGGCCGTTTTTCGATGCCTTCGACGGGCTACCGCTGGCGGCGCTGCGCGGCGAAAACTCCGATCTGCTCAGCCGCGATTGCTTTGCCGAAATGCAGCGCCGCCGCCCCGATATGATCGCCGCCGAAGTGCCCGGTCGCGGCCATGTGCCCTTTCTGGATGAACCCGAAAGCCAGACGGTTCTGACCCGCTTCATCGAGGCGCTGGCATGATCGAACCTCTGAATGGGCTGCAGATGCACTGGACCGAAGAAGGCACATCGGAAGGGCGGCCCGTGGTCTTCGCCCATGAGCTCGGCACCCAGTTGCAGCTTTGGGATGCGGTGATGCCGCATCTGCCCGACGGGCTAAGGATCATCCGCTATGACCTGCGAGGGCATGGCCAAACCGACGCCCCGCCCCGCCCCTATTCTATGGGCAGCCTGATCCGCGATGCCGAACAGCTTTTAGACCGGCTCGCCATCCGCGACGCAGTCTTCGTCGGACTGGGGCTCGGCGGCCTGGTCGCGCAGGGGCTGGCTGTTAAGCGGCTGGATCAGATCCGCGCTCTGGTGCTGTCCAACACCGCCGCCAAGATCGGCATTCGCACCATCTGGGAACGTCATATCGCACAGATCCGCGACAAGGGGCTGACAGCACGCATCCCCGACCTGACGGAGCGCTGGTTCGCCCCCAGAATGCGCCGCGACCCGCGCGCGCTGGCCTGCCTAGAAACCCTCACCCAGACATCTGTCGACGGCTATCTTGGCTGTGCCGCAGCCATGGCGGGCACGGACTTCTACACCCCGACATCCGGATTGCGCCTGTCCTGCCTTGGGATCGCAGGCGGCCATGACGGCGACACCCCACCGGATTTGATGCGCGAAACCATCGGCGTGATCCCCGGCGCGCGTTTTGAACTGATGCGCCGGTCCGGGCATCTGCCGCCTCTAGACGCGCCGGAAGACTATGCAGCCCATATCAGCAGCTTTCTCAAGGAAATCGGCCATGTCTGACCCCAGCTTTCTTCTCGTACATGGCGCCTGCCACGGGGCGTGGTGCTGGCGCGATCTGTTGAGCGCCATGAAGGCGCGCGGCCTCAAAGCACGCGCCATCGACCTGCCCGGTCACGGTCGCGATCATACCGATTACACCGAAGTGAGTCTCGACAGCTACAAACGGGCGATTCTGGAGGATATCTCCAAACATGGCGGACCGGTCATTCTGGTGGGCCATTCTGCCGGCGGTTACCCAATCACCGCGGCCGCACAGGATGCCCCCGACAAGATCGTGCAGCTTGTCTATCTCTGCGCCTATGTTCCCGAAGCGGGCAAAAGCATCGCCGACCTGCGCCGCGCTGCCACCCGGCAACCGATCCTTGAAGCCATCGAACGCACCGACGACGGTCGCGCCTTTCTGTTCCGGCGCGACAAGATTGCCGACGCGCTGTTTCACGACTGCCCCGAAGACACGCTGGAGTACGCCCGCGACAATCTTTGCCCCGAAGCCATCGCCCCGCAGAACACCGCGCTGACCGCCCTTGATGCGGCCTTCTCACGTCCACGCAGCTATATTCTGTGCGAACACGACCGACTGATCCCGCCCGAAGAACAGGCCCGCATGACCGCGGTCTGGCCCGAGGGCAGCATCCATCACCTGCCGTCGGGACATTTGCCCTATTTCGCGATGCCAGATGCCTTGGCCGACTGCCTCGCGTCGTTGGCCAAAACGGACAGCTCCGCGCCGAAATCCTGAGCGGCACGTTGCAAAGCCGGAAAGCGCCGCAGACAAAGCGGCCTATATCTGTTAGACTGCGCCTCCAATTCGCAAAATCGTATTCAGACAGGAGGACTGAGATGACACGACATTTGCTCGACAAACCGCATGGCGCCACCCGCAACAGCCGGATGGTTCATTTCCTCGCACAAGAGCGCGCAGCGCGGCGCAACCCGCTGTGGGCGCAACTGGATCGTAAGCGCAAAGGCACAAAGGACGCGTCTCGTGTACGTCAGTTCCTGCGCGTGGAGCGCGGCTATATGGCCTGAGGCCCAGGATCAGCGCGACTCACTCAGGCCGAGAGGAAGCTCACTGCGAAAGATCCCCGAAAATATTTGCAAACAAGGGGGATTTCCCCCTTGTTTTTCTTTGCAAACCTTGGATATTTTTGCTGAATTGCAAATATTTTGCAATAATTCTGTGCAAAACTGCATATCCGCCTTGCTTCAGCAGAATGTGACTGGAAGCTCCCCCCGAAGCTGGCCTAGATGCATATTCTACGGACGTTGAAGCTGGGAGGAGACCCGTTTCAGGCCGCAAGCCTCAGGCTCCGTCCGCATGATAGAAATGGAGAGTATCGTGACGCGCCCCAGCCGAATTGCAGCCCAATCCTTCCAGTCCAAGATCATGAGTGCCGAAGACGCCGCCAGCCTGATTGAACCAGGCGCGATCATCGGCATGAGCGGCTTTACCGGGTCGGGCTACCCCAAAGCCGTGCCTCAGGCACTGGCCGCGCGCATCGAAAGCGAACACGCCAAGGGCAACCCTTTTAAGGTCGGCATCTGGAGTGGCGCCTCGACCGGCCCGGAGCTGGATGGCGCGCTGGCCAAAGCCAAAGGCATCGACTATCGCCTGCCTTTCAACACCGATCCGACCGCGCGTGCACAGATCAACTCAGGTGAAATGCGCTACCTCGACATGCACCTCAGCCAGGTTGCCCCGATGGCCTGGGAAGGTTTCCTTGGCAAGATGGACACTGCCGTCGTGGAGCTCTCCGGCATTGCCGCCGATGGCAGCCTGATCCCCTCGTCTTCGGTGGGCAACAACAAAACCTGGCTCGAACTGGCCGACAAGATCATCCTTGAAGTCAACAGCTGGCAAACCGCGCTGCTCGACGGGATGCACGACATCTACTATGGCACTGCCCTGCCACCGAACCGCCTGCCGATCCAACTGACCAGGCCGGATCAGCGCATTGGCCAAACCCATTTCAACATAGACCCCGCCAAGGTGGTCGCCGTGGTGGAAACCGACGCACCTGACCGCAACGCGCCCTTCAACCCGCCGGATGACAAAGCCAAATTCATCGCTGGCGAAATCATCGAATTCCTCGAATGGGAAGCCAAACGCGCTGGCCTTCCACCCAGCTTGCTGCCGCTGCAATCCGGCGTCGGAAACGTTCCCAACGCGGTTCTGACCGGGCTGATCGATACGCCCTTCGAACAGATGACAGCCTTCACCGAGGTGATTCAGGACGGCATGCTCGATATGATCGAAGCAGGCACTCTGCGCATGGCTTCAGCCACGGCCTTTTCGCTGTCGCCTGAAAAAGCCCAGTATTTCAATGAAAATGCCGCTTTCTTCCGTGACAAACTTTTGCTGCGTCAACAGGACATTTCGAACAACCCGGAACTGGTGCGCCGCCTTGGTTGTATCGCCATGAACGGGCTGATTGAAGCCGACATCTATGGCAATGTGAACTCCACTCATGTGATGGGCTCCCGGATGCAGAACGGCATTGGCGGTTCGGGTGATTTCGCGCGCAATGCCTATCTGTCGATCTTTGTCACGCCGTCGACTGCCAAGGGCGGCGCCATTTCGGCCATCGTTCCGATGGTGGCCCATACTGACCATATTTCGCAGGACGTGCATGTTATTGTCACGGAGCAAGGTCTGGCCGATCTGCGTGGGCTGTCCCCGCGCCAGCGCGCCGAGAAAATCATCGACAAATGCGCCCATCCGGACTTCCGCCCGATGCTGCGCGACTACTACGAACGCGCCAAACGCGACTCTTTCGGCGGCCATGCACCGCACCTGCTGAACGAAGCGCTGAGCTGGCACCAGCGGTTTGTCGAAACCGGCTCGATGAAAGCCTGAGCAAAAAAGATCCACGCGACAACACCTTGGAACAGCCCCTTTTGCGGGGCTGTTTTTGTCTCCGGCCTCTGGCGCCAACCGCCGGTTTGCGCCAGAGTGCCCAAAACTTTCAAACGCGATCTCAGCGGGTGCCCATGCCGATGCCTTCCCCCTCCGAAGTCAGGAAACTTGACCAAATCGCACAGTCCCTGCGCGACGATCTGCGCAGCGCAGACGACCTGAACACTGCGCTGCGCGACAGCCTGTCCGGCGTGTCTCTGACCGAAGGCGAGGCCGATGCGTTGCTGCAAGCCCTGCGTCAGGCCTCCGCCGATCCGGCGGCAGCCGCGCTTGCCGCGCGCCTTGATGCCCTCGATCCGGCCTTTCTGACCGCACTGATCCGTATGACCGCCGGCCATGCGCCGATCCCACAGAGCGCGGCCATTCAGGCACATCTGAAACAGGCCAGCCCCGCGCCGGTGATGTCGCCTGCGCCACAAGATGCCCATGCCGTTGCCTTGCCCTGCGACCGGCCCGGCATGCCGGCCTTTTCCGACCGTGCCTTTGACGACTGGTTCTCAGCACAGCGCCCAGCGGCGCTTGCCCAGAGGACGCCCGTTTTCGGCTACGGTCTTTATGGGGAAAAGCGCAGTGTCTATATCGCGGATCAATATCGCGATGCCTCCGGTCCCGAACCGCGCAGCCGTCATCTGGGCATCGACATTTTCGCCCCGGCAGGCACTGCCGTCTGCGCCCCCTTTGACGGGCGTGTGCACCGGGCGCATTACAACGCCGAGCCGCTGGACTATGGCCACACCATCATTCTGGAACACCGCACATCGGAGGGGCTGACATTCTGGACGCTCTATGGCCATCTGGGAGCCCCGCTGGATGGGATCACCGAAGGCGCAAACGTGCGCGCCGGACAGCCCCTGTCACCCCTGGGCGACTGGCATGAAAACGGGGGCTGGGCCCCGCATCTGCACTTTCAGATCATCACCAGCCTGCTGGCACAGACCGGAGGTAATTTTTTCGGTGTCGGGCATGACAGCCTCTGGCCGCTCTGGTCGGCGATTTCGCCGGACCCGAACCTGATTTTACGCCTGCCGGACAGTGTCTTCACCCTGTGACCCTCAGCGCACCTGCGCGGCGACACGTGCCATTGTCTGTGCGACCAGCTCCTGCGCAGCCTCTGCGCTGTCGGCCTGTGCATAGACCCGAAATTCCGGCGCATTGCCGGAGGGGCGCAGATGCACAACGGCGCCTTGCGCCAGATCCACACGCAAACCATCCGTCAGGTCGACCCGCTCGATCTGACCCGATGGCGCAAAGAAGGCGGCCCGGATCTCGGGGTCGGCGATCAGCGCGTCCAGAAACACCTTGGCCTTGGCCCGATCGATGTCCTGCACCCGATCTGCCGCGGTGAACACCGGCGGCAGGCTGGCAATGGCCTCCTCCAAAGACTGCCCCGCACCCCGCGCTGCCACCAAGGGCACGAGAATCGGCAACAGACAATCGCGCGTCATCAAAGGGGCAAGCCCCCCCTGCGCCTGTGCAGAAAAGCCCAGCAAGAACCCGCCATTGGCCTCAAACCCAACCACTTTTGCCGCCGGATCCTTGGCCAGAACCGCCTCCATCGCGGCGATGACATAGGGTGACCCGATCCGGGTCAGATGCACTGCACTGAACCCGGGCAGACGCCGCACCATATCGTTTGAGGACACAGGGGTGCAGATGATCTCCGCCCCCAGAAAGCGCGCACTCAGCACACCCAGAACATCACCCGGCACCACCTGCCCCCGACCATCGGTTAGCATCGGGCGATCAGCATCGCCATCGGTGGAAATCACCCCATCAAGGGCGTGCTCACGACACCAGCGTTGCAACATCTCACGCGTCCGGGGATCGACCGCCTCTGTGTCTACCGGGATAAAGCTGTCGGAGTTGGCCAGCGGCACCGCCTCCGCCCCCAAAGCCCTCAGCACCTGCTCCATCACGTCGCGTGCGACCGAAGAATGCCGGTAGACCCCCAGCCTGAGCCCGGCCAGAGCCCCCGCCCCAAAGGCTGTCACATAGCGATCGACATAGCGGTCCGCCACGCTGTCATCCGCGACCAGCCCAGCCAGATCGCCTGCATCCTGCTGCCCTGCCACAGCGGCCATCTCTGCCTTATAGGCAGTCAGAATACGCGCTTCGTCCGCCTTGGACACTTCGCCGCCGGGCACATAGAACTTCAGCCCGTTGCGATCCGCCGGAATGTGACTGCCGGTCACCATGATGGCAGCACTGTCTGCCGCCATCGACGCCATGGCCAGCGCAGGCGTGGGCACCGCCCCGCAATCAACGCACGCGACGCCAACGGCACGGGCCGCCGCAATGACATCCTGTGCGATGCGCGGCGATGACGGACGCAGGTCCTGCCCGACGAACACCCGGCCATTGTGGGGACAGGCCGCCAGAAATGCCCGGGTATAGGCCCCCACCAAGGAGGGTGTGAGCTCTGTCACAAGGCCGCGCAGGCCGCTGGTTCCAAAGGATGGGGACATGATACCTCCTGACATCTGCGCTTGCCGGCGCATGTCACCATAAGGCGGAGCTCAGCGCAATTGCCGTTCCTGCACGTTGCCCCAAGGTGACCTAAACGAAATGAACCGTACGGCTCAGCCGTATCGCACGATACGATCATCGGGATGCAGCTGCGCGGTGCCATCCGCCGCCAGCCATTGATCAACACCGCGATCGCAGCGGATCAGCTTTTGTTCACGCGTGCGTTGCTTCACACGCGCGTTGGCCTCCTTCGCCTCTGGCGTTGCATAGCCGCGTTCATGGTGCAGGTGAAGCGCGACGGTTGAAAAGCGAATGCGCCGCCCTTTCAGCCCAAGGTTTTGCAGCCGCACGCCGAATTCGACGTCCAGCCCGCCATAAACCATGTCTTCGTTGAACCCGTTAACCAGCACCGCGTCCGAGCGCAGGCAGGAGGCCGAATGGCCATTCCACGACGGTTTTGTCTGGATCAGACGGTTGAGCAGCCAGTCGAAAGGCGGACGCGCGCTGACCTTGATCAGACGCAGTCGCGAGGGACAGCCATGCGCCCGCAGCCAGCCTGCCGTGAAGGCATCCTGGGACAGGACCGCCGCCTCATCAATGGCCGCAGACGTCTCCGAGGTCTGCTTAAAATAGCTTCCCGACAAATATCTGCCCGGCCTTGCCTGACGCAGATGCGTGTCCACAAAATCGTTGCGCACGACACAATCGCCATCCGTGACGATGATCCGCTCCCCTCGCGCGACGGCCATCGCCTTATTCAGGATACGGCATTTCCCAAAGCCCTCATCCGGCTGCCAGACATGCACGATCGGGATCGGCGAGCGCGCAGCCTACGCGCGATCAACTCACCGGTCTCGGGCCTCGATCCATCGTCGGCAATGATCACCTCAAAATCGCGCCGGGTCTGGGCAAACAGGCCCCAAAAGACCTTCTCCAAGGCGTCCGGCCAATTGTAGGTCGTGATCAACAGGGACGCAGAAACCTGCGGCGACGCATCGGCGATGGTGTTCATTTGACTGCCTTATTCGGGTCGGGAAATCCATAATAGCGCGGCGTCGCAGCGATCGCGACATCATTTCCGCCCTTTTCAACCTTTGTTTCACACAGCCAGGCCCCGGACAACTGCACACAGTCTCTGTAGCTCAAGCCACCCTTACGTCGCTTTGTTTTTCTACAAGCGTTTTCGGCAAGAAATCCGCAAACTTCTGAACCAGTGCAGCGGTCAACCTGTCTTGATCGGCCCGGTCGAAACGATCCAGACTTTGGACACACCCAGAAGGCATATCTTCCCGCATCACCTGCTCGATTTGGGCATCCAGACGGGGGCCGCCGGATTTGATGAATATCGACGGGCGCGGCGACACTGCGACAGCCGTTCCCGCTGCAATCTCCAACGCATTTGCAAGCGCATAGGGGCTGAACTGCTCATTCGACCGAAACGGATAAGAGATCTGCTTGCGCAACTGCTCCGGCTGCCTCGAAAAATATGTCTGCAACGTGGAACGACGCATGGGGCGAGGCGTGTGTTCGAGCGCCAGAAACCGCCGCGCCAGAACAAGCGAAGCCGCCAAAGCCTGCGCCGACTGAAAGCTGGTTCTACGAAACGCTTGTCCAGCAAGCCGGGACTTCAGGTTTTTAAGACGATCCTGCCACACAATTGTGCGCACTGATTTCACAGTCCCTTCCAACCAGAGCTTGCCGTCAGAGGAGACAAAGTCGGTCGGCTTTGCCGGTGCATTGAGAAAAAAATCGTCGTTCAGATAGATAAAGTGTTCTGCCAAATCCGGAATCTTCCAGAGCAACGCTTCGATGCTGCGGCAATTAAAGGTCGGCAGGGCGGCCTCGTATCCCCGGAAAATCTCACGGTGATCTACAATGCGAATCTTATCCGGGGCACACAGCCCTTCGCGCGCGAAAGCATCGATCCAGCGGGGCCTCTGAGTATCGGTCACTATGTGGATACGCCGGATAAAAGGCGCGTATTTCAACAGGGAAGCAACGCAGAAATAGATTTCGTCATTGTCCGCAAACCGGGTCTCGGAGGCGGCATTGCGCAAGCCTGCCTGGGTCACCCCCATTTGCGCTAAAGTCGCTTCACGTTTCGCTCGGTGAGCGGGATCATTGCCATCGACCCAGAGGATCACAGCGTCCAGTTCTTCGACCTTTTTATCGGGCTTCGTTTCAACCTCTGACACAATGCCGACCCTCGAACAAATCGCAATCGTTAAAATTTCATTAACTTTATATGAATTTTTAATAAAAAGTTACCTCAGAGCAAATGCACATCTTGGTGACCCCACAGTGTGCACAGACCAATGCATGGGCTTTGCGTCCCGGACGAAACCGCTTAAAGGAAGGTCATGACCAGTTCTCTGAACGATATCCGCGTGATCGCCCCCAACCTGAAACGGCGTCTGTCCGGTGTGACGACGACGGTTCTGCGATTGATCCCTGTGCAGGCCCGCAGCTTCCCGGTCCGGGCGACAGGTCCGGGGTTGCCGCCAGAGGTGCCGCATATTCCGCTCTGGCGCATCCCGTTTCTGTCGCGAGACCTCTGGAGGGTCTGGCATGCGCGACGCAACAACGAAATGATCCTGGGGCTGATCCTGCGCGACCTGTTCCGCTGCCGACTGAAGCTTTTGTTTACCTCTGCCGCCCAGCGCGACCACAAACCCTTTACCAAAAAGCTGATCGCCAAGATGGACGCGCTGGTGGCCACCTCGCCACAGGCGGCCTCCTATCTGGAACGCCCGGCCCAGGTCATCATGCATGGTATCGATACTGAGGTCTTTCACCCCGCAGAGGACCGCATGGCCATCCGCCGCGACATGGGATTGCCGCAAGAGGGGCTGCTGATCGGCTGCACCGGGCGCATCCGCCACCAGAAAGGGCAGGATTTGCTGGTCGAGGCGGCGCTCAAACTGTTGCCTGGGCGCCCCGACGTGCAGATCGTCTTCACCGGGCGCGCCACCAAGGAACACGAAGGGTTTCAGGCTAATCTGGAACATCGCCTGAAGGCCGCGGGCCTGTCGGACCGGGTGCGGTTTCTGGGGGAAATTCCATGGTCCGATGTGGTCCGCCTCTATCAGACGCTGGATCTCTTTGTGGCCCCGGCCCGCTGGGAAGGCTTCGGCCTGACCCCGATCGAAGCCATGGCCTGCGGCACACCGGCGCTCGCGTGCCACGGTGTCGGCGCTTTCGACGCCCAGATCAAAGAGGGCGAAACCGGCGCTCTGGTCGCCCCGGACGATGCCGGGGCGCTGACGCAGGCGCTGGCGCAACTGATCGACGACCGCGCGGCCCTTGCGGCGATGCGCCCGGCGGCCCGCGCCCATGTCATGGCCGACTTCACCATCGCCCGCGAAGCCGCAGCGCTGATCGAAGTGTACAAGCGGATGCTCACATGACCCCGCTGCAACGCCTCCGGTTTCACTGGGCCTGCCGGCGCAATGATGACCGTTATCTGGAGCGGTTCGGCGATCCTTTTGCGCAGCTTGGAGCGGAGGTTACGCAAAAACGCATCGCGCTCGTCGGCAATGCCCGTGCACTGACGGAAACGGAACAGGGCGCAACGATTGATGCGCAGGACCTTGTCATCCGCATCAATCGCGCCCCGCAGCCTTCGGTTCGCAGCCATGGCAGCCGCACGGATTGGCTCGGTCTGGCGGTTGCCCTGTCAGCCGAGGACCTGAAAGCCCTGTCACCCAAACGGGTGCTGTGGATGTCGCACAAACGCAAAAGGCTGTCCCCCGCGATCGCAACCCGTCCGGGGTTTTCGCTGTTCCCTATGTCCCAGTTTGACGACCTAAGCGCCCGCCTGGGATCGCGCCCGACCACCGGAGCCCTGCTGATCGACTGGCTGGTGAGCACACACGCTGCCGAAATTCACCTGTTCGGGTTCGATTTCTTTTCGTCGCTGTCGCTGTCTGGCGCAAGGACCGCGGATCAAGTGCCTCATGATTTCAACGCAGAGGCCGGCATGGTGCAAAACCTCTGCGCCACGGATCCACGCGTGATCCTGCATCCGCCTGTCGCAGACCAACGGTAGGGCCGACGCCATGGAAACCCTTCTCGTCCTTGGTCTGGCCGGTCTGTTGGCCGGTGCGCTGAACGCAATTGCCGGTGGCGGCACCTTTCTGTCCTTTCCCGCGCTGGTCTGGGCCGGTGTGCCGCCGATCTCTGCCAACGCCACGGCGACCTTCGCCGCCCTGCCCGGCTATCTGGGCAGCGCATGGGCCTTTCGCCACGACATCTCGACAGTGCCGCGCAGGCTCTTGATCCGCGTCTCGGGCATCTCTGTGGCTGGCGGGCTTCTGGGGGCGCTCTTGCTGCTCATCACCCCGGCAACCTTCTTTTCAAATGTCGTACCATGGCTGCTGCTATTGGCCACCGCCGCCTTCGTCTTTGGCCCCGGCATAATCCGCCGCCGTGCCGAAGCCGGACGCCCCCTGTCTGAATCCACAGGCCTGCTGGTGATGGTCGCCGTTTCGATCTATGGCGGCTATTTCAACGGCGGTTTGGGCATCATGTTGCTGGCAAGTTTTGGCCTGATCGGGCTGAGTGACCTGCATCAGATGAACGGGTTAAAGAACCTGCTGTCCGTGCTGTTGTCCGTTGTCTCGATCGTGACCTACACGCTGGCCGGGCTGATCGACTGGCCAAGTCTGCTGATCGTCGGACTGGCCTGCGCGCTGGGCGGCTACATCGGGGCAAGGCTTGCGAAATCCATTCGCAATCCCAACCTGTTACGCGGTATCGTCGTCACTATTGGTCTGGCCATGTCGGTCGCGTTTTTTCTAAAATAAGCCCGTTAGAAGGTCGGCGGCGTACAGGCCGAAAACAGCACGCAGGGCTCTGGCCCGACCTGCCGGAACCGGTGCGGCAAACGGCTGTCAAAGTAATAGGCATCCCCCGGCCCAAGGATCTTGCGTTCTTCCCCGACGGTGATCTCAATCCGGCCCGAAATCACGATGCCACCCTCTTCGCCTTCGTGGCCATACATGACCCGCCCGGTGTCCGCCCCGGGCGCATAGGTTTCCTGCAACAACATCATCGCGCGCCCAAACAGCGTTGCGCCCACCTGTTTCAGCGACAGCTTGCCCTTGCCGATTTCCACCAGATCCTCAGCCGCGTAGAAAATCTGCCGTTCCGGGGCGGGTTCAAACGCGAAAAATTCCGACAGACCGATAGGCACACCGTCCAAAATCTTGCGCAAAGCCCCGACCGAAGGGTTCATCTTGCCGGCCTCAATCAGCGAAATAGTAGAGTTAGGAACCCCCACCTTTTTTGCCAATGTACGCTGCGACAGGCCGGCACGTTCGCGAATCACCCGCAAACGATGACCGAGGGCCAAATCATCCTGTGCTGAGCCGACTGTGTTCGCGGTGTTCATTATTCACAAAACCTTTGTTCATACGTCACAAAATACAACGACTTGCAGACAGAAAGAAACAGACTTTTTAACGATCCCAAACCGATTAGGCTTCCTCTCAGCTTTTCAAACGCACGGCCCTCTTCGGGAGGGTGTGAAAGGATCAATCATGCTGAAGAAAACCGCGAACACCGAGATCGAAGCCCGCCGCAAAGCCGCACTGGCACGTGGCGTGGGGGTCATGACCGATCACTATGCCGTCAAGGCAGAGAATTCCGAAATCTGGGACGCCGATGGCAACCGTCTGATCGACTTCGCCTCGGGCATTGCCGTGCTCAACACCGGGCACCGCCACCCCAAGGTCGTCGCGGCCGTTGAAGAACAGCTCAAAGCCTTCACCCACACCTGCCACCAGGTCGTGCCCTATGAAAACTACGTGCGCCTGGCCGAGCGCCTCAACGCGCTGGCACCGGGCGATTTCGACAAGAAGGCCCTGTTCGTGACCACCGGGGCCGAGGCGCTGGAAAACGCGGTCAAAGTGGCCCGCGCCGCCACCGGTCGTCAGGCCGTGATCACCTTCAACGGTGGCTTCCATGGCCGGACCTTCATGACCATGTCCATGACCGGCAAGGTCGCCCCCTATAAAATCGGCTTCGGCCCGATGATGCCCGACGTGTTCCATGTGCCCTACCCGAACGCCGCCCATGGCATCAGCGTCGATGACAGCTTCAAAGCCATCGAACAGCTGTTCAAAGCGGATGTGGAACCCTCCCGCGTTGCCGCAATCGTGTTCGAACCCATTCAGGGCGAAGGCGGTTTCAACCCCGCCCCGAAAGAGTTCGTCAGCCGTATCCGCGCCCTCTGCGACACACATGGCATCGTCATGGTCGCCGATGAGGTTCAAACCGGCTTTGCCCGCACCGGCACGGTCTTTGCGATGGAGGCCTATGACGAAGCCCCGGACCTGACCACCATGGCCAAAAGCCTTGGCGGCGGCTTCCCGATTTCCGCCGTCGTCGGTCGCGCCGAAATCATGGACGCAGCCGCCCCCGGCGGTCTGGGCGGCACCTATGGCGGCAATCCGCTGGCCATTGCCGCAGCCAATGCCGTGCTCGACGTGATCGAGGAAGAAGACCTCTGCGCCCGCGCAAACCTGCTGGGTGACAAGCTTAAATCCCGTCTGGAATCGATGAAAAGCTATGTGCCGGAAATCTCCGACATCCGCGGTCCGGGCTTTATGGTTGCGGTCGAATTCTTCCACGAAGATGGCACCCCGGCCCCTGAGATGGCCAATGACATCCGTCTGGCGGCGCTTGAACGCGGTCTGTTGCTGCTGACCTGCGGCGTCTACGGCAACGTGATCCGCTTCCTTGCACCGATCACCATCGAAGACGCGCTGTTCGACGAAGCGCTCGACGTGCTCGAAGCCTCTGCCAAAGCCGTGAAAGGCCTGTAATATGCGTGATCTGAAAGACCCGTCCCTGCTGGAAACCCGCGCTTATGTGAATGGCGTCTGGGTTGAGGGCAAAACAACCTTCCCGGTGGAAAACCCCGCCACCGGAGAGGTGCTCGCCCATGTCGCTGACCTGAGCGCCGAGGATGTCGCACAAGCGATTGACGCGGCCTCAGCAGCGAAACGCGACTGGGCGCGTGCGGATGTCAAAACCCGCTCAGCCGTGCTGCGCAAACTATTCGATCTGATGGTCGAGAATGCCGACGATCTGGCCACGATCCTGACCGCCGAGATGGGCAAACCCTGGGCCGAAGCCCGTGGCGAGATCCTCTATGGCGCCTCCTATGTCGAATGGTTCTCCGAGGAAGCCAAACGCGTCTACGGCGACATGATCCCCGGGCCGCAAAACGACAAGCGGATGGTGATCGTCAAGCAACCCGTGGGCGTGGTCGGCGCGATCACCCCGTGGAACTTCCCCAACGCGATGCTGGCCCGCAAGATGGCACCGGCGCTCGCCGTGGGCTGCACCATGGTGGCCCGCCCGTCCGAATTCACCCCGCTGTCGGCGTTGGCGCTGGCCAAGCTGGCCGAACGCGCCGGTGTGCCCGCAGGTGTGTTCAACGTGCTGACGGGCCTGGACGCCGCTGGCATGGGGGAAGAGATGTGTGCCAACCCCAAGGTGGCCAAGCTGACCTTCACCGGTTCGACCCGCGTTGGAAAATTGCTGATGCGTCAGGGGGCGGACACGATCAAGAAGATCTCGCTGGAACTGGGCGGCAACGCGCCTTTCATCGTCTTCGACGACGCCGATGTCGATGCCGCGGTCGCCGGGGCCATGGTCGCCAAATTCCGCAACAACGGACAGACCTGTGTCTGCGCCAACCGGATCTATGTGCAATCCGGCGTCTATGAGGCCTTTGCCGAAAAGCTGGCCACCGCACTGGACAGCCTGACGTTAGGCGACGGCTTTGCCGAGGGCGTCAACACCGGCCCGCTGATCAACACGGCTGCACTTGCGAAGGTCGAAGACCATATCGCAGATGCCGTATCGAAAGGCGCCGAGATCAAAAAGGGTGGCAACCGCTCCAATCTGGGACAGACCTTTTTTGAACCCACCCTGCTGACCGGAGTGACGCAAACCATGAAAGTGGCGCGCGAAGAAACCTTCGGCCCGCTGGCCCCGCTGGTCAAATTCGACACCGAGGAGGAAGCCTTGGACTATGCCAATGCGACCGAATTCGGCCTCGCGTCCTATTTCTACACCCGCGACCTGAACCGCGCATGGCGTGTGGGCGAGGCGCTGGAAAGCGGCATGGTCGGCATCAACACCGGTGCCATTTCCTCTGAGATGGCGCCCTTTGGCGGGGTCAAGCAATCCGGCATTGGGCGTGAAGGCTCGAAATACGGCTGCGACGATTACCTCGAAATCAAGAACCTGTGCTTCGGCGGCCTGAGCTAACCGGCCCGGCGAACGACACAGACCGGGGCGGCGATACTCTCCCCTGACCGCCGCCCCGCCCCATTTAGACCCGTCTTCTCAGAACAACGGTTCAGTGCCCGCCACCACCACTGGCTCCGGCTTCGGGCTTTTGCACGAAGATCAGGCACAGCGAGAGAGTCGCGAACAGCGCAGACAACAACACGAACACATCGGCCAGTGACATCACCATGGCCTCCAGCCGCGCTAGGTTCGTGATCGTCGACAGCGCTGCCGTCGAAGCCAGATTACCAAGGCTCGTATAGACCTGTTCCAGCATCGCGAAAGCTTCATTGGCGCCCAGATTGGTTTGGGTCACGCTTTCTGCGATCCGGGTATAGTGAAAATCCTGACGGTTGGTCAGCACCGTATTGATCAGCGCAAGCCCGACGGCGCCGCCAAGGTTGCGCGTCAGGTTGAACAGGCCCGAGGCATCCTTGACCTTTTCCGGCGGCAAAAGCCCCAGGGCGATGTTGGAAACCGGCACCATGCACAGCATCAGGGACACCCCCCGCAGAATTTGCGGCAGGAAAATTTCCCAATAATCCCATTCTGAGGTCAGCCCGGTCATCAACCAGCAACTGGAGGCGAACATGGCAAACCCCACGGCCATCATCACCCGCTGGTCCATTTTCTGCGACAGGCGCCCGGCGAAAGGCGCGGTCAGGAACATAGCCACACCGCTGACGATCATCGCCTCCCCGATCTGCAGCGAGGTATAGCCACGCACCCCGGACAGGTAGACCGGATAGATATAGACGAGACCGTAGAGCCCAATCCCCATGCCAAAGGAAAACAGCGACCCCATGGTGAAATTGCGATCCATGAAAGCCTCAAAGCGCACGATGGGTTCGGCCGCTGTATTGACCCGCCAGAACAGCAGCATTCCCCCGGCCACCATGATCGCGGTCATCAGCACGATTTCAGAGCTCTGGAACCAGTCTTCGCCCGAGCCTTCCTCCAGAACGAATTCCATGGCGCCCAGAAACAGGGCCAGCCCCAGAAAGCCCCACCAGTCAAAGGTCTTCAACAGGCGCATGTCTGGCTTGTCGAAGTCAATGAGAAGATAGGCACAGGTGGTCACGATAACGCCCGGCACGACATTGATGAAGAACAGCCAATGCCAGCTCATATATTCCGTCAGATACCCGCCAAGGGTCGGACCGATGGTCGGCGCCATAGTCGCCACCAGCCCGATCAGCGGGGTGACGATATGCATCTTCGAGCGCGGAAAAATCGTGAAAGCGCTGGCAAAGACGGTGGGGATCATCGCCCCCCCTACAAAGCCCTGCAGCGCCCGCCAGACGATCATCTCGTCCAGCGAATTCGACAGGCCGCACATCAGGCTCATCGCCGTGAAGCCGCCAGCGGAAATAGTAAACACCCAGCGCGTCGACAGCATCCGGGACAGATAGCCCGACAGCGGGATCATGATCACCTCGGCGATCAGATAGGACGTCTGAACCCAGGGGATTTCATCGCTGGAGGCCGACAGCCCGGCCTGAATTTCCGCCAAAGATGCTGAAACGATCTGAATATCCAGAATCGCCATGAACATCCCCAGTACCATCAGCAGGAAGGTGAACAGACGACGCAGGTCGAGATGGTCTTCGTCCTTGGACGCCGCGCCCTTGGACGCGATGACAACAGCCTCGGCCACGCGCTCAGTCCCCGACCCGCGCGACCTGCGGCGCCTTTTCGCCGGTGCGGGTGTCGACTTCGACCACCACCGACATGCCCGGCCGCAGCGGCAGACGCGCGCGATCGTCCGGATCAATCTCGATCCGGACCGGCACCCGCTGCACCACTTTTGTAAAGTTGCCGGTGGCGTTCGACGATGGCAGCAAGCTGAAAACCTGTCCCGTACCGGCCGTCAGGCTCACGACTTTGCCATGCAGGTCCTCTTTCGCCCAGGCATCCACCTGCAGCGTGACCTCGGCACCCTCACGAATGTCGGCAATTTGAGTTTCTTTGAAATTCGCCTCGACATAGATGTCGTCCGTGGGCACCAGCGTGCCGATCCGCGAGCCCGCAGCGACAAAAGAACCAACCTCGATCTGGCGTTCTGTCAGAACACCGGCAAAGGGCGCACGAAGCTCAGTGAAATCGAGATCGCGCTTGGCCACTTTGACGCTGATCTCGGCTGCGGCAACCGTCAGCTCGGCACTGTCTTTCTGCGCCTTGAGCACCGCAAGCGCGGCCTGCGCCTGCGCCAGAGCCGCCTCAGCGCTGGCCACATTGGCCGCAGCGGATTTGGCCGTCGCCTCTGCCGCATCCAGAGAGGCCTGATTGCCAACAGAGCTGTCACGCAAAGACCGCACCCGTTGATAGGCTTTCTGCGCCCCGTCGCTGGTGGCCTCGGCCGCACTCAGGGCCGCTTGCGCCTGTTGAATGGCCGCTTGCCCTGCACCGATCTGCGCATCGAGCTGGACCAGAGCACTTTGGGCACTGGCCAGATCGTTTTTCGCTTTCTCCAGCGCGAGTTTGTAGTCTTCGGGATCAATGCGCGCGATTACCTGATCCTTGGCCACAGTGGCGTTCGGCGCAACCAGAATTTCGGAAATATAGCCGGTGTCCCGCGCCAGAAGCGTGATCAGATCGGCCTGCAGATAGGCGTCGTCGGTTTCCTCGTGAAAGCGGCCATAGCTGAACCAGTGCCACACCCCATAGCCGACGCCCAGGAGAAGGATCAGCGAGAATATCCCCAAAATCTTTTTGGGCTTGCTGGATTTTAACCCATCCGCCGAGGCGGAGGTCGACGCCTGTGCGGGCGGCGTTTCTTCTGTGGTCGAGGACATTTCGGAGCGCTCTTCACTTCATTCAAGGATCGGATAAGCCACACAGCAGGAGTCATGTTCCGCCAACAGACGAAACCGCCCCGCAACTGCGGGTTCAGGCGCAAACATTACCGTTGACCGAACGGTTCGGTCAACGGTAATGTACAGGTCACGCCGGAATTCCGGCCACAAGACCGTGATCCCCGGAGGCATCTATGACACGGGCCCCTGCCCCCACCGACACCAGCCCCTTTGCCGACCAGGCCACGGAGGCGTCAGCTTCCCCAAAGCGGCAGCAAATTCTGGATGGCGCCCGCACGGTCTTCATGCAGAAGGGCTTTGAAGGCGCCTCAATGCAAGACATCGCGCGCACCGCCGGGGTCTCCAAGGGCACGCTTTACGTCTATTTCGATAATAAGGAAGCCATGTTCGATGCGCTGGTGCTCAGCGAATGCGGCCGCATGCAGGACACCCTGCGCCAGTTCGGAACCGGAGATGGTGATCTGGAGCAGGAATTGCGTCATGTGGCCCATGAGTTGATCGCCACCATGCTGCGCCCCGAAGTGCTGGCCGCCATGCGCATGGTGATCGGTGCAGCCGAAAAATTCCCGGTGTTGGCCCGCAAGGTGTTTCTGGCGGGTCCAAGCCGCTCCATCGAAATTCTGGCCGCCTGCCTGGAGCAACGCGGCGCAAAGGGGGAATTGCATGTCCCCGACAGCCATTCTGCCGCAACGGAGTTTATCGACCTGCTCTTGCCCGGCCTGCAGCGCCGTGCACTGCTCATGGAACCGCCGCCGCCCGCCAAAGAACTGGACACCTTCATCGCCCGCCGCGTTCGCAGCTTCCTCACGCTTTACGCCCCCAGATGACCAAACCCATGGGCGCAGATACTTGCGGCATGGATACAGAAAAGGCGCCCACCGGGCGCCTTCAGAAAGCCTGAAAATTTTTCACTCTGCGGGGCCTAACCGCCCTGCCTGATGTAAATCGGGGCAAAGTTATCTCGAACAAGCTCTTAAAGGCAAGCGAAAACAATAGGTTATTTTTACCTCCTTTAGACCCGGAGCAAAGATCTCGCGAAAATCGGGGCAAGATCTCGCGAAACACATGAAAAGGCAACAAAAAAGCCCGCCGAAGCGGACTTGGTACGTCAATTTCTTTACGTGGTCTCTACGAAGTCTTTCATCTCAACTAAAGAGCGGACCTCAACATATATTGCGCCGATGCCGAGAGTGTCGCCGCTGCGAAATGCAGGAATACGCCCATCAAGAATGCCTGCGAACAAATCTTCGAAGCACCCCGCACCTCGCTGGCAGGCATAGGCGAGCGGATGAAATCCTTTCACTTCCGTTTCATCCAGTTCTGGCAAATCGGAAATCCGCTTCAGGATTTCATCAAGATGTTCCCTGCCAAAGACAACATGACGGACCGACCCACGACCAGTCCTTGGAACCAAAGGCTGAAGAATCGCTCTGCGATAAAGGACTTCAACCTGCCGTTTTCTGGCACCGAGATACTCGGGGACGTCCTTCAGCAAGATCGCGGTTTTAAAGGCTTCGATCAGAGACTCGGTCTTGCCTGCCTCGAACACCATGCCCCCGCTTTCGACTTCGCTGGCGTCTGCCGGGATTTCACCCATCTTTTTCAAGAGGCGTGAAAGGCGCGGCCGCTTGACACCAACAGCCTCAGACAGGCTGGAAAGAGTATGGTACCGTCGCTCGGAGATTTCGACACCAAGAACCATTGTGCCGGGCTCCACGGCCGAGTGCTTCACAATGTGATCACGCAAGAGATCTCGGATCGGACCAGGGTCAATCTTGTTGCAACGACGATCAAGCCAATCAAAGAGCTCTCCATAATATGCCAAGGGGCCCGCTTGAACTGCCTTGGCGGGTGATGTGTCACGGATGGTGTCCAAAGCCTCTGTGATCGCCTCAGGCCCCTCGCTGTAGATCGAAAAACCGATATCCGTGGCTTCCTCAATCTGCGGCGAGGACAGCTGCTTGAGCGTGACCTTGTGACCATGCTCCAACACACAGCCCAGCATTTCAGAGGCGGCCAGAACCTGTTCAATGGTCTGTTCCGCCAGCCATTTATCATTGGGGGTGCCATGTCCGTGGACGCGTTCCCGAAGCCAGGACAAGTACTCGGGGGTTTCAGAAGAGGTACTGGCCCTCTCCGCCATAGGCGCGTCATCAAGAGCCACGCGCATATTGTTCGCTTTGGTCGGCGGAGTTTGCGTCAGCCAAAGATTGTGACGATCGCACCGAACCACATGGCGAAATCCCCAGATCAGCCGAAACTTGTAATCTGATTTCGCTCCGTCTTCCTCCAGACATGCAGGGCAATAGCAGGCGACCTGAGGGGAAAGAAATCCTTTCGAAATCGGTTCACCGCGGAAACTTCCTCCCCACTGCAACGTACGAACAGACGAACGCTGGATATACTCAAAGGAAAGCCCTACTCCCTCCGCAAATGCCGCAACGGCTTCATCGCGGCCTGACGTGAAGTGCTCGACGTTGATCCCGAAATCCTTGACGAGCCGCGCCATACCCCGACCAGTGTGCATCATTGCCAACCGGTCAGCGTAGGACAGCAGCGTTTCTTCGGGGTCGAAAGGGAGCGGGGGCCAAAGGGTCATCACTGCCCCCATCCCATGGCAGTCAGCTCAGATTTCACCACATCCCATTCCGCAGCATGAAACGGCGTCATGTCGAGGCCCGACTTTGATTTCCTGAACACACGTTCGGCGTGCTGGAGGGAGAGCTCATCACGCTTACGGGTAATGGCATCCCGGAGGATCTCTTTGGCAAGTGCCACACTCCGACCAACCTGCCCATGTTCAGCAAACAGAATGCGGTCCGCCCATTCATCGTCTGCATCTGTCCCCACACCGAGGATATTGGCCGATTTCATGAAATTGTTACCGAACAGTTGCGCAGACTTACTACCTGGGTAGATCCTTGGCAGATGAATTTCTTGGAACCGCCGATAGGTTTCGCCCGACACCTCCGACAAAAGGCCATCCTTCAGGCTGGAAACACCCGCAATAACGAGAGCAACACCAGGATCTGACTGCATGATGTGCTTCAGGGACTGAATTGCCCCCAGGACATCACGCCCAGAACCTGAGCGAAGGATATGGTGGCACTCATCGATGACCACCGTTTTGATCCCAACCAAACCGAACCGATGCCGCGCCATTTCCCAAGCATCGGCCGCCCGAATTTTGGTATCGACTCTTGCATACCCCGTCTTCTCAAGGATGATCTCTGCGAGTTTTTTGATTGTGGCCTCCGGCGGCACAGTAATAAAAAGCGTGTTCCCCCCCTGATCAATCTTGAACGGCGTCAGGACAGGATCTACCCGCAGCGCACGCTTGAGCAGCGCGGTCTTGCCATTGCCGGAAGCGCCCAGAACCATGAGGCCCTTCGTCTCACCGGTAAGAGGATCGCGACGCGGTTCTGCCGTCATCCGTCCCTCATCATCGACTTCATAGAGGTCAAAAAGATGATCTGCCAACGTGTCTTCCTCACCGAATTTCCAATACCTATCCTTCAACCACTGAAGTTTCTCAGTGATGGTTTCAGGGGAAATTGTCGTCGTATAATTCATGTTTACTCCATGGAATCTTCGTCAAAATCATCATCTTCGTGATCGACCGCATTGTGCTCACTCGAATCCTCAATGACTTGCTGCGCACGCCCTCCGTCCATGCCGTCGTCGATGTCGTCGAGGAGGTCGCGATACGGCCCAGCGGCATGGCGACGCTCGGCGGTGTCAGCGTGCCGCATGAAACGATCGACATCTTTTTGGAGTTCGGCGTGCGTCTTGGGCAAAGAAAACAATCCCATCAGTTGCTTCAGACGGATAGACTCCTTGTTCGCATCAATGATAAAATCACGGCGCGCGCGGGCTTCGTCTGCGTCCTGCTCAGATCGCTCCTGGAGCCAAACACGCAGATCTGTATCGTTTTTGCCAATCCACTGTTCATCCGCAGCAGGCACAGTGGTCCATGGTCCGTCATCACAGCGGACACTGATAGTTCCGACATCACCATCCCACCGAAGGAAGTCGAAATACTCCGCACTGGAATTGAGAAACTTTTCCATGACGGCATCGACCTGATAGTCGATATGGCACACGCGAAGCCCTCTCCGGCCGAGCTTTCGCCGTCCCCGAACACCGAAGGCCTCGCGCATTTCATCGCTGCTAAGGAAATGCGGCTCACACTCCTTGAACGCCTTTTGCCATGCCTGGTTCGGAGACATTCCCAAACCGGCGTGATACTTGGTATGGTAGGCATCGACCGTCCATCGCACGAGCCAAACAAGAAATGCTTCCAAAGTCAGCGTGGCGCGCGCCGCGGAATCATTTTCGCCGCGCTCAACCACGTTGCTGAATGCACGCCCCGAAAACCGCAGCAGAAGGTCGTTGTGAATCGTCCGAAAAACTCGTTCGATGAAAGGTTTCAGCCAAGGCTTCCCGGCAGGTGCCCCGAGATTGGTAATGCCGAGGCTGGCGAGAATGTCATAAGCATCATCAGTGACGTAAGCAGGGCCACGATCAAGAACAATGGTTTCAGGGACACCTGCCATAGGCCAACCGAATTTGGCACCAGCGGCGTCAGCAATTGGGTTCTTGTCCGTGTAGATCATTTCCAGGGTATGGGACAGGCGGCTTTCAATGCCCTCCGGAACAATCTGCAATGCAAGGAAGCAACGAGTGTGAACATCAAGTGCGGCAGACAATGTGACCCGTCGCGCGACCCCGTCCAACTGCAGAATGTTTTTGATGGACTGCGGCAAGTGATCGAACAAGCCCGTGCTTTGCATGAGCACGAAAAGGTCGACCGTATATTCGTCAATTTCTACACGCTGCAATGCCCGGGAGGTCTCAATCCCCACGCCCAGCGTGTGCATATCCTTGTAAGCCTTGTCCCACCCGTCCCTACGGATCTTATGATCCAGCGGAGCGTGCTCCTTGATCAGCCTCAGAATGTAGTCATGCCCGACCCTCTTCATCTTGGCTGCCGGCACGGGCAAACGCTCACGCCGCTCATTCTCGGCGTCAATTGCAGCCTGCACACTTTCAACGAAGGATTTTACGGTCGGACGCTCCTGATCCCAAAGAATATTCAGGATACGTACGATGAAGGCATCAGTCGCATCGTCGTAACGATTGTATTTTCCGCAGTTCCTATATTTGTCAAAGAGACCGTCGTCGCCGTCAATACGCCACTGCCAGTACCACTTCCACATGGTGTGACCGCATTTAAACCCTTGGTGGAATTCAACCGATTTCTCGATTTCGGTCTTCTTTTTCCGAGCCCTTGCACCACCCCTCTTCCCTTCACGGATTGCGAGTGCCGCAAGGTACTTATCGTACCGGTTTTTGCCTTTTGCGACGATATCGATGATCTTTTCGCAGAAATCGTCACGGATCGGCCGAAGCTCCCCTGCATCAATCATGTCCTGGATTGCCAAGACATATTGCTTTTTGAAACGCTGGCGCGCGACTTCGACTGGCAACCGTTCGATGCGACGGATCTGGTCGCGGTCAAACGGTTTAGCCAAGGGACGCCGCAGAATCTTGAGAGTTCCGTAGTTGTTCTCTGTAACAATCGCGTCGTAGGAAATAACACCTGCAGTGCTCTCATGGCATTCGCCAGTGTCCGGATCGGACCATTCTTCCCAGAACACCAAGTATCCCTCAGGACGCACCTCAAGGACGCGCCCCTGCCGGACACCGATCGCGAACTCACAATCCTTCTCGAGAAGGACCTTGTTCTTTTTCTTAAACGGGGCAGCCATTACGCAGAGTTCCCCCGTTCAATTAACGTTTTCCCACGGATCTTTTCAGGGGTAAAAAGGCGCGCATGCCCAAAACGGATTGCACGCGCCACGCTCCGAAACCCCCGACCATTCAGCCCGATGTCTGCGAGGAACTGCTCGATCGATACTGTTGTTTCAAGCCGAGCCAAGCCCTCGAGAACAATAGCATCAATCGCGGGTTCCGGCCGCCTTGCTGAGTGAAAAAGTTCAGCATTGTGCAGCTCGATCGGACAGATGTTCCGCTCTGTCACAGTTGCAAAGGCGTCGCAAATATTGCCAATCGCGGCTTTCTTCACAGCGTTGATCGTCGCTTGGTAGTCATAGGTCTTGGCGATCCGCTCCGGTTTCACAGAAATGCCAATCGCCTTTCCACCCTTTGTGGTAAACCGGTAATCAATGAAATGCTCGCTGGGGGTGCCTCTCGGGTGGTTGAAGGGCACAGATGCAATCTGCTCTTCAATATCGGCAAAATCGTCCCGGTAGATCAGGCAAATCGCTGCCTTGAATTCGGTGTAGCTGGCAAATCCAAGGCGTTGAGGTTCGCCATTGATATTGTCATATACCAATTCACCGACGAAATGGCCTTTCGAAGATTTCGGGATTTTGCGAACAGCCCGACTCTTCGCCGGCGTGGGCCTAAAGTGATGTCTCGTCTCTGTCATGTGTCGTTGTTTCCAGATTGCTTTGCGGGCGCACCGCGCCTCGGTCTTGGTCCTGGAAAGGGGCAAATGCCTGCTGCTCAGCTACGCGCTGCTAAAGCTACAGACATACCTTCCCCGTTTGCGCCGGACCGGCGCAATAGACTTTCCAGGGATGTGGGTGATGGTCTATTCAGCTGACCAAGCTCATGAATGCTGTGTGTACGAGCGATCCCCAGCAGAGGTGCCGGGCGTCAGAGAGGATCGGCGACAGACCATTCACCCGTTGAAATTACGGACATCCGAGGCTATCTTACCCGTATGTACTGACCGGGCTTTGATCCTGTCTCTGGAGGCCGCCGTCTTGCAGGGCGGGGGCCTCCTACATTTCGCTGTATTGATCTCCTTTCGACTTTTTGTGCGACGCCGCAGGCCATGGAACTGGCTGCTGCGTGTTTGATAAGCATGCCCGAAGAGAGCCTTCAAGGCATTGATTTAAATGGGAAAAGCGAAAAAATCTGCAGTTTCCTTTTTCGCAGTCTTTTTTATGGCTCCGTTCCTTCGTCTCGCATGTGGCGTCCTCGGTTTTCGCAAACAACCTCCTTCTGGAAATCAAGTAGGGGCCGGCCTGCAGCTTTCACAGGGCTGTAAGCACTTCAGGATGTCGGAATTTATGCACTTCACTCAGGTTGGGCTATTTCCTGATCGACCATTTCTAGTCTTCGTCAAACCCGTAGTGTGCTCTGAGAGCGTCCAGCC
Organism: uncultured Celeribacter sp.; assembly: GCF_963675965.1. NCBI lineage: Bacteria > Pseudomonadati > Pseudomonadota > Alphaproteobacteria > Rhodobacterales > Roseobacteraceae > Celeribacter > uncultured Celeribacter sp. Next base: position 2,780,567 of record NZ_OY780935.1, on the reverse strand, counting down.
GATCTTCCAGATAGTGTGTAATGTCCATTTCATTCACACAAACCATGCCCCCCCAGAAGCCACCGAACAGCTTAGAGAGCTCCTCACCCATTGAGGACCGTAGATCACGTGCTGGACGGTAGGAGAGCCCCGTCACCTTCGCGAATTTCTGTATCGTTTGGATTTCCGTGCGCCCTGCAGCCAAGCTCACGATGAGGAACTCCGCTCCCAGCATACATGATTTCAGACCCACTTTTCGCTTCGCCATAGGCGTTGATGACCACGGCGAAAATTGATGGCTGCAATGGGCGCATTCGTACAAATTACGCTCTTTGATCAGCCAAAATTTTTTACTCCGACACCGCGGGCAGTCCCGCCCTTCGGGCCAGAGGAGGGCCTCCATGCGCTCGACGCATTCGATTTCCGTGGCGAACAACGATTCGATTCCACCCTCCGGGAGGCCCGTGCTGAGCAGTTTCCAGTGGTCGCGAGGGGTTTGCGAAAAGACACCTTTCAACATGCCATGCGTACTTTGCTGACACACTGCTGTTGAGACGTGACCAGGTCCACGATGCAGGCGCGTGGCGCTGGCGACCGAACAAAGAGGCGCACAGCCCTACCGCATGGCATCTGGCAGTGCGCCTTCTCCAACTTCGGCGCGCAAAGTGCGTCCATGCGATGGCGCTGATGATCTGGCCATGTTGTTCTCATGGGGCGAGGGTAAGATTGATCGAGTTGGATGTCATCAGGGATCGATGGCCTGCTCGCAGCCCTGATGACATCCTGTGTTTAACATAGCCAGCTCATTACCGCATGGCTGACGTACCCCTTTCCTGAACGGGAACTCTCGCTAGGTACCGATCAAGGTCATCCCCATAGAGTACCTTTGTCTGGGCGAGGTAGCTGGCCATCTCGACCAATACATCCCGGTGTTCAACGAGAATGTTTCTGGCTGTGTCCTCTGCAGTCTGGAGGAGCTCTGCGACCTCTGGCAGGTGGCCAGAAACCGCTTCGCGCACCGATGCTGGAGAGCCTGCTGGTGCCAGCCAGATCGGCCCGAGACTGCCCATGCCATAGGCACAGATCTGGTCAGAGGCGGATTTCATTGCTTTGGCGATGTCGCTGTCGAGCACGCCACCAGAACCGGTTACGACTGTCCCAAAGATCGTCCGTTCGGCTTCGCGACCGGCCAATGCAACGCACCGAGAGAGGTGAAGATCGTTCTCTGTCTGCAGGACACTCGTGACGGCAACCTTACACTCGCCACCTGAACCGCCAATGCGGACATACTCTACCGACCCTACATTCAGCTCAGTCGCGACGATGGCGTGCCCACACTCATGGACTGCGAGCCGAAGCCATTCTTCATCCGACATCTTAGGCGCATCACCTTCAAGTGCCGCGAGGATATCATCAGTTGTCATCGCCCGGTTTCCTCGCCGCGCAGTTGCGCCAGCCATACGAACTGCGGCGGCACAATCTGCCCCTGTTCGCCCAAGTGCCGCCGCGGCGCAGACTGTCAGATCGATCTCCGAAGTACGGTCTCCGAGATGCTGGCCAAAAATCACCGCAAGCTCCTCGAAGGTGGGAAGGCCGATCTCGACGACAACATCAAACCGACCCGCCCGGCGGATCGCAGGGTCAACGAATTTCAAGTGGTTGCAGGCGGCGACGACGATCACCCCTTCACGGTCGGAGATCCCGTCAAGCTTCTCTAGCAATGCTGCGATGGCTTTGACGTCATAAGAGTCATTGCGCCCGTCCCCACTAAGATCCGTTCGCGTATAGAAGGAATCGACTTCATCGATGAAGAGAATGGACGGTGCCTCGCGCTTGGCTTCGTCGAAACTCTTCTCCATGGCACCCAGAAAGTGGCTGAGGCTTCCTGATTTCTGCCACTGGTTATAGCTGGCCGTCACCAAATGAACGTCCGCCTCTCCCGCGAGGGATCGCGCCAACTCCGTCTTGCCTGTCCCGACCGGCCCGGCAATGAGTAGGCCACGTGGTACGGCGTTCCATGAAAGCAGTCCCGCCTGCCAATCGCGAAGTGCTCCCAGCGCGTCTTGCGCTGCGACCTTAGCGGCGCCGAGACCAACCAGGTCATTCAGCGGCACGACAGAACTGGGGCGCCAAAGTTTTGGTTCGGTCGAAGCCTCTTCATCCAAGCTCTGCTCCACGTATCGAGCGATCATCAACGGTACGATGTTGGGATCGCTCTGGCGAAAAGCGAGGATCACGCAGTCGATGTCCCCCGGGGGCACAGCGCTCAGGTCGGGTACTCGAGATACCAAGCGGCCGATCTGCTCGTCGGTCAACTCTGGGTACCTTATCGCAAAAAGAGCGGGCAAAACCTCGCGATCAATCCCCCCGATAGGCACAACATTGGCGTCAAACATTGCGACTGCGGGATGCAGATCATCGAGCGACGATGTCAGAAAGACTATAGGATCGTCGTTGCGTGTCATCGCGTCTACGAGGCCATGCTCAAACGACGCGCGGCGCGGGTCCAGATTTGAGGCTCGTATCATTCGGAGTACATGGTGCGGTTCGCTCCTGGTGTCCCAGCTGAACTCAAAGTGATCTGGTAGGAGGCGTTTCCACGACCACGAGACGCGATGGGCGTCCAACGATGTATGCACGATCGTCGTGGCGCCTCGCTGCCAGATGTCGGCGATATCCCCGGACTGAACACAGGCTTTTGCAACGAGGCAAAGTGCGGCAACCTGGGTTAAAGGCAGATCCTCTCCCGCAAGGTTACGGAAATCCAGTGCGCCCGACGCGGACGGAGCCGAGACGCCAGCCACACCGCCCTCGGTGCCGGTTTCCCCGTCAGGCGAATGTGCGTCCGCACAGAAGCGGACTAGAGCGTCATACACGATGCGGCGCCAATCGTTGGCTGGGTGTTCAGTCTGCATATCAATCTCCTGGGCAAGCGGTATCGTTCGCGTAAGCCGCGTGCATTTCGGTTTCTGGTATTGGATGGCCACCAACTGGTGGAACATATGAAGAACATACCGCAGTGGCGAGATCTTAAAAAGCCCCATTTGGAAGCTAACATATTGCGAAAAAAGAAGGTTTTTTGATTTTCGCGAGCAAGTGCGCCCCTCGTAAAGCGCTGACTCCAAGCCGGATTCTGCGACCTGAAGGGGATTAACGCCTACATTCGTAGAAACCTGACGCGAAAAATGGCGTCGCGCGTGTGTGCGAAGGCAGAACGATGGCTGCTTTTCGCACCGGTGATTCTCTGCGGGCTAGTCGAAGACATGTTCTCAAGGGGGGCGCAGCCACGCTCATGGCATGATCGCGACCGTTCCCGAGACGCACGCCAGCGCGGTACGAGGTCACCGACGAAAGTGGCGGTCAGGCCAGCCGCTCCGCTGGTTGTTCGTTGCTCTCCGTGCCGAAATACCTCAAGTTGCGAGCAAATCAGACGAGAAAATTCCCATGCCTTTGACACTTGCGCAACTTGAGCGCCATCTATTCAGCGCCGCCGACATTCTTCGTGGAAAGATGGATGCGTCGGAATTCAAGGAATACATTTTCGGAATGCTGTTCCTGAAAAGGTGCTCTGACGTATTCGATCAGGCGCGAAGCGACGTTATCAAGAAGCGCGTAAATAATGGCGTTTCTGAAGAGCAAGCGACGCAGGATGCCGAGAACAAAGTATGGTACGGAAAGACGGGGGCATTCTGGGTGCCCCCTCAATCTCGTTTCAGTTATCTCGTCGACGAAGCCCATGAAAACATTGGCGACAAGCTCAATAAGGCGCTTGGCGGGGTTGAATCCGAGAACATCGCCCTTGAAGGTGTCCTCGATCACATCGATTTCACCCGAAAGGTCGGCCAGAGCAAGATCAGCGATCAGAAACTCCGGCAATTGATCAACCATTTCGGGGAAATTCGCCTTCGCAACGAGGATTTCGAATTCCCCGACCTTCTGGGCGCGGCTTATGAATACCTTATCGGGGAATTCGCGGATTCTGCCGGCAAAAAGGGCGGCGAATTCTATACGCCCCGATCTGTCGTTCGAATGATGGTCCAGCTTTTAAAACCAACGCTTGAGCATGACATCTATGACCCTTGCTGCGGCTCGGGTGGTATGCTCATCGCGGCCAAGGAGTACATCGACGAGAACGGCCAGGACGGAAGCAAGGCCAACCTTTTTGGCCAGGAATTCGCCGGCACCGTCTGGTCGATCGCCAAGATGAACATGCTGCTCCATGGCATGAGCAGCCCCGACCTGCGCAACGAGGACACCCTGGGCGAGCCGCAGCACGTCGAGAACGGTGAGCTTCGCCGCTTTGATCGGATCCTGACCAACCCGCCGTTCTCAATCAACTGGGGATCGAAGGACAAAGACAAGTCCGGCAACTACGTCTGGGAGCCCAAGTTCCCGGAACGCTTCTTCCACGAGGTCCCGCGCGGCTCAAAGAAGGCCGACCTCATGTTCCTCCAGCACATGCTGCACGTCACCCGTGACGGCGGCATGATCGCGACCGTCATGCCCCACGGTGTCCTCTTCCGTGGCGGTGACGAAGCTAAGATCCGCCAGAAGATTATCGAACGCGACCAGATCGAAGCCGTCATCGGCCTCGGTCCGCAGCTCTTCTATGGCACCGGCATCCCCGCCTGCGTCATAGTTTTGCGCCAACAAAAACATGACGGCGCGAAGCTCATCTCCGGCAAGCCCGCCGACCGCCAAGGCAAGGTGCTCTTCATCAACGCCGACCGCGAGTATTTCGAAGGTCGCGCACAGAACCATCTGATGCCCGAGCATATCGAGAAGATCGCCACCACCTTCGAGGAGTACCGCGAGATCCCCGGCTTCTCGACCATCGTCGACATCGAAACGCTGGAAGAGAACGACTGGAACCTGAACATCCGCCGCTACGCCGACAACGCGCCGCCGCCCGAACCGCATGACGTGCGCGCCCATCTCGTCGGCGGCATCCCGAAGCCGGAGGTTGAGGCCAAGTCCGCGCTGTTCACATCCCACGGCCTGAATCCGATGGACCTGCTGACCCCGCGCGATGAACGCTACCTCGATTTCGCCCCACAGATCACCGCCAAGGCCGACATCAAACCAGCCATCGAGACCAACGCGGACCTCATGGCGCGCGAAGCCGAGATCTGGGAGAACTTCAATGCCTGGTGGACCGATCACACCGACGCCATCACCGCACTTGCGGGTGATGACAGCGCGACCGCGCTGATCTCTCTGCGTGACGAACTTCTGTCCAGCTTCTCGACCACGCTCGAAAGCCTTGCCATGCTGGACCCGTTCACCGTGCGCGGGATCATCGCGCAGTTCTGGAACCAGTCGCGCTTCGACTTCCTCACCCTCATGGCGCGTGGGACCCACGGGGTTGTAGATGCCTGGCGCACCTCCATCGTCACCGCACTGGAGGACAAGGGCAACAAGGAGAACCCACTGGACCACAAGCTGGTCAGCTTCCTGATGGGCACTTTCGTCACCCAGATCGCCGAGCTGGAGGCAGAGAAGGCCGAGCTGGACGCCAAGATCAGGGCTGCGACTGCCAAGCCCGAAGAGGGCGAGGAGGAAGAGGACGACACCGATCCGGTGGATGAAATGCAGATCAAGGCGTGGAAGAAGGAGCTGACCGAGGTCAAGAAGACACTGAAGGCCAGGAAGGACCAGTTCACCGCCGAGCTGAACAAGGGCGTCGATGAGCTGACCGAGGAAGAGGCGGCGGAGCTGCTGCTGAAGATCCTGCATGACGACATGGCCAAGATCCTGACCCGCTACATCGCCGCGCAACGTGGGCAGATCGTGGCGGCGTTTGAAAACTGGTGGGACAAGTATCGCGTCACCCTGACCGAAATTGAAGGCGCACGGGCGCAGGCAACCGACAAGCTGGCCGGGTTCCTGAAGGGGCTGGGGTATGTCTGAGGTTGTTACCGAATATTCGGAATTCCTCGAAAGCACTCCCATTCACTGGAACAGGGTCAAGATACAAGATGTCGGTAGGATCGTAAGCGGTGGAACTCCCTCTCGCGATGCCCCGTCACTGTGGAATGGCGGTATCCCTTGGGTCACGCCGGGTGAGCTGACCTCCCTGCCAACAAAGGAAATTCACGAGACGGCAGAGACAATCTCAGCTGCTGGCTTGTCTGGAAGCGGCGCGAACTTGCTTCCAGCAAAATCTCTGCTCATCACGTCTCGCGCGACACTCGGCGCGCGAGCGGTGAATTCCGTACCAATGGCAACGAACCAAGGTTTCAAGTCACTGGTGCCATTCAACAAGCAAACGACCGATTTCCTTTATCATCTGGTCGACAAGATCAAACCTGAGATGGTCCGGCGGGCCTCTGGCACCACCTTCTTGGAAATTTCCGGTTCAGAATTTGCCGATATCGATCTCTCAATGCCTCCGTCAGGCGAGGCTGTCAAAATCGCCGAGATCCTCGATACGTTGGATGCGGCGATACGGGGGACCGAGGCGGTGGTGGCCAAGTTGAAGGCGATGAAACAGGGGCTGTTGCATGACCTGCTGACCCGCGGCATCGACGCAAACGGAGACCTCCGCCCCCCACACCCCGAGGCCCCCCACCTCTACAAAGAAACCCCACTCGGCTGGCTCCCGAAGGAGTGGGACGCTGTGGAACTGGACAGCGTAGTCGAAAACCGGAGACCCGTCGTTTACGGCATTCTGATGCCCGGCCATCACTATGAAGGCGGTGTTCCAGTCGTAAAAGTCCGCGACATAATCGGCGGTCGGATTTTGTCCGAGCAACTGTTGCTGACCGATCCAAGAATTGACGTGGATTACCGTAGATCGCGACTGAAAGGTGGCGATCTGCTGTTTAGCATTCGTGGGTCAGTCGGACGGATGGCGATTGTTCCTGATCATCTTGAGAATGCCAACATTACCCAGGATACGGCGCGGCTCAGCTTAAGGGGGCTCGACGCACGTTTTGTCGCAGCGTATCTCGAAACTGAGCAAGCAAAGCGATTTGTCGCTAACCACACCATTGGCGTTGCAGTACAAGGGATTAACCTTCGCGACGTTCGCAGAATACCGATTGCGAAGCCGACAAACGGTGAGGACAAGATTATCGCCGACCGGATAGCTGGACTTGATCGCAAATTAAGCTTTGAAGTCGCTGAGCTTGAAAAACTCCGGCTCCAAAAATCCGGCCTGATGGACGATCTGCTCACCGGGCGGGTGCCTGTCACGCCTCTGCTCGACGGGGAGGCTGCACATGGGACATGAGTTCGACGATGTGGAACAGCCCTTCATCGACCAATGTGTCGCCATGGGCTGGCAGGCGCAGACCGGCAATATGGACGACCCCGCCCTGACCGGGCGCAACAGTTTCAAGGATGTCATTGCCGAGGCCACGCTGCGCGAACGCCTGCGCGCGATTAATCCCGGCCCCGATGGCGAACCCTGGCTCGACGAGGCGCGCCTGTCCGAGGCTGTCAGCGCACTCACCCGCCACGGCCAGCGCGGGCTGATGGAGGCCAATCAGGCGGTCACCGAATTGCTGCTCAAAGGTCTGACGGTCGAGGGCCTGCCCGGCTGGGACGGCGGGCGCGGCCAGACGATCCGCTACATCGCCTGGGACGATGTGGGGGCCAACAGCTTTGCCATCGCGAACCAGTTCCGCATCGACTGCCCGCCCGGCCATGACGTGGGCAAGGGCTTCATCATCCCCGATGTGGTGATGCTGGTGAACGGGATCCCCGTGGTGGTGGTCGAGGCGAAAAGCCCCGCCATCCCCGAACCGCTGGCCGAGGCGGTGAAACAGCTGCGCCGCTACCACAACGCCCGCAAGGCTGCGCTTGAGGTGGACGAGAACGAGGGCGCGCCTGCGCTGTTCGCTTCGGTCCAGTTGCTGATCGCCACCAGCTTTGACGAAGCGCGCGTGGGCTGCATCGGCGCGGGGCTGGAGCATTACGGCCAGTGGAAGACGGTGGTCGGGCCGGATGGCGCGGGGTCCGAAGACGACGTAATCAAGACCTTGGGCAAAAAGGGCCTGTCAGAACAGGAACGCCTTGTCGCGGGAATGCTGCGCCCGGCGCATCTGCTGGATATCCTGCGGCATTACCTGCTGTTCATGAACGTGGGCGGCCAGACCATCAAGACCGTCTGCCGATACCAGCAATACCGCGCCGTGAACCGCGCACTGGAACGGCTGCGCAGCGGCAAGACGAGGGCGCAGGATGGCGAGTATGACCGCCGCGGCGGCATCGTCTGGCACACACAAGGCTCGGGGAAGAGCCTGACCATGGTGTTCATGATCCGCAAGATGCGGACGGATCTTGCGCTGCGGAAGTTCAAGGTGATCATGGTCACCGACCGCAAAGACTTGCAGCGGCAGTTGTCGGAGACCGCGACCCTGTCGGGTGACGTGGTCGAGATGGCGACGAGCAACGGATCGTTGAAGAAGCTGGCGAAGCGCAAGGGGCCGGGCCTCGTCTTTGCCACGATCCAGAAATACCGGACCGATGAAGACGTGGCGGGGGTCACCAAGGGGCCGGCCTTCGAGGTGCTGAACGAGGACGAGACGATCGTCGTCGTAGTGGACGAGGCGCACCGGACCCAGGCGGGGGATCTGCACGCAAACCTGATGGCCGCACTTCCAAATAGTGCTCGTATCGGCTTCACCGGCACGCCGATCATCATGGGGGAGAAGAAAAAGACCAGCAAGATCTTCGGCGAGTTCATCGACAAATACACGATCAAGGAAGCCGAGGCCGATGGTGCGACGGTGCCTGTGCTCTACGAGGGGCGGACCGCCGAGGGAGCGGTTAAGGACGGTGCCACACTGGACGGTCTGTTCGAAGACATGTTCAGGGGGCGCACCGACGAAGAGCTGGAAGCGATCCGCAAGAAATACGCCACCAAGGGCAACATCCTCGAAGCCAAAGAGCTCATCGAAGAGAAGGCACGTGACATGCTGCGGCATTACGTGACCAATCTCTTGCCGAACGGATACAAGGCACAGGTGGTCGCCTACAGCCGGACGGCAGTGGTCAGGTATCAGGCCGCTTTTCTGGCAGCCCGTGACGAGTTGCTGGCAGAGGCAGCAGCGCTCTCGGACCAGGACAAGGCAATGGATGACGAGGTGCTCTGCACCAAGCCTGCCGCGCTTCAGGCGTTAGTACAGGCTTGGCGTTATCGGGACGCCTTGGAGAAGATCGAGTTCGCGGCGGTCATGTCGGGGGGCAACAACGACGACGCCTCATGGAAGCAATGGACGGACGGGTCCGCACAAGAAACGCGCATCAAACGGTTCAAGAAGCCCCTGTTTCACAAGGATGCAACGAAATCGGATCCGCTGGCTTTCCTGATCGTCAAGTCCATGCTCCTGACCGGGTTCGACGCCCCGATCGAAGGGGTGATGTACCTCGACCGCTCCATACGCGAGGCCGAACTCTTACAGGCGATCGCCCGGGTAAACCGGACAGGATTCGGGAAAACCTGCGGCATCGTCGTCGATTATTTCGGCGTGGCCCATCATCTGAAGGCTGCCTTGGCCGCCTATTCTGATGAGGACATTGATGGCGCTTTGGTCAGTCTGAATGATCAAATCCCGGTTCTTCAAGATCGGCATATCCGGGTCGTGGACATTTTCCGTCGCGCAGGCCTTGATGACCTTTCGAATGACGAGGATTGCCTGCAGGTACTTTCCACAGAGAAGGCCAGAGCGGAGTTTACCGTCAAACTTAAGGATTTCCTAAAGTCGCTGGAGATCATTCTTCCCCGCCCTGAGGGGTTGCCCTTCGTTCGGGACGCCAAGAGACTTGCCTATTTGCAGGCCCGCGCCCGCAATCGGTATCGCGACATCCCGATCATCGGGGCAGACGTCGGCGCTAAAGTGCGGAAGCTGATCGACGATCACGTCATTTCTCTCGGCATCGACCCGAAGATCCCGCCCGTGCAACTCACGGATGCCGAATTCGACAACCAGGTTGGGCATGCCTCAAGCGGCCGGGCCAAGGCCTCAGAGATGGAGCACGCGATCCGCTCTCACATACGCAAGAACCTTGAAACTGACCCTGTACGTTTCAGGAAAATGTCGGAACGATTGAATGATATCCTGAATGGCTTCGGCCAACAGTGGGATCAGATTATTGAACAACTGCAAGCCATCATCGACGAGCTTCGCGGTGAAGCCAGTGAAAGCGATGAAACCACCTCGGACATCCCTGAGATTTACCTTCCATTCCTCCGCACAATCTTGGCGGCATGTTCTGCTGATGAAACGACCCCCGCTGACCAACTCCACACGTTGCACGAGGTGACACGCGTCATTGTGGACCGCATCATTGAAGAAATCAGCGCAAATCGTTCCTTGTGGAGCAGCTTCAAAATGGCCGATCAAGAAAATCTCCGATCCGAGATCTTCGAGATCATTTTCGACACGCAGCTCCAGGGGTTCGGAGTTGACGAAGCAGAAGCTCTTGCAGATCAGTTGATGCAGCAAGCAAAAGCCAACGAAGACAAGCTGAGGGCGGCGTGATGTCCAAGCTGCCGATGACGCCGATCCGGACCGGCGGAAAGCCGGCGCGAGTACGCGAGCATCGCCTGGAGATCGACGGCCTTGCCTTCGACGTGCATCGCAGTGATCGGCGCAAAACAATGCAGATTACTGTGGAGCGTACTGGCGATCTGTCCATCGTCGCACCTTCGAGCGTTCCTGCTGATCAACTGGTCAGTTTCGTTGAAGAAAAGTTGCTATGGATCCACACAAAGGTCGAAGAGAAGGCTCGCCTCCAACAACGCGCACCGATGAAAGAATTCGTGGAGGGCGAAGGTTTTCTTTACCTCGGGCGGAGTCATCGTTTACGGCTTGTTGACAACCAATTGGTTGATCTCTCGTTGAAGAATGGTCGCTTCTGCCTACGTAGAACCTCCGTCCATCGGGGACGGGACATCTTTGTCTCTTGGTATACGCGGCGAGCCCAACAATGGTTTGAAAAGCAGGTCGCCGAGCTTTCAAACCGTATGGCGGTGACCGTGCAGGAGGTCAAAGTACAAGACCTTGGCTTCAGATGGGGCTCTTTCGGTTTAGACGGACGCGTTTCCTTTCACTGGAAGTCTATCCTCCTACCCCCTAGAATTGCCCAATATGTCGTGGTGCATGAGTTAGCTCACGCGCATTACCCGGATCATTCAGCCAATTTCTGGATTAAGGTAGAACAGCATTTGCCAGATTGGCACTGGCGTAAGACTTGGTTGGCGGAAAATGGAATTCAAGTAGAGGGCTTATAAGCCAATCAGCCAGAGCCGCATATTTATTTGAAAGGGGAAGAGCGTGAGTGCAATTAAGATGATCAAGGATCCGATTCATGGCGCGATCGAGTTCGAAGGTGACTTTGAAAACTCCTTGAAAGATATGCTTTCAGATCAGTTTTTTCAGCGACTGCGTCGGGTAAAGCAGCTCGGGTTCTCAGATTTTGTCTTCCCATCCGCTACCCATTCTCGGTTCGCGCATTCGCTTGGTGTTTATGCGGTGGCGAAGCGCATGTTGAGGGTCGTCGAACCAGACGTGCGAAATGGAAACTGGTCGGAACAGGGGCAGGCTTGTTTGGCAGCCGCATTACTCCATGATGTTGGTCACGGGATGTTTAGTCACGCATTTGAAAATGCAGCAAAATCCTATCATGCTGACAGCAAGAGTACTTCTTCTAAAGGTCTGAAGGAGGCCGCTGATCATGAGAAGGTTACCAGCCGAATTCTGACATCATCGTCGATCCAAGGTAAATTGGCGGGTATTGGTGGGGCAGATTTTCCTCAAGCGGTTGCCAACATGATCGACAAGAAGGACAAAAACTGTATTTACACCTCCATTGTCTCCAGCCAGCTGGATGCTGACAGATTGGATTATGCTGCGCGTGACCCCTATTTTGCTGGTGTTTCGTCGGGTGGAATCGACTTGAACTGGCTGATGCGGAACTTACAAGTTGGCGACGGCACAAAGGGGAAGTTCCTCTTTGTCGACAGCAAGGCCTACATTTCCATGGAGCAATTTACGGTAACGCTATTTCAACTGTATCCCACAATTTACCTTCACAAGAAAACGCGAGGCCTCGAGTTTCTATTTTCAAAACTCCTGCGCCGAGTATTTGAACTTGTCGAAGCTGGTCAATCGACCGATGCTGGGATTGATGATTCGCACCCACTTGCACGTTTTATTTTGGAGCCTGGAGATCTCGAGAACGCGTTGTGTCTTGATGATACTCTTTTCTGGGGCTCACTGTACCTCTTCCGAGATGCGGCCGATCAGACAGTAAAGGACATTGCGAACGACTTTTTCCAACGCAGGATCCCGCCGATGATCGATGCTTGGAAACTTGCGGATGAGGTTGTCGCAAGCTCGCACGCATTAAAGGGAGTGTCTGCTCACGAGCGTGTGACGAAAATTGGATCAGCTTGCGATGAAGTTTGCAAAGAGGTGCTGGGGGCCAGCGAAGAGATTTTGACGGGATGTTATCACGACACCTACAATCGGCCGATCTACAAACCGAAGTTTGAAAATGGCGACGCCCAACAAATCAATGTCAAAGTTGGAGGGGACTACCTCGACATCGCGGAAATTTCGCCTTTGGTGGCGAGTGCTGCATCGTTCAACATCCATCGTGTTTATTATGATGAGCGCATTGACGGGCAAGGCCAAGAACTGACCGCACGCCTGAAGAGCGCACTGAAAAAAGCGCTGAACTAGAGATAACTGAACCGTAGAAATGACTTGAAACGACCAATTTATGGCCACTTCAATAAATAGTACGGGCGCCTAGTGGGCGCACTAAATCTTGATCAAAGATCACCTTCGCGGAATCTTTGGCCCGATTCCGAGACAACTTTAACCCGATTTACAACCTTAGTGGGTCCAGGGCGCACGGCGGTTGGTGGCGAAGTTTTCGCCGTACCCACCAGGGCGCACATTGTGGCTGCGCTTGTGCGGTTCCTGCACCACATAATCCAGCCCGTGCTGTTCGGCATAGGCGATGGCGTGTTCTTTACTGTCGAACTTCATCCGCACCTGAGACTGGGTATCGCTGGACGAGGTCCAGCCCATCAGCGGATCGATATCGCGCGACGAGGCTGGCGCATAATCAAGATACCATTGTTTGGTCTTTGCTTGCCCGGATTGCATGGCGTTGCGGGCGGGCTGATAGATACGGGCGCGCATCAGGTGACTCCTTTTTGGCTTATGCGCGTTATCCCCCTTTCCGCGCGCCGTTTCAAGCCCTTCGCACCGCTTGACACATTGCATAGGTCGCTATCGGTGGGCGCACATCACAATCTCACATGGCAATCTGACATGGCGCGCGCGAACCGGCTGGACTGGAAGAAGGGGGCAAAGGGGAAAACGGACTGCCCGACCCTGGATGAGGGAGTGAGGGGGATGGTAAGATATTCCCCAAGGCCGGGCAGCCACTTGCTGCTTGCAGGTTTACCCTAGGAGAGGCTTTTCCATCGCGCAACAAAAACTATCGTTAAGGTTGTATTTAATTTTCAATTAAATCTTTAGAGATGTACTTCACACCACTCTGCCGCTCCGGTTGCGCAGCATCCGGCATTCGGTGGGACCAAGAGGGTTGAAACAGGAACAAAAAGGGATCATCTGTTGTGGACCCTTCCCCTTTCGGCAAAGGACATGCGATGGACCTTCCAATGATGCACGCCCCGGACAAAACGCTCACCTCCCGCCCGAAACTGGAAGGTGGCAAACGCTTTGTCATGCACAGCACATTCGACGCCGCAGGCGATCAGCCTGCCGCGATCAAGGAATTGTCCGAGGCCATCGAAGCTGGCGAGCGCGATCAGGTTCTGCTGGGGGCCACCGGGACGGGCAAGACCTTCACCATGGCGAAGGTGATCGAGGAAACCCAGCGCCCAGCGATCATTCTGGCGCCCAACAAAACGCTGGCCGCACAGCTTTACGGCGAATTCAAAGGCTTCTTCCCTGAAAACGCTGTCGAATACTTTGTGTCTTACTACGACTATTATCAGCCCGAAGCCTATGTCCCCCGCTCGGACACCTTCATCGAGAAGGAAAGCCAGATCAACGAACAGATCGACCGGATGCGCCACTCTGCCACCCGGGCGCTGCTGGAACGGGACGATGTGATTCTGGTCGCCTCCGTGTCCTGCATCTACGGTCTGGGCTCGCCCGAACTCTACATGGCGATGACCATGGATCTGGAGGTCGGCAAGGACTATGACCAGCGCCAGATCATGGCCGATCTTGTCGAACAGCAATATCGGCGCAATGACACGGCCTTTGACCGCGGGTCCTTTCGGGTGCGCGGCGACAGTCTGGAAATCTGGCCCGCCCACCTTGAAGACAGGGCCTGGAAGCTGTCCTTTTTCGGAGAAGAGCTGGAAAGCATCACCGAATTCGACCCGCTCACCGGCAAGAAAACCGACACGTTCACCCAGATCCGGGTCTATGCGAATTCGCACTATGTGACGCCGAAACCGACGCTGAAACAAGCGATCAACGGCATCAAGGCCGAGCTGAAACAACAGCTGATCAAATTCACAGATGAGGGCAAACTGCTGGAGGCCCAGCGGCTGGAACAGCGCACCAATTTCGATCTGGAAATGCTCGAGGCTTCGGGCTTTTGCAACGGGATCGAAAACTATTCGCGCTATCTGACGGGCCGCGCGCCGGGCGAACCTCCACCCACGCTGTTCGAATTCATCCCCGACAATGCCATCGTCTTTGCCGACGAAAGCCATGTCTCCGTGCCCCAGATCGGCGGCATGTATCGCGGCGACTACCGGCGCAAGTTCACCCTGTCGGAACACGGGTTTCGCCTGCCGTCCTGCATGGACAACCGACCCCTGAAGTTCGAGGAATGGGATGCGATGCGGCCCCAGTCGGTCTTCGTCTCCGCCACCCCCGCGAAATGGGAGATGGAGCAAACCGGCGGCGTGTTCACCGAACAGATCATCCGTCCGACGGGCCTTTTGGACCCGATGGTCGAGATCCGCCCGGTCGACACCCAGGTGGACGATCTGCTGGACGAGGCCAAGAAAATGGCCGACATCGGCCAGCGCGTTCTGGTCACCACGCTGACCAAACGCATGGCCGAAGACCTGACGGAATATCTGCACGAACAGGGCGTGCGGGTGCGCTACATGCACTCGGACATCGACACGATCGAGCGGATCGAGATCTTGCGCGACCTGCGCCTTGGCGCCTTCGACGTGCTGATCGGGATCAACCTCTTGCGCGAGGGGCTGGACATTCCCGAATGCGGGCTGGTCGCCATTCTGGACGCGGATAAGGAGGGCTTCCTGCGCTCTGAAACCTCCCTGATCCAGACCATCGGCCGCGCCGCGCGCAACGCCGAAGGTCGGGTGATTCTATACGCAGACAAGATCACCGGATCGATGCAGCGCGCCATGGATGAAACTGAACGGCGGCGCGAAAAACAGATGGCCTATAACGAAGAACACGGCATCACGCCGCAGACCGTCAAGAAGAACGTCGACGACATTCTCGCCGGTCTCTATCAGGGCGACGTGGACATGAACCGCGTCACCGCCACCATCGACACGCCTGCCGCCGGGCAGAACCTGCAAGCTGTTCTTGATGGTCTGAAAACCGACATGCAAAAGGCCGCCGAGAATCTGGAGTTCGAAGAGGCCGCCCGACTGCGCGACGAGATCAAACGGCTCGAAACCGTCGATCTGGTGCTGCACGACGACCCGCTGGCGCGACAGTCGGCGGTGGACGATGCTGTGGCGGATGCGAAGGCGAAAAGCGGACGGTCGACGGCGGGGAGACCGGGGATGCGGGGTGGCAAGGCTGGACGGGGGAGGAAGGGGTGATCAAACGCTCATTCCTCCCCTAAGCCGACACATCCGGCAATAGCTTAACCCTTCGGGGCCATATGTATAGTAGAGATATTCTTTTTCGGGCCGTGACAGCAGGCACCCACAAACGTATGCATGCGTTGTCTCTAATGCTCGTCCCCGATGCATTTCATATGAATCCGGGCCCAGCTTAACAGTATTTTTCTGTGTATTAGTACGGCGTTTCCGTTGTTCGGCCATCGCAGATATTTCAAATGCGATCACGAATTCCTCAATTCCAGGAAGATAAAGTTGCTTCGAAAATTTTCGCAATAGGCATATTCCTTCGCCAAGATGAGTATTTAGATGGGGGCACAAAAAACAAATCAAGACGTACACCCACATTTAATTTGACTTTCAATTCATTTTGTGAATTTCGCAAAAATAAAGATAGCATGATTCGGGCTGTCCACGCAAAGTGACGCAATTTTCACTCCTTCACTCAAGGTTTTGAATGCGTTCGGACATGCCAAGGCATGTCCGATTGGCCTAGCGCAACGGTTACTCCTATTCCGCCGCCAGCCCCTTGCCCAAAGGTCCCTGCCCGCTCGGCGTCTCGCCCTTGATCTCGAAGCTCGCGCGCGCTCTCGGCAGCGCATGAGGATGCGCGCCCTGCAACCACGTCAGCAATTTCTCCCGCACCTCACAGCGCAGCTCCCACAGTCTCGGCGAGGTGCGTGCCGACATCAGCCCGCGCAGTTCCACCACGTCCGAGGCGCTGTCCACGACTTGCAGGTTCACCACCTGCCCATCCCAATAGTCGCTCTCTTGCACAAACTCCTTCACCTTCGCCCGGATGTCATCAATCGGCGCGGTGTAGTCGACGCGCCACATCACGGCACCGATGACGTTGGTGCTGTCGCGGGTCCAGTTCTCGAACGGGTGTTCGATGAAATAGGTCAGCGGCACAACAAGCCGGCGCCAGTCCCAGATCCGGATGACGACATAGGTGGCGGTGATCTCTTCGATCCAGCCCCATTCGCCCTCGACAATGACCACATCGTTGATGCGGATCGGCTGGGTCAAGGCAATCTGGATGCCCGCGAAAACATTCGACAGCACCGGACGCGCCGCGATCCCGATGACCAGCCCGGCCACACCGGCAGAGGCAAACAGCCCCGTGCCGATCTCTCGCACCCCCGGAAAGGTCAGCAAAATACCCCCGATGGTGAACAGGAAAATCCCAAAGAACAGCACCTGACGCAGCACCCGCAACTGGGTGAGCGTCTTGCGCGCGATCAGGTTTTCTTCGTCATCCGTCTGATAGCGCGTCATCGCGCGGGTGGTAAAATGATTGGCGACGATATAGCTGGCCCAGCCCAGCATCAGGATAAAGATGATCCCCATCGCATGGCGGATGTTGTCGACCCAGCTGGTGGGCAGCGACACCAGCGGTAAAACGATCATCAGCGACAGGAACACTGCCATCAGTCGCATCGGCACCAGCGCCTGCCGCATGGTGACCCGCGCCACATGCGAGCGGTCTGCAAAACTGTGCCGGATGAGACTGCGCAGCGCCCAGTTCAACAGCAAGCCGACAATCACCGCGCCGACCACCAAAGCGACGTCGACGATGAAATAATCCAGTCGCCTCAGGAAGGAGGCAACCTCGGGCAATAGGTCTTCTAAGGTCAAAACTCAGCGCACCTTGTGGTCTGAGGAAATTTTGAGGACTCGCAAAGCAACGCGCAGGTGCAGAAAAAGGTTCCGAGAAACTTTGCAGGTGCAGAAATCAGTTATCTGACAAAAATACTATGGATTTATAATTTGCGACGCGCTAGATACAGCTCATGACCCAAGACAGCCCCTCCCCGATCCGTCCCACCGATGACGAGGCCCGTCAGATCACCCATGATCTGGTCGGCACTGCCCGCATCGCCTCGCTTGCGTTTCTCGACCCCGCCAGTGGCGCGCCCAGTGTGACGCGCGTGGCCTTCGGGTTGGGCACTGACGGGGACTGGCTGACGCTGATTTCGTCGCTCTCGGCACATACGCAGGCGCTGCGCGCCGATCCGCGCGCAGGGCTGCTGCTGGGCGAAGCGCCCGACAAGGGCGACCCGCTGGCCTTTGCGAGGCTGTCGGTGCAGGTCGAGGCGGAGTTCATCCCCCACGACGATCCGCGCCACGCCGCCAGCCGCAACGCCTGGCTGGGGCATCACCCCAAGGCCAAGCTCTATGTCGATTTCGCGGATTTCAATTTCGTCCGCTTCCGTCCGCTCGGCGCGGCGCTCAACGGGGGCTTTGGCAAAGCTTACCATCTGACCCCCGCAGACCTGCCCGGCCCAAAGGCCGGGGCCTGAACGCGCTCAGATCGGACGGTCCATGCGGGCAACCACATGGGCCGTCCCCCGTACCGGCTGCCCAAAGCGCAGCTGCACCTGTGCGTTGTTCACACCGTAATCCGGCACGACGGTCGGGGCGTCGAATACCTCGGCCCCGCCGCCGTCCAACAGCGCATCCCGGATCACCACGCTTTCCACGATGCGCGCGCGACCGCCAAAGGGCAGATAGTCCGAAGGGTCGAGCACCCATTGGCTGGCCGCGCTGTTTTGCGAGAACTCCAAGGAGACTGGGTTGATCGTGTTTTGCGATACACCGTTAAAGGTATTGCCCGCAAAGGTGATGTTGCGCATCGCGCCATATTCGAGATCGGCATAGGTGGTGTCGATCTTTTCCACCCGGTCCACGGAACCGTTAAGCGATTTGAATGTGTTGTTCTGTACCGACAACCCCTGAATGAAATGTCCCGCGCCATAGGGGGTGACGACGATCCAGGCAAACCAGTCGGCACTGTCGTTCACCGTGAAAATATTGCCCGTCACCGTCAGTCCGCCAAAAGAATATTCGGCAGAAAAATCCGGCGTTGCGTCATGTTCATTGGTCATTTCGATAAAGGAATTGTCGAGATAATTCCCGGTGATCACCGATTTGACGTTGGGCGTCGTAAAGATCAGCCCCGCCGTACGTGGGCTGTCACTGTCGTTGTCGCCCTGGAACCAGTGGTTGCCAACGAACAGATGACCGTTACCGCTGACCACCCCCGTATGACCAAAGCGCTGGAACCGGTTGTCGCGGATCTTGCTGTCATTGGCGTTGACGTTGAAGGCCACGGACTGACGCGACTGGGCCGGTAGGGATTGTTCGCTGGACACGAAGAAACAGCGGTCCAGATGCAGATCCTGACACCCCTCCCCGATCGAGGTCACCCCGCGGTTCAGCGGCGCTTTGACATGGCAATCGCGCAGGTGAAAATTGAACCCGTCCGGTGCCAGAAGAATGGCCGAGGCCACGCCCTGACATAGGAATTCCACGTCAAAAATCTCGAATTGCGACAGCTTGGCGAAGCCCGAAAAATCCAGCACATACTGAAACCGGGTGAAGTCGTAGCTCTGGCTGGCGCTGGCGCCATAAAGCGGCCGGCTGAGAGTCAGGGTCTGGGCCGCGACGTTGACCTCGCGCACATAGATTTCGCGTCCGACGCCCGTGCCGGTGACAAGACTGCCCACGGCGATATTGGCGATATTGACGACATTCGTCAGTTTTTTGGCCGATCCGGTCGTATAGCTCGCCGTGGAACTGACCGTCACCACATCCCATGCCGGGGAGGCTTGCACATTGAACTGACCGTTGCGCAGCACCCGGCGCACCTCATGGGTGCTCACCCCGCTCAGCGCCGCCAGATCAAGCGGTTCGTCCAGCTCAATGCGACGCCCGCACAGATCAAGGCTGTCATGATCGGTAAAGGAAAACAGCGCCTGAAGCGCGCGTTTGATACCTTCGACCTCATTGCCGAAGGCGGCAATATAGGAATTCAGATGGAATTCCTGCTGCAGCGTCAAGCGTTTGTCCGAAGGCATCGACAGGGTCCCCGCAAAGATCACCTCATGCTCCATCGACAGGGTATCTGACACTACATAAACCCCTTCCGGAACGCGGATCTTGCGGCCCGCCGCCGCGGCATCCGCAGCCTGAAACGCCGCCAGACATTCGGTAACGCCATCTCCTACAGCGCCGAAGTCGCGCACATCCAAGACGCCCAGACGCCCCTCCTGAAACCAGGACGACACATCTTCGATCACCAGATCGTCAATCCGCACGGTGCCGCCAGTCGCCCCGGTCAGATCCAGTCCGAAATGCCCGTAAGCGGGCGTCAGCCCCCAGGCCATATCGACCCCCTCGCGCGCACCCGAACCAACAATCGCACTGACTTCGATGACTTCGCCATATTGGCTTAAGCTCACCGCAGAACCCGTCTCGACCAGCCCGCTCACATGGGCGTCGCTGCCATCACCAGCCCAACCGGCGATGCGCACATCTGGCAAGTTTCCCGAAATGGCCTTGATCCGCGCAGATATCCGCAGATAGAGGCCGGGTATCAACGGCGTCTGCCCCATGTAGCGCAGGCTGACGGTTGCATCGGTTTTCACCAATTCCAGACATCCGCCGAAATCCGCATCCGCCGCAACTAACGCCGCATTGGGCGCGCCGTCAAAGCTGGCCGATCCCGCGGTGCCATCCTCGCTTGACCAGAGATCCAAACCTTCCGAGAACGCCGGGGGCATCAAGACCAGCCCCCCGGTAACGGCCATATTCATGCTGAAGCCCTTTCACATCCTGCCTGTCATATCGACCCGTGGTCGCCTCACAGATCGCAGAATATGTACGCTTCACCGCTCGCCATCACCTTAACTCACCGGGCGTAGCGCCGCCGCTGCACGCAACAGCTGCACGCGACGGAGGCCAAGGAAACCCCTGTCCCGGCAATTGCAAGACAGGGGCGTAAAAGCCTAGATCTGGCCTGCTTCTGATCTGGTTCTTGCGCCGAAGCGTTGGCTCAGGCCAGATCGCCAGCCAATCCCTGTTCGATCAGCGCGATGGTGCCCTCGACACCATAAAGCGCCGCAAAGGACCCAAAACGCGGGCCCTGAGATTGCCCCAACAGCACCTCATAGAGCGCCTTGAACCATTCGCGCAGATTGTCGAACCCATGGTTCTTGCCGACGGCAAAGACCACCGATTGCAGGAAATCGCCATCGGTAAAATCGGCCTCCGGCAGTGCTTCGTCATTGCCCATCGCCGCGTTCTTGCGCGCGATCTGATCCAGTGCCGCCTCGGCAGACCCGAAGGCCAGCTTGAGATCTTCCATTGCCGCACGTTCCTGATCGCTGGGCGCACGGAAGGTTTTCTCCGGCTTCACGAAGTCATTGTAATAGCGCACCGCATAGCCCGCTGCCGCATCGAGCTGCGGGTTGTTTTCCGGGCTGGCGTCTGGCGCATAGCTTTGAATAAAGCCCCAAAGCTGCTCTTTTTCTTCGGCACCGGCCACGGAAGCCAGGTTCAGCAGCATCGAGAAGGGCACGACCATGTCAGAGGCCGGCACATTTTCCCCATGGATATGGAACACCGGGTTTGCCGCACGCTGCGCAGCGTCTTGCGTCGGATAGGCGCGCAGCTGTTGGTGATATTCATCCATCGCCCGCGGGATGACATCGAAATGCATCCGCTTCGCCGTCTTAGGCTTTTGGTACATGAAATAGGACAGGCTTTCGGTCGAGGCGTAGGTCAGCCATTCGTCGATCGTCAGACCATTGCCCGAAGATTTGGAAATCTTCTGCCCGTTGGCATCCAGAAACAGTTCATAGGTGAAATGCTCAGGCTTCTTGCCGCCCAGAATTTCGCAGATCCGGTCATAGATCGGCGTGTTGGTCGAATGGTCCTTGCCATACATTTCGAAATCAACGCCGAGCGCAGCCCAGCGCGCCCCGAAGTCGGGTTTCCACTGCAGCTTCACATTGCCGCCGGTGACCGGCAGGGTCCATTCGTGGCCGTCCTCATCGTCAAAGGTGATCG
The DNA here is from genome assembly GCF_963675965.1 of uncultured Celeribacter sp. Lineage (NCBI taxonomy): Bacteria > Pseudomonadati > Pseudomonadota > Alphaproteobacteria > Rhodobacterales > Roseobacteraceae > Celeribacter > uncultured Celeribacter sp. Next base: position 2,758,897 of record NZ_OY780935.1, on the reverse strand, counting down.
TATAGTCATCCTTGTTGACGGACTTCATCGGCACATAGAGCACCCGCCCCGTTTCCGGATGGATCGGCAGAAAGATCGAATAGGTCGCCGCCCGTTCGTCGCGCAGGCTCTTGAGCATGACCTTCATCACGTCGTCGTATTTGTCGACGGCGCGTTTCAGAATCTCGTCGAACTGGCCGGATTTGTAGAACTCTGTCGCCGAATAGAATTCGTATTCGAAGCCGAAGGTATCCAGGAACCGCCGCAACATCGCATTGTTATGATGGCCGAAGCTTTCATATTCCTCGAAGGGATCGGGCACAGAGGTCAGCGGCTTTTGCGCGTTTTCGTGCAGCATCTCTTGCTGGGGCACATTGCCCGGCACTTTGCGCATGCCGTCCATATCGTCGGAAAAACAGATCAGACGGGTGGGAATGTCGGAAATCACCTCAAAGGCGCGCCGGATCATCGTCGTGCGCAGCACCTCGCCGAAGGTCCCGATATGCGGCAGCCCGGACGGACCATAGCCGGTCTCAAAGAGCACATAGCCCTTCTTGTCCTTTGACTGCTCATAGCGTTTGAGAACCTTCCGAGCCTCATCAAAAGGCCAGGCTTTCGAACTCATACCGGCGTCACGCAGGTCAGTCATTTGGACAAATCCTTTTTCGGTCACGGGTCCCTCCCGCAAGCTTGGGTTCCTATTGCTCCTCCCGGCTTAGGTCAATATTCTTTGACAGTCACAGGTCATCAGGAAACAAGAAAATGAACGATATTCCCCATTCTTTGACGCCCCAGGACTGTCTGGTCGCCGTCATGATCGCGCAATCGATGTCGGACGAAAATATCCGGACCGCTGAATTGATCACCATCGAGAATATCGTCAACCATCTGCCGATCTTCGCCGACTACGATCCGGACCGTATTAAGATCGTGGCTTCCACCGTTTTCGATCTCTTCGGGGAAGAGGACGGGCTGGACGCCCTCTTTGGTCTGATCCGCGACAACCTGCCGGAAACGCTGAACGAAACCGCCTATGCGCTGGCCTGCGATGTGGCCGCTGCCGACGGTCACACCTATGAGGCCGAGCTGCGGCTTCTCGAAGAAATCCGCTATGAGCTGACCATCGACCGGCTACATGCCGCAGCCATCGAACGTGGCGCGCGGGCCCGATATATGCTGCTCCATCCTGTCGTCTCGTAACCGTTCAGAAAAGCCGACGAACACGAAGGGGGGGAGCGTTTGGCGCCAGGCCTCCAGGCAAAACCGGTGCCGCCCAAACCCAATGGCGCGCCACTTCAAGCTGCCTCAAGCACCAAATCGCTGACGGGTTTCACCCCGCATAAAACAGCGCCCAACGACGGATCAGCGCCTGTTGCAGGCGCTTTGCCCGGCCGTTGAACGTGCGTGCGCCAGCGGGGCGTTCCGCCCCTTCGGCCTTGGCCGCCTGACGGCGCGGAACATCGGCGGCAAAGATCGCAAAGGCCATACGCGGCCCGCCCGGTGCCTGCGCATAGCCCGCCAATGTCGACACGAAATCCAACGTGCCGGTCTTGGCCACCACCTCGGCGGGCGGATCGGGAAGGACATTGCCCTGATCATCCAGCATGCGGATCGTTTTCAAGAGCGGCGCCAGACGCGCTTCTACCCCTTTGGCACTCAGCATGTGCACCATATCGACAACACTCACTTCGGAGGCGCCACCGAGCCCGGAATGGTCGACAAAAGTCAGATGGTTCATGCCAAAGGTCTGACGGGCCCAGTCGTTCATAAAGGCGGCGGATGCGGCCAGCGTGGCGGGCCTGTGCCCCTGCGCCCGACTGGCGGCCAGCCCCAGAACTTCCGCTGTCAGATTCGTGGAGTATTTCAACATATCGCGCACAATCAGGCTCAGCGGAGCGCTTTCGACCTGCACGATGGTCTCACTGGGCTGATCTGCCGTCATCCGTTTCGCCGCTGGCAGACGCACGCCCTGCAGCGCCGCAATCGTCTGAAACACCTCGCCCGCATAAAGCGCGGGCAAACGTACCGGCAGCCACCGCGCCCCGCCGTTGCCCAGCGCCGAACGCGCAACCGTCCAGCCATCATAGCCACCGCCCGGTTCGTAGTCGAAAACCGGCCGTTCCCGGCCCGCGATGGCCATGCGGGCGATTTTGACATCGGGCGCGAAATTCTCTGCCCGTGCATCCAGCTTCAGCGCATAGCTTTCGCCCTGGCGCCGCCATTCGAAATGGACGCGGTTGTAATTCAGGTTGAGACCAGAAATCGTCGGATTGTAGCCCGCATATTCGGTCTGCAGATCATCGATTTGCGCAATCCGGGGCAAGGCGCGATCATCGACCAGGAACTGCCCGGTTATGCCGCGAATCCCGGCTGCCGCCAGCGCCTTGGCCAGACCTCCCAGCGCATCAGTATCGAGCGTGGGATCACCGCTGCCCTGCAAGATCAGATCGCCCTGAACAATCCCCGCCTGCACCGGACCGGTACGGCGCAACTCTGTGATAAACCGATGATCCGGTCCCAGATGGGTCAGGGCATAGAGACTGGTGACAGTCTTCGCAACCGAGGCGGGCGGCAGACGCCGCACAGGGCCTCGCACCTCCAACAGCTCGCCGCTGGCGGCATCCGCCACGGCATAGGCCACCTCACCGCTCAAACCGGCTTCGGCCACAAGCTGATCCCCGCTGGGCAGGAAGCGCTGAAAGAGATCGTCCGGACGGGGGGCTGGGATCGGCGAACGGTCAACCGCGCGGCCAAACGCCGCCTGTGCGACCCCGCCCAGCATCAGGCCCAGCACCGCTCTGCGTCCCATATGGCCACTTCTCAGCCCGTGCCCGGGCATTTGGGATCTCGCTTTCGTCATGGCCTGAGTTAACCCTGCCGGGATGACGGGAGCAAGACAGGAAAGCCACCTTTAGCGCCTCTGCTGTCGCACGTTCAGTGTCGCGACCAGTCCCCGCGTGCCCGGATGTCACTGGAAGAGACCGAGGACATGGGCACGTTGATGAAGCACCAGCAGGGCGGTGCAGAGCGCCCCAACAGGCGCGAGGCCCGCGCCGGCAATTTCGCACCTTCAAAGCATTGCGCCGCCACGGCGTTGCGCGCCGCTCCGCGCGTACCGGGGCGTGCAATCACCCCCACAGGTGTCGTTGCCATGATCTGCTGCCAATCCTGCCAGAGATGAAATTGCGCCAGATTGTCAGCGCCCATCAGCCAAACGAAAGTGACACCGGGGTAAAGCCGTTTGAGCGCGCGTAGGGTCTCGGCGGTGTAACGGGTGCCGGTGCGGGCCTCCAGATCGGTCACCTCGACACGCGGATGCCGCATGATATGACGGGCATGCATCAACCGCCGTGCCATCGAGGCCGGGCCTTCGGCTTTCAACGGGTTTCCCGGGCTGACCAGCCACCAGACCCGATCCAGCGCAAACCGCTTCAGCGCCATTTCGGTAATATGCACATGGCCTTCATGCGCGGGATCGAAGGATCCCCCGAGCAAGCCAATCACCTGACCGGCGCGGGCATATGGCAACTCATATCGCATGGCGCCCTCCATGGCCCCCCGCTCCGTCTCTGTCAATGATTATAGGGAGATCCGGGGGTCAGACGGGCTTGACCTCGCGTCTCTTAGCTGACTAATGTCAGGAATTATTGTTTGACCAAAATCAGGTATCTTGCCATGCCCCTCGATCCCGTCGCCCGCATCCGCCGCTTCAACCGTGCTGTCACGACCGAAACCGGGGTTCTGGATCAAAGCTTTCTTGGCCGGGGCCGTCCGTTGGGCGCGGCGCGCGTCCTCAACGCGATCGGCCCGTCGGGCCGTGCCGTGTCTGACATCCGCCAGCATCTTGATCTCGACACCGGCCTGCTGTCGCGCCTGCTGCGCGGACTGGAGGAGGAAGGCTTGATTGTCACGCAAGAAGACCCAGCCGACAAGCGCCGTCGCCTGGCCCGTTTCACCGCCGCAGGTCAGGCGGAATACGATGCCTATGAACGCCTGTCGAACGATCGCGCCGCAGCCCTGCTGCAACGGCATCCCACACCACAAGCTCTGCTTGAAGCGATGGATCTCGTGGCCTCCGCTCTGAGCCGCGACCGGATCGAGATCCGCGACATCGATCCCGAACATCCCGATGCCATTGACTGCATGGAACGCTACTACGGCGAACTCGCGGCCCGGTTCGAAATGGGGTTCGATCCGGACAAAGCCGCCAGACTGGACGTGCAGGACATGCACGTGCCCAACGGTTGTTTTCTCTTAGCCGTCTCCGATGGCATGCCCATCGGCTGTGTCGGACTGAAAGGCACGGACAAAGGCTATGCCGAAATCAAGCGGCTCTGGGTGTCGCCCTCCGCCCGGGGACTGGGGCTGGCGAAACGATTGATGCACGCCGCTGAAACCCGCGCCAAGGATCTCGGTATTACGGTTTTGCGTCTGGACACCAATTCTGCCCTGCCTGAAGCCGCTGGCCTGTACCACCGGCTTGGCTGGCAGGAAATCGAACGGTTCAATGATGACCCCTACCCGGATCTGTTCTTCGAAAAACGCCTGTGAACGCAGGTTTCACCGGACGTCCCATCGGCTGGACGTCGCGCGGACACCGCGACACCAAAAGCCTCAGCTGTAGCGGGCGAAGGTCTCGGCAAGCATTGCCCCTGACAGACCTTTGCCGATCAGCGCTGACAGCAGCAGCCGTGTTTTCACCGCTGACAGATCCCCGGCCAGCAGCGCCCCATTGGCCACCAGCGTCACGCCGCCGCTGTCCTTGCCATAGACCGCACGCGTGCGCCCTTCATGGCAGCGCGTGGCCACCACGACCGGGCATCCGGCTGCGACCAGACGGGCCGTTTCATCGGCAAAGCCTTTGGGCGCATTGCCCCGGCCAAGGGCTGACAGAACGATGCCAGAAGCGCCGTGATCCCCCGCCAGTTTCATAAGGCGCGGCGTCACCCCCAAGCCAAGGGTGATCAGTTCCACATCCGGATCCAGTCGCGGCGTGTCGAACACAGGACGGGCATGCGCCGGACGGGCATAGAGATACACCTCGCCATGATCCACCTCGCCAAGCTTGCCGTGGCCGACGGATCGGAAAGTGTCGACCCGCGAACTATGTGCCTTGGTCACATAGCGCGCGCCATGAATATCGCCCTCGAACAGGATCACTGGACCCACGCCCTGCAAAACCGGGCTGGCTGCCGCGCAGATCGCATCATGAATGTTGCGCGGGCCATCCGTATCGGGCTGCCCGGCATGGCGCTGCGCCCCGGTAAAGACAACGGGTTTCTCACTGGCCACCAAGAGCCACGCCAGGAAGACGCTTTCTTCCATCGTGTCGGTGCCATGGGTCACGACCACGCCATCCACACTCTCATCGGCCAGAACCTCATCGATCCGGCGACACAGGCGGTGCAGGGTGGCAAGGTCGAGCGCATAGCTGCCCGTCGCCTCAAAGTTCTCCACCGTCACCTCGATGCCATCGAGCGGTTCATGCAGGCTATTGAGCAGGGTTTCCCCGCTCAGGCCGGCATTCACAGCCCCGGCGGCTGTGTCGGTGGACGAGGCAATGGTGCCGCCAGTGGCGATCAGGGTCACATGTTTCATGGGCTTCTTTCTGAGCTTGCTTAGCTTGCGCGGCGGTGTGTGCGGGTTTTGGACGCGGCCAGTGTGACCAGTTCATTCCACCGTCGGACGACATAGTTGTGTTCATCCATGGTCGAGTTCCAGATGGCGATGTGATGGGCCCGGTCCAGCCGCGACCCGCCGGAACGGGTTTCCCCCGCCCTGATCGCCGGACGCCCGGCCACATCGTTCAGATCTTGAGCGGCAGAGAGACCTTCATACCAGTAATCCCAATCCGCTTTCGGCAGGCAGGCCTTCACGCGGTCGGGCACGGACATATAATAACCCTGACGCGCGACCACCGCCCCGGCGTGGCCATCCAGATACCAGTTCAACCAGTCATAGGCGCGGTCGAGTTTGTTGCCCGACAACATGCGAGACAGGCACATGCCCCCATGCCAGGCCCGATAACCTTCCAGCGGGCGCGCCTGACGCACCTTCACACCCTGACGTTTCATCTCGACAATGGTCGGCGACCAGATCGACGCCAGCTTGAGTTCGCCCTCAAGAAACCGTTCCACCGGTTCATTGGCGCGCAGCCAGAACGGGCTGAGATGGCCGCCGTGGATCAGACCTTTGGCATGGTCGACCAGCGCGTCGATTTCGGACACCGACATATTGCTCATGTCCTCAAATTCCATCTGGCCCGCCGCCGACAAAGCTAGCGCCAGATCGAACAAGCCGATCTCGGGTTCATCGACCAACGCCACCCGCCCGGCCCATTTCGGGTCCAGCAGCGCAGACCAGCCGCGACTGGCGCGGCCCGTCGGGCCAATGCCTCATATGCGTCGGCGCATGAACAAGATGCTGAACCCCGTGGATCGCAATCGGCCTGTCTTCGCCTTCAAGCGCCAAAATACCCTTCACCCTGAAAATCCTATCGCCATGCTTATGTAAAAGCAGTGTAAGCTAGGTTCCGAACATAGTCCAATCTATCGCTCCCTCTATCACAAGAGAAAAGCTGGTAACGCCGAGCTCTGCATCATGATGATGCGCATTGGGATGTGTATGGGGATCTGGATGGGTATGGGCGGTTGCGTGATGGGAGGCATGGTGGCTATGGGTGTGATCACGACAGTCCAGCCCGCAGTCCCGCGTCGCACCCTGCCCCGTCAGCAAAGCGGCCACGAATGTGACAGGCCCAAATCCACCGAGGATTTCCGCGACACTGTCCTCGCTTGTCATCACTCCGGCCGTGGGGTTTATCCGCGCCAGACGGGCGCGCAGCCCGGCTTCTGCCTCCGGATCCGCGAGATCCGTTTTGGTCAGCACGATACGGTCAGCCGCCGCGATCTGACGCACGGCCTCAGCGCGGTGATCGACCTGCAGGCCGGCATTGACCGCATCCACCGTGGTCAGCACACCGCCATTGACAAACGCGCGCTGGAAATGATCGAAACCCAAGGGCTGATACGGCGGTTTTCCGGGCACGGGTTTGTCGTGGCCGGAACCGACGCCGATCCCAAACGCGAAGATCTGCGCGGCATTGAACTGGACCTGAGCACACTCGCCTCGAGTGTCGGCAAACCCAGCTGGCTTCGCGTCTACGATGATGTCGCCCGACACGTCACCCGCTGCCCGGCCTTTGGTCGCTACCGTATTTACGAAGCCCAGATGGCCGAAGAATACGGAGTCTCCCGCACCATCGTGCGCGACGTTCTGGGCCGCCTTCAAGAACGCGGCCTCATCCAGAAAAGCCGCACCTCGCGCAGGATGGTCGAGCCGCTGACCTCTAAGAAAATCAAGGCCAAATACGAACTGCGCAGCATCCTGGAAGTGGCGGCCCTGAACTCAGCCCACCTGCCAACCGAGAAACTGCGCGCGCTGGCCGACGACATTCGCGCCCTGTCCGACCGAAACACGCTGACACCGGATCAATGGTTTTCACTCGACCGGCGTTTTTTCGAACTACTCATTCTGACCACGCCCAACGAAGATCTGGCGAATTATGCCGCCAGCAACCGGCTAGCCCTGGAAGCCTGCCAGTCTGCGCTGCTTTCGCTGGGCCTGCCCCCGGATAGCAGTCCATGCTCGAACTCGGACAGGTTGTCGAACTGGCGCTGTCGGGGTCGATCACCACTGCGGCAATCATGCTGTCGATGCATCTGCAAAAGCCCGCGACCGCACAATCGCACAATCGCACAACTCAAGATCACGGCGTTCATCGCCCCGCCACCGGACTTCCCGGCCTATCTGCAGTTTACCTGAGACCCGCGGAAGCATGTGAGCCCCTAAACGCTTATAACGTGCGACACCAAACCACCGGCCCGATCCAGACGGTGCATCATGTATTGCGGCGGCTCCCCGGAGAAGTTAAAGGAGACACCGTCCCGCAGATCGAAAGCAATCTGGAGGGACGCCGCAGGAGCAACGCGCACCGGTGCACCCCCGCAGCACCCCATGATTGCGCGATGCATGTGCCCGCACAGGATCGCACAGACCTTGCCATGATCTGCGACCAGGCTTGCCAGAGCCTCGCGACCGGCCAGCAGGCCCATGCTGTCCATATCCTTGAGGCCGGTGGTGATCGGCGGATGATGCATGAAGATCAGGACCTCACGCCCCCGCGCCTCATTCAGCCGGCCCGCCAGCCACTCCAGCCGCGCTTCGCAAAGCTCTCCCTCAGGTGCGCCCTCGATCACAGTATCAAGCCCAATGATCAGCGGGCCGCGCGTCTGCTCAGCCAGACACAAATGGCCGCTCTCTATGGCGCGCACCATGCCAGGCAAAGCCGCCAGCATCGGCGCCCGCCGATCATGATTGCCCGGGACAGCCAACACCGGCAGCCCCAGATGCCGCAACCCTGCGCTGACATGGGCGTACTCTTCGGACGTCGCATCTTCTGCCAGATCGCCGGAAAAAAGCACCAGATCCGGCTGCACGGGCTGCGCCTTCAGGCTGGCAATTAACCGATCGAAGGCCGCCGCAGTGTCCATCCGTCCCGCCAGACGCTGTCCCGGCGCCAATACATGGGAATCGGTGATATGTGCGATGAGCATCTTCGGATCTCCTGCAATGGTTTCTGGAATACGGCGCAATACGCCCGGATTTCTTACGGGGATACTGTCACAGAAATATGCAGATCCAAGAGACAAACGCTCAAAAAAACACCAATTCCTACAAAAATCACAAAATAATCCACAAAATAAGCATTCAAACCTCTCGACATCAGCCCACTACACTCGTTTCACACATTTCCTAATAGAAGTCACATAACTGTTATTTTTAAGGTCTAAATGAAGACTCATTGTGAGGGTGCGGACGATTCCTCTGATCCTCGCGGCACGACAAAGACGACCATAATCCCACATGATGGAGAAACTCTGACATGAAATCCACAAAACCCAACATGATGCGGCGTCGCCTGCTGGCCACCGGACTGGCCGCGCCCTTCGTCAGCGCAATGCCGGGCATCCTGACCCCCGCCCGCGCCAATGAGACCCAAAAACTACAGTTCATGTACCCGGTGGGCGTTTCCGGCGACATCAACACAATCATTTCGGGTATGATCGCTGAGTTCAACGCCACCCACGACGGCATCGAGGTCGAGGCCATCTACGCTGGCTCCTACGACAACACCGAGCAGAAGGTCATCACCTCTCTGGGCGTGGGCGAGCCGCCTGCCCTATGGTTGCCGATCAACTCTTCGCTGCAGACCTTCCTTGGTCTCGATGCGCTGGAAGACATCACGGAACAGGCCAAAGCCGACGATATCTACGACGATTTCATCGGTGGTTTCCTGAACACCGCGATCTCCGACGACCGCCTTTACGGCCTGTCCTTCCAGCCGTCGACGCCGGTGCTTTACTACAACAAGGATGCTTTCGCCGAAGCCGGTCTTGGCGATGCGCCCGTCACCTGGGACGAGTTGATGACGGCAGCTCAAGCGCTGACCATCCGCGAAGGGGACGAACTGAAACGCTGGGGCCTGACCATCGGCGGCGGCTGGCATGACTGGATGTTCGAAGGGTACTGTCGGCAAAACGGCCTGGTTCCGTGGGAAGCAGACAAGGTGCTTTGGGATCGCCCCGAGTCAATTGAAGCACTGGAATTCTGGAAGAAAATGGTGGATGCGGGCTGTATGGCTCCGGCGTCGACTTGGCAGGGGTCGGCCAACGACTTCATGGCTGGCTCCACCGCAATGCTCTACCACTCCACCGGGTCTCTGACCAACCTGCGGACCTCCTCGCCCTTCGAGGTCGGCGTGGCCTTCATGCCGAAGAAGAAACAATTCGGCGCCTCGCAAGGGGGCGGCCCCCTGATGATCGCAAAGAACCAGTCGGACGCCAAGAAAGAAGCCGCCTGGACCTTTGCCCGCTGGATGACCAACACGGAAAATCAGGCCGCCTGGAGCCGCGCAACGGGCTATCTTGCCGTGCGCAAATCCGCCTGGGAACAGCCCGAAATGGTCGAGTATCTGCAAGAGGTCCCGCAGGCCGAGGTGGCCATGCGTCAGGCCGAGTTCTCCGGCGCTTTCCTGCAGGTTCCGGCCTACTCCCGTGCGCGCGACAATCTGAAGAGCGCAATCGACCGGACATTGGCAGGCGAGATCGCCCCGCAACAGGCTCTGGCCGACGCCACCGCTGACACCAACCGCGAGATCCAGCGCGTCCTGCGTCGTCAGGGCTGATCACGCCAAATGACTTTGGGGAGGCGACCGCCCGGGCCGCCTCCCTGTATCTGTTTCCGAGGGGACCCCATGTCACCATCCTTTGCGCGCGCACGCCGGAATGAGATGCTGCTGGCCTATGCGCTTTTGCTGCCATCGCTGATCTTTCTCGCCGCCTTTACCTACTGGCCGATCCTGCGGTCGGTCTGGTTCAGCCTCCATGACGTCCTGCTGGGAGATCCCGAGATCTTCTGGCTGGGGGCGGAAAATTACCTGCGTCTTCTCGACGACAGGCTGTTCTGGAAAGTTCTGGGCAACACCGCCTTTTACACGTTGACGACAATCCCCTTATCAATTGTCGTGGCGCTTTTGCTGGCTGTCGCGATGGACAGCAAGCTGCGGGGCATGGCGATCTACCGTTCCGCCTTTTTCTACCCGGTGATGATCCCCTCGGTGGCGGCAGGCATGCTCTGGGTCTTTCTCTACGCCCCCGGCTATGGCCCCATCAATGAGGCGCTGACCGCACTCGGCCTGCCCCGCCTGGATTGGCTCTATGACAGCGACTGGGCCCTCCCCGCGATCGTCATCATGAGCATTTGGAAATATGCAGGCTACTTCATGCTGATCCTGCTGGCCGCGCTGAAACTGGTGCCCGCGGACCTCTACGAGGCCGCCCGGCTGGATGGCGTCAGCGCCCGGGACCGGCTGCTGCACATCACCGTTCCGCTGATCTCACCAACGCTCTACTTCGTGACCATCATTGGCACATTGCACAGCTATCAGATCTTTGACTACGTTTACGTGATGACACAGGGTGGTCCGGCCGACAGCACCAACGTGTTGACCTATTACATCTACCAGAATGGCTTTCAGTATCAGGACATCGGCTATGCCTCGGCGTTGGCCAATGCTCTGCTGATCGCCGTGCTGGGCCTTATCGGGCTGGTGTCCGTCACCCTGGGCCGTCGCGTCCACTATCTGGGAGAACGCTGATGACTGACGCCAACCTTACCGTCCCGTCCAATCCCCCCCCTGCACGCCGCCCCTTGTGGCGCAAATGGGTCCGCCAGAACTGGCTACACGCGATCATGCTACCGCTGGCACTGCTGTGGTTAAGCCCGCTGATCTGGATTCTCGTGACGTCTCTCAAGACGCAGGGCGAGGTCTTTGATCCGGCAGCGCCCTTCTGGCCGAGCAAGCTGAACTTTTCCAACTACCCCAGCACGCTGGCGGTCGCGCCTTTCGGCACCTATCTGGTGAATTCGGTCATCGTGACAAGTTCGATCCTGGCCGGGCAACTGGTCACGATCACGCTGGCTGCCTATGCCTTTGCCCGACTGAATTTCCCGGGCAAAAACCTGCTGTTCACGTTGTTCCTGCTGCAAGTGATGTTCCCGATCTATGCGATCTTCCTGACCAATTTCGTCACCCTGCGCGAAATGGGGCTGGTCAACACCATCCCAGCTATGATCGTCCCCTTCGTTGCCTCCGGCTATGGCACCTTCATGCTGCGCCAAAGCTTCCGTCAGGTGCCCGCCGAACTGTCCGATGCTGCGCGGCTCGATGGCTGCGGGCACATGTCGATCCTCTGGCATGTCTACCTGCCACTGGTGAAACCGACGCTGATCGCCTTTGGCATCATCTCAGTCGTTACGCATTGGAACGACTACATGTGGCCCCTGCTCGTGACCAACTCCGAAGGCATCCGCACCCTGCCGATCGGACTGGGCTTGCTGGCCAAGGCCGACAGCGGCGCCGACTGGCCCCGCCTCATGGCCGGAACCACCATTGTCGTCTCGCCGCTCCTGATCCTCTTCGTGATCTTCCAGCGCCGTTTTATCGACAGCTTCATGCACACCGGCGTCAAATGACGCCCAAGACCGGAGGCCCCGCACATGGCGACCGTCCAACTGAATAATATTTGCAAGTCCTACGGCGACCGCAAAACCGTACATGACATCAACCTGACCATCGAAGATCGCGAATTCATGGTGCTTGTCGGCCCTTCGGGCTGCGGCAAGTCCACGACGCTGCGCATGATCGCAGGACTGGAGGAGATCACCTCGGGCCAGCTTGTGATCGACGGCAAGGACGTGACCGATGCCCAACCACAGGCTCGTGACATCGCCATGGTCTTTCAGAGCTACGCGCTCTACCCCCATATGACCGCCTATCGCAACATGGCCTTCGGCCTTCTGAAGACGACGAAACTGTCCAAGACCGAGATCGACGTCCGCATCCGCGAGGCGGCAGAGATCCTGTCGATCACCGACCTACTGAATCGCCGCCCCAAGGAACTTTCAGGCGGCGAACGTCAGCGCGTCGCAATCGGCCGCGCGCTGGTGCGTCAACCCAAGGTCTTTCTCTTTGACGAACCCCTGTCGAACCTTGATGCCAAATTGCGCAACCGGATGCGGGCCGAACTCAAGCGGCTTCATTCTGAACTGGGGCTGACAGTGATCTACGTCACCCACGACCAGATCGAAGCGATGACACTGGGCACCCGCGTCGCCATGATGTCCAAGGGCCACCTGCAACAGGTTGGGGCACCGATGGACATCTACATGAACCCCTCCAACACCTTTGTCGCCACCTTTATCGGCACACCGGAAATGGCGCTTATACCGGCCCGTGCCGATGGCGGCAGACTTGGCCATGCTGCCTTCACCTCGGACCTTATCCATGGCGGCGACCTGCCACGCGATGTGTTGATCGGCCTGCGCCCCGAAGAGGTGACCCTGTCGCGAACCGGCATGGCCCGGGCGCAGGTGACCAACTGCGAACTGATCGGCGCCGAAGCTCTGGTCGAGGTCTCCATGGGCGCTGACCGCATGGTGGTGAAAAGCCCCGTGCAGGGCGCCCCCGCCACAGGTGACGAAGTCGGTCTTGATTTCGACATGTCCCGTCTGCGACTCTTTGATCGCAGCACCGGACGCGCTATCGTCGCGGCGGGACGACAGGAGGGGACATGACACGCAGTCACCGGCAAAATCAGATCCTCGCGCTGCTTGAAGCGCGGGGCAAGGCAGCGATCACTTTTCTGGCCGAGGAATTCGACGTCTCCGACGAAACCATCCGGCGGGACATGAAAAGTCTTTCGGCCGAGGGGCTGGTGGAAAAGTTTCACGGTGGCGTGCGTCTTTCCACCCCGCGTACAGAACCCCCTTTCGAACGACGCCTGTCAGAGAATGCCGCCACAAAGGCCGCCATCGCCGCCCGCACGGCAGACCATATCCGCGAAGGCGCCACGCTTCTGCTGGACAACTCCACCACCGCCTGCTTTCTGGCGCGGGAACTGACACGGCGCGACCCGATGACCATCCTGACAATCTCGCTGGAGATCGCCCAGATCCTCAACGAAGGCGACGCGCAGCACCGGGTGATCCTGCCCGGCGGCGAGTTGCGCAAAGGCGACCGCACCCTAACCGGCCCAAGCACCATCAGCTATCTGGCTGGTTTTACGCCCAGCTATTTCATCATGTCCGTGGTTGCCGGCTCCGCCCGTGGCACGCAGGACTTCGACCTCTTCGAGGTAGAGTTCAAGCGCGCCATGATCGAGCGCGCCGACGAGACCGTGGTGATGATGGACAGCGGTAAGTTCAGCAAGTCCGGCCTGATCCATGTCTGCGGCTGGGGGCAGGTCGACACGCTCGTCACCGATGCGGTGCCGCGAGAAATTGCTGAACAAATCGATCACGGCCATGTCCTGCTGGCCGCCGACCTGCCCGAAAGACACACTCCATGACAGCTCCACTCACCCGCTTCGAAACCGTGGCCCGCGACATGCTGGCCGCAGCGCGACCGCTGGCGCAACAGTATTTCCGCACGCCGATTACGGTTGAGCGCAAGTCCGATCAAAGCCCGGTCACCCTGGCTGACCGCGCCATCGAAACCGCGATGAAAGAGATTCTGCAGCGCGCCTGTCCGACCCACAGCATCCTTGGCGAAGAATTCGGACGTTACGAGGGCGATGCACGCTATCTCTGGGTGCTCGATCCGATCGACGGCACCAAAAGCTTCATCTCAGGTGTGCCGCTTTTCGGCACGCTGATTGCCCTGCTTGAAGACGGCGTGCCGGTCATGGGGGTGATCGATATGCCGCTGCTGCGGGAGACCTGGATTGGCCTGCGCGGCGAGAACACCCGACTGAATGGCATCCCCTGCCGCGTCGCACCCAGCCACTCCCTGTCCGAGGCAACCCTTTTCGCAACCTCCCCTGACCAATTCACCTCCGCTGAATACGCTTGTTTTGAGCGTCTCGGCCAGGCCTGCAGAGCAAGGCGCTTTGGCGGGGATTGCTACAGTTACGGCCTGCTTGCCTCGGGACATGTGGACGTGATCATGGAGGCCGAGCTGCAGCCCTATGATTATCTGGCTCTGATCCCCATCGTCGAAGGCGCCGGAGGTGTCATCACCGACTGGACAGGCGCACCTCTGTCCCTGACATCCGACGGCCGTGTCCTGGCAGCGGCCTCGCCAGAGCTTCACCGCGCCGCACTGGAAGCGCTCGGCTCAGCCCACGATGGAGCAAAAGAACGCAGAAAACTCGACGCCTGAAACCCGACGGCACAGAACCACAGCACGTTTGCCCGCCTTCACCGCAGAGCGATAGACAGACCCGGGGCCATGGGATAAGCTCCGTTGGAAAAAGGACGTAGACCCTTTCACATATTTAATCAGGGCAGAGAACATCACTATGGAATTGAACCGTCGTCCCGTCGCCTCCCTCTGGATCGGCGAGAAACTGCAATATCTGAACCAACTCTGCCTCAAGTCGCATCTGCGCCACGGGCATCCGACAACGCTCTATTGCACGGATGATGTGACGAATGCGCCCGAAGGTGTGGAAATCCGCCCGGCGTCAGAGATCATGGACATCGACATGAGCGTGGTCGAAAAAACTTCCGCCTCTTTCCTGTCCAACGTGTTCCGTTACAAGATGATTCAGAAAACCGGGGCGATCTGGATTGATTGCGACGCCTTCTGCCACCAACCCTTCCCGGACGAATGGGAACATATCTACGCAGGGCACGGCATGCGCGGCGCCCTGAATTGTGGCGTGGTCGGGATCCCGCAAAAGGGCGAGCTGATGGACCAGCTGCTGGATTATTACGAAAACTTGCCCGATTACCCCGCATGGTGGAACAAGAACCAGCGCAAGAAGATGGACCGGCTTGACCCGTCGATCCCGCTTCCCGTCCGGATCTACAAGACCGAGCGCACAGCGTTTGGCCCACAGGCCTTTACCTATTTTGCGCAGCAGACCGGTGACATCAAGCACGCGATGACCAACGACGTGCTCTACCCGGTGCCCTTCCAGCTCAACGACATTTTCTATGATCCCTACGGTCGTGTCGAAGGCTGGTTTACCGAAAACACCGTCAGCGTGCATCTTTATACCAATGGCACCAAGCCATGGTGGCGAAAGCATGTGCCGCTGGAAAACTCCTATGCCGATCGCATGTGCAAGGAGGTGGGCATCAATCCGTCTCTGGCGCTGGAGTAATCTGAAGGTATGAACCTGAAGAAGCATGTCAGCCCGCATGGCACAGTCATGGCCGTGTCGATGATGAAAGACGAAGCACCCTATCTTCTGGAGTGGTTCGCCCATCACATGGCAGTCGGCTTCACCGATATTCTGGTTTATACGAACGACTGCAGCGATGGCACCGATGATATGCTGATCCGGCTCGAGGAGCTGGGACTGGGGTATCATCGCCGCAACGACATCCCCGAAGGCATCAAACCGCAGCCCTCCGCGATCAAACATGCACAGGATGAGCCTCTGGTGGGGGCAGCTGATTGGGTGCTGGTGTTCGATGCCGACGAGTTCTTATGCATCAAGCATGGCGACGGCACGCTCGACGGCATGCTGACGGATGCGGTCGAAAAGGGCGCGAATGGCATCGTCATCACTTGGCGGATTTTCGGGTCGGGCTATGTCGAAGACTGGTCGCGTGACCCGGTGACTGAGCAATATCTCTATGCCGCACCGCCTTTGTGGAACAAGGGCTGGGGCGTGAAGACCCTGTTCAAATTCGACCCGGACTATTGGAAACTCGGGATCCATCGCCCGAAGATCAAGAACAAGCATCTCAAGGACGGCTTCCCGGACACGGTGCATTGGCTCAACGGCTCAGGCGAGCCGATGGAGGATTACTTCAAGTTCCGTGGCTGGCGCTCGATCCGGCGGACTTTGGGGTATGACTGGGCGCAGATGAACCACTACGCGGTCAAGGGCATCGACGCCTATGCAATCCGCAAATTCCGCGGCAACGTGAACAACAAGAAAGACAAGTATAACGCCGATTACTGGTCGCTTCAGGACCGCAACGAGGTCAAAGACGACTCGGCGCTGCGCCATGCGAAACGCCGCGCCAAGATCATGGCAGAACTGCTCAAGGACCCGGTGCTGAGCAGGTTGCACCACGCAGCACTTGAGCGCGTCGAAGCGCGCCTGGAAGAGTACAAACAGACCGAGGCCTATGCCGAGATGAAGCAGGGGCTCATCGACGCGGGCAAGGTGCCGATCAACAAGGTCGTCGCCAAACCGCCACAGGCAAGAGATCCGGCCAAAATCGCCGCCCTGATGAGCGAAGTCGAAAAAGCCGCGACGAACACGCCCAAAGAAGAACGTCGCAATCCGGTCGCAGACGGCTGGCATGATGACTTTCTGCCCCCGAAGGTCAGTTTGCAGGACAATCCGCATATCGACGTCGTGGCCAACCACGACATCATGATCCCCGCCGATGCTGGCGTTTTCGGGCCAGACGCGCTCGACCAGATTGCCGCCGGAAAATACGCCCGCCGTCATATGCGCTTTATCGCAAGTCAGCTGGAGGCCGGGGACCGCTTCCTCAATATCGGGGGAGAGGCAGGTGTGGTTGTGCTTCAAGCGTTGAAGCATATTCCCGATCTGGTCGCTATGGCACAGCACAGCCGCCCGGATATTGCGCGGGTGACCGAGGGGCTTGCGCGGCGCAACAATCTTATGGACAGCTCGCGATTGCGTGTCACAGACGGCCCGCTGGTTTTCGCGACCGATGCCCGCGACGAAGCCAGTGGTTTTCTCGCCTACACCAAGGATTTCCGTCCGTCTGTATTGCGCATTTGCGACCGTGATGTCGCGCCGGGAGCGCTTTTGACAATGGAGATCGATCAATTGCGCCGGGTAATACTACCGTTCGAATTGTTCAGCGACGATGCCCTGGAAGCGGCCTATCAAGAAGCGCTGACACAGATCGGTTTTTTGCTCAATGACACATGGCAGGATCGCGGCATGTTGGTATTCGACCGCGACGCGCGCTGACGGGAAAGTGGACGTGATGCAAACCGGCGACGTCATCTACCAAAGTGAACATATCTCTGCCCGCTATGTCGCTTGCGACAGTACGCATGTCGTCGTGAGTTTTCCCGATCGCGTGCACCCCCTCGGGATCAATCAACCCGGCTGGGGGGAGACCTTTCTGAACAAGCGTGGCATCTCCGCGATTTACATCGCGTTGACAGAGACGAATTGGTTCCAGTGTCCGGATTTTTTTGAGGCCATGCGGGCATGCCGCGGTTTTCTTGGTCCCGATGTCCCGGTTACGGCATATGGTAGCTCCATGGGAGGGTACGGGGCGCTCTTGGCAGCCAAGACATTGGAGGCGTCTCTGTGCATTGCCTTGTCCCCGCAGATTTCCATAGACCCGGAGGTAGTCCCCTTTGAGCGCCGCTATCTTGCCTTTGCAAAAGAAATTGGCCCGTTTCTCCATGATGTGAGTGAGCAAGCCGGTCCAGGTTGCCATTATGTGATCGCCTATGACCCTCTGCATGGGAAAGACAGAAAACATGTTTTACGCTGTTCTAAGCATTTCCAAATCACTGAACTGCCCGTGTATTGTGGCAGCCATGGAGTTTTGAATTTGCTCAAACGTGCCGAGGCAATTGATTGCCTAGCCGATCTTCTTGTGGAAAAGGCAACCCCCGGCGACCTGCGCCGTCTTATTCGCGAGAAACGCCGGACCTCTGCTCGATACCTCAAAAAAATGGGACGCCGCGCGGCGGAGCGTGGGCATAAAAACCTATACGATTACGCGCAAGCCTTAAACAAGCTGACGGGCTTAAACGCGACGAGAGAGCAGAGGCCTCCGGAGCCAAATTTGGCGGCACGGCCAAAACTGGTGATCCATTGCGGCCTGCCGAAAACCGGGACAAGCTCGCTTCAGGCGTATTTTTATACCCATTCGAAAAATTACCAGCAGGATGGAATCTTCTATCCCACGCAAAACGCAGACAAGAACGATCTCAATCACGCGTGGTTCTCCCAACAATTGCGCGATGCATCTGTCGATCAGCTGTGCCGCATGCTCGAAACGGTTCCGGAAGGCGTTCAAACCGTTTTCCTGTCCGATGAGAGTCTGTTCGTGGAATTGCCCGGTTTGACCGATGACACCCGCAAAGCTCTTTCCGCAGCCCTTGACGGATATGAGATCGAACTGGTGCTTTTTGAACGCGAGCAGACAGCATGGATGCGCAGCTTTTATCTGCAGTCTGTACAGAACCGCAGGGCGGGCCGAAAAACCGCGCAGGCAAGCGCGCGGAACCTCTGGCAAACATCTCTCGACTTTAAAGCGTTCTTTGCACAGCCGTTTTGCCAAAAGCTTCTGGACACTGAAACCATGAAGCGTGAATTGCGAAATGCATTCGGGACGGCCAATCTTCGCGTGTTGCCCTTTGAACCTGGGAAAGATGTTGTCGAGGTGTTTTGTGCTGAGCTGGATTGGCCGCATATGGGAGACGGGCCGACTTTGGCCCTGAACCCATCCATCACGGACAGCCAAGCGGAAATTCTTCGACAGGCCAATGGAATGAGCAATTCAATTGGCCGCTTCATCAAGAAGATGATTGAACTGCCAGATGATTACGCCCCGGACGGGCTGCGCCCGAAGCTGCTTGAAAAGCTTCTGAAACACGCAAGAGATATCCCATGGCAGCGTTTCCAGTTTCAGGAGAACCCGCCGCTCGGCGTCACGCCGGAAAGTTTTGACGAAGCCCTTGAGGTTTTGCATCTGAAAACAGAGCGGCTCAGACTGGTTGTCGAGAGAAAAGCGTGATTTCATGCGTGACAGTCGCCATGTCACAAGCATGGTTTAGTAAAATGCGGTTGAGGGCAGAATATGTCTTTTGAAGACGACCATCAGGTCCCGCCGAACGGAACCGGGAACGTGCTCTTGCGCGCGCGCAATGGCGATGTCATCCGCTTTGATGACAGCGGGCTGATCCTGAAACTCTCGGATCAGGTGGTGGACGACTTGCGTCATCGCCTTTTCACGCCGATTGACCCCGATGTTCTGGGGGATCTCGATGCGTGGAATCTGCGCGTGCAGGCGGACTGGATCTTTTTCGATGCCAATATGCCCGGCTCGAATGGCCCCCGCGGCTATCGTCGACCGGTGGCCGGAGGCGCCGTGCTCGCCGAAACGCCAGGGCCTGTGCTCGGCATTCTCAGCCTTGGCGGATCGCGTCGCACACGCGCCATTCCGGGACCGGGGGAATATCCCTACCATGTCGTCTCGCCCGAGGATGACATCGGGGCCGTGGGCATGGCCGGAATCGAAGCCGCGACAGAGACATCCCGCTCCGAAGGATTGAGGGAACAAACGCAGGACGCACTGTTGGCGGCAGAAATGCTGCGTCTGAGACAGGCGTGCGGGCGGGGGCTTCCGCTCATTCTTGTACGCTGCGAAACGGACCGGTCAGCATCACTGGAGGCGCTGGGGGCTGGCAGAGCATTTGAGAACCTGATGCGCGCCGCAGAAAACCTCAAAGCGCTGGCCTTGACGCTGAACAAATCCGCAAAGATTGCCGCGCTGAGCGTCGACTTCGCTCTCGAAGACATTGGAACACCAGAGCCGGAGTTCGTGCCCGCGATGCGCGCGTTGCTTGAAAAACTCGCGACGTCGTTTTGGGATCTCGATCTGCGCCCGGTGCCTGCACTGATGGTCTTTGACACTTCGGCCGCCTGCCCCGGCCGGGACCGACGACAGGCCCAATGGGACCTCGCCGTTTATGGCAACGAAATGGGACCCGTTTTCACCCTGCCAAGCTTTGCCATTGAAACCGACGAGACCTTGCGCCCGACCGAGGCCGGTATGCGCCTGCGCGCCCGGACAGAGGCCGCGGCCCTGCTCGAAATGGGCGCTGGACGGGACTGGCACTGTCCACGGTTCCTTTTGGCAGAATGGGAGGATGCACAGTTCATCCGCGTCCGTTCCGATGCCCAGGCGCCACTGATGTTTGACAAACAGGACCCGTTCAAAAGCGGAACAAATCACGGCGTGCGGATAGAGGGCCCGGATGGATTGCTTGCGATCCAGTCTGTTTCGGTGGATCCGGAGGAACCGCGTGACCTCCTTATTCAACTCGAAAAAAAGGCTGCGCACACAGGGCTGATGTTCAGCTATGCGTGGGAAACACCCGGCGCAATCCGTGACAGCTGGTCCTCGCCTGACGCCCCCGATGTGAAACGCTGGGCCTTGCCCGCACGGCTTAAGGTGTCTGGCTGATGCTTTACGTTGATATTGATATGCCAAAAGGCGCTTTGCTGCCTGACCAAGGCGTCGCGCAAGATCCGCGTGGGATCGTATTCGATGCTGCAACACTGGTGCTTGAGGATACGCGGGTAACCGGCTGGCGCGACCTGTCCGGCACCTATATTGCACGCCCCGCAACCCCCAACGATGGCCATGCAAAATCCGAGCGCCTCGGCGCACGCCCGGTTTTGCGGTTGCAAGACAAAGTAAATTGCGGCTTTGCGCTTGAGGATCTGAGGCTTGATCTTCCGTGTTTCAGCGTCGCGGTGATGTTCGCCTCCCCGATCGGACGGGCCAGTACACTTATAACGCTCAATCCCCGAGACGGCCGCGACTACCTGTTTCTGTCTGAAAGCGATGGAGCGGTGGAATTGAAATTCCGGGAGAGTGTCGCCGGACTTTCGCGCCCCTGCCCCGTCGTGCCCGGCCATTTCAATCTGGTGTGCGCCTCCGTCCATGACGACAAAATGAAACTGGCCGTAAATGGCGAGACACCCGACGCGCTGAAGGTATCAAGCAGTCTCCAGACCGGGCGTCATGACATGTTCATCGGATGTCGCAGTGATCGTACGGGGATCAAAAAGACACTGGGCGAAGCGCAGATTGCCCGGCTCTGGATCTGGCCCGGTGAGGATATTTTCGCAAATAGCACATATCCCACTCTGACGGCACTGTGGCAGCAGGAGGCGACTTATGAGCTTTGATCGCGACAACGTCCGTGGCGATAATCTCTGTGTCATCTGGATCGATGACATGATCGACATTTTCACGTGGCGCAATGCTTTCGGGGTCGAGATCAAGACGCCCAATATCGACCGGTTGATGGCCAAGGGCGCACGGTTCGCGAATGCCTATGCCACCGTGCCCCTTTGCGCCCCCTGCCGGGCCGAGCTTGCCACCGGCTTGTCGCCGTTTCGCACCGGGCTTGTCGATCTGAACAGGCTCTGGCGCGATGTCTTGCCGCCGGCCGCGGCGTGGCAATACGACCTGCGCCGCGCGGGGTTCGAGACATTCACAACCGGCAAGACAGACGGCAATTACAAGCCGATGCCCGAGGACTACAAACGCCTGTTGTTCCACCATGACGTGGAAGCCAAAGACAAGGGCGGACGCCGGGGCGTCAAAGACTATCTCGACGGCCGCGGACCGGGGGTCGCAGGCGTCAATCACCCGAACGATGACGGCTCGCAAGACGATCATTTCTTTGACTTCTGGGTGGCGCAAAACGCCATCGACCATCTGGCCAACCTCGATCCCAAGCGGCGGCATCTGATCCAGCTCGGTTTCAAACATCCGCATTACAATCTGGTGACGCCGGACCGGTTTTATCAGATGTATGATGTCGACAAGATCACCTGGCCGGAGATCGCCGCCACGGAGGATTACAACGGCCCGCAGCCCGGAATGGCGGTGTATGAACTTGCCTATATCGTCAATGGTCAGTGGACGCCGGAAAAGGCAGGGGATGAGGGCTGGCGACAGGTGGTGCGCGCCTATTTTGCCGCCTGCTCACATGTGGACCATGAAATTGGACGGTTTCTGGACGCGCTGGAGACCTCAGAGATTGCGCAAAACACCTCGGTGATCCTGCTCTCCGACAATGGATTCAACCTTGGCAATCACGACAGCTTTCACAAGATGAGCCAATGGGACAGCGCCGCCCATGTCCCGCTCTGCCTCTGGTCCCCCCGCATGGAAACGGGGACGGAAGTAAGCCTGCCGGTGTCCTTGCACAATGTGCCCAAGACGATCATGGATCTCGCCGGGTTGCCATATCGACACGACTGGGTTTCGGGACAGAGCCTTCTGCCCCTGATCGACGACAGTTTCGGCACATTCGACAGCACCAAATCACCGATCACTTGCGTCTTCGGCACGCTCTCTGTCCGCCCCTCGGTCGACGGGCTGAGCCAATATCGCTATTTCCGCTATCCCAATGGCGAGGAGCATGTCTATGACCTGATCGCCGACCCGGGAGAGACGACAAACATCGCCCCCAGCGCTCCGCTTGAACAACTGCGCGAAGAACTTGTCAAAGGTGCGCTCGATCTCGGACTCGATCTGCGGGGATTTGAGAACCCCGCAGATGGCGTCAACGCGATGATGGCGGTCGATGGCACGGTGGTGATGGCCGGAGGACGGGGAGATAATGACTATTGGGCCTATGGCGCGGACGCCGAAAAGATTGTCGAGGAAAAAGACGGCGGCACGGATACACTTTGGTATATGGCCGGTCCGGATGATTATGTGCTGCATGCACCCGCCAATATTGAAAAGATCCGCATCGCCACGGTGGTCTCGCGCAACGAGGCCGCCAATGACGATGGGTCGCGCGATGGCAAACGGCTCCGCATCGTGGCGCATCCTGACAGTCCCATCGAGTTTGAAACCTCAGAGCGCGTGACCATTGAGGTACAGGGATCCCTGGGCGATGACGTGATGATCGGGCCGAAATACTCCGGAGCCGAATTTCACGGCGGGGCAGGGAATGACCGGCTCATCGCGCGGTCGAAACGGCGCAAGGACAGCAACCGCTTCTTTGGTGGCCCGGGCAATGATTACCTCTGGGGCGGCGGCGGGCACGACCATCTGGATGGTGGCACCGGAAATGATGAAATCCATGGCAACGCCGGCAACAACACAATTCTGGGCGGTCACGGCAACGATGTGATTTATGACGGCGAAGGCGCCTCGGATATCGACACGGGCCCGGGGCGCAACCGGGTCATATCGCAGGAGGGCGATGACACGATCCGCGTTGGAACCGGTGAAAACACGATCACCGGTGGGTCAGGTAAAACACGATATGTGATTGCCTATGGAGGGCTCACCCGGATCACGGATTGGCATCCAGACGTTCAGATCGACCTGACGGATTGGCCAGGCGCGCCGGATGTCACGGAAACTGACAGTGCTGTGCAAATCCGCCTCGGAGCGTCTTTCGTGGTCCTCGAGGGGATTACGAATGTCGATGCCGTCATGGAGACGCTGAAGTTTGGCAAGGAGGGGCTCTGAGCATGGCAAAGAAAAGCCGTTACATGATCGTCACAGCGATGAAGAACGAGGGGCCCTATATCCTCGACTGGGTCGCGCATCACATGTCGCTTGGCTTCGATCATTTCCTTGTCGTGACCAACGATTGCAATGATGGGACGGACCGAATTCTGGATCGTCTGGCAGAGCTTGGCCATGTCACACATGTGCCCAATCCCAAAATGCTCCGGCGAAATGAAGGCCAGTGGCAGGTCATGGCGCTGCGCTATGCCAAGCTGTTCAATGTCTACCGCGATGCCGAATGGATTTTTCATTCCGATGTAGACGAATTTTTACAGGTCAACCTCCCAGAGAAAACGCTCGGTGCTTTCTTGAAACAGGTCGGAGAATGCGATGCCGTCTCGATGACCTCAATTCCGTATAACAGTAACGGGCAAAAATCTTTGTGCGATGAACCCGCTCCCAGCCTGTTCCGTCAGCGCAACAAACCCTACGGCGCCTTGTCCGAGGAAGGCAGGCCCGTTCTGAATGCAGTCAAAACACTGTACCGCAATTCAGTTCCATTTCAGTTGCGCCGCAACCACAGGCCGCTCATGGAGAGCTTTTCAAAAGATGGATATGTGTGGCGGGACGGCTCTGGGAATGTGCTGCCACCGAGCTATACCGACACCCAGATCAAGGCGCTCGATGCTCTAAGCTCTGTGCAATATGCGCAACTCAATCACTATGCGATCCGGTGCGCCGAGGCCTATTTGATCAAGGTAAACCGGGGCGATGTGGCCGGCACCACACGCCTGCAGAAGTCTCTGAAATACTGGAACAGCTATAACACGCAGGGCGACGAAGATCTGCGGTATGTGACGCCGTCCCCCCTCGCACGTCAAATCCGTGCGGACTTTGTCAATGATCCTGAGCTTACAGACTGGCATAACAGGGCCGTGGTATTTCACCATGAAATGGCTGCGCGGATTTTGGAGACGGAAGAGGGGCGCGCCTTGGCGGAAAAGATCGGATACTTCGGGTAAGCTGTTATGGATGATGCAGAGTTCATAGAAACGTCTGTCCGGCTCCAATTAGGACAGGTGCTTGAGCGCAGGCTGACGCAAACGCCAGAGGCCCGGTCGCAGGCACTGGCGGGGTCAAGTGGCTCTGCGGTGGCTTGGAACTGGACCGAAGGACGACCTTACCCGGAGAACGGATGGGGGCTGGAGACGGGCGCCGATGGGCTGGACGGTCTGATTAACGAAAACCGCTTTGTCAATCGCAACAAAGCACAAGGCAGCCTGCGCGAGATTTTGGCCGCAGGTGTGCAAAGCGATGTGATCGTAGATATGCAAGATCGACGCCTGCGCAATATTGCCCTGCCAGACGGGTCTCTTTTTCCGATCTTTACCTTCAATCGTGAAATCGGCAGCGTCGGGCGAATTCTATGGCCCCTGCCGACATATTACGATCTAGGGTCTCCGGTTTTTTTGGGGCCACGAGATTGGAACCGCGTGCCCTGGGCGAAAAAAGAAAACCGCATCGCCTGGCGCGGCATCCATGGCGGTCGGGCAGACAGACACGGTGAGGTGCGACGTGAAGGGCTGCGTCTGAAACCCTTGATGCGAAAGTTTAACAAAGGTCAAATAAGCGAAGACGAGGCACGCGAGCATCTCGACCATTTCCCGCGTCATCGTCTGATGCAGCGCTACATCGACGATCCGCGCTTTGACATAGGTTTTACCGGCGCGATCCAGAATGTGCCTTTAGAAGAGTATCCTTTCACCCGCGCCCTGACCCGACCGCGCCTCTCACAGCAGGCAATGTTGCACTACAAATATCTTTTGGTGCTGCGCGGAGCCGATGTCGGCTCGTCGTTCTACTGGACAATGAACAGCGGAAGCCTTGCGCTGGTGATGGAAAGCTATTTCGAAACCTTTGCTTCCGGGCATTTTCGCCCTTGGGAACATTATGTCCCTTTCAAAGCGGATTTGAGCGATTTCGAAGAACGTATCGACTGGTGCCAAACACATGACGCTGAATGCGCCGAGATGACCGTGCGCGCGCAGGATATGTGCCGATGGCTCGCGCGGGGCGATCTGCGGGATCAGATTGCGCGGGAAGTCGTCACGCGTGTGGATCGCCGGATCGCGGATTGCGCGGCACTGTTCTGATTGCAAAGCCGTCAAGGCTATTGAAAACGATCTACAGAAGTCGATCACCTCAGGCGAAGAACGTAAGCTGGGACCCTTGATCGGTTTGCAGGATCTCCGGCGGGCCGCACTTATCATTGGCCCCTTCGGAAGAGTGTAACCGGCGGAGCAGTACTCCATCACGGTAGCGGCGGCATTGTGTTGTCGCGGGCGGCGTAAAAGTTGTCCACTTTTGTCCTTTCGGTATTCGGGAGGGCTTTGGGATAGCCGCAAGGTACTGAGCTGGCGCCCGTCTAATAACGAGACCATGTCCGCCATTGGTCCGAGGACAATGGTCGAGTGCATGCTGACTTTTGCGGCGAGGCTTTGAGCGAAGCTATCGCCAAACACGGTCCGCCCGAGATCACAAACACGGATCAGGGCTCGCAATTCACCGGATCAGCCTAGATAGCCACTCTGACCGAGGCCGGCGTACGCATCTCCCACTCGGCAGATTGCTTTGCAATCGCCTATCGGCAATGGATGGACGAACGCAGTCGCTATCTCGACAACATCTTCATTGATCGGCTTTTCTTTGAAGCAAGAAGCCATCTATCTCGAAGAAATCACCGGCGGTTTCCACGCTCGGCGGGTGATCAGCAGGTGGATGACATTCTACAATACCGAACGCCCCCATTCTTCCCTTGAGCATCGAAGTGGTCTCTGGCTGCTGAGCGGTCACAGCGA
Source organism: uncultured Celeribacter sp. (assembly GCF_963675965.1). NCBI lineage: Bacteria > Pseudomonadati > Pseudomonadota > Alphaproteobacteria > Rhodobacterales > Roseobacteraceae > Celeribacter > uncultured Celeribacter sp. The sequence goes on along the minus strand of NZ_OY780935.1, from coordinate 2,732,261 downwards.
CCGCTCAGATGACGGCAGACGTCCGAAGAGGCGTTCGTAATAAGCCGCGAAGCGACCGAGATGGCCGAAACCGTGATCGAGCGCAAGGCGGGTCAAGGGCTGGTTGCCGCCTTTCAGGAGTTGCCGGTGCACCGCATCAAGCTTGCGCAGGAGCAACCATTCCCGTGGCGTCGTGCCGAGCGCCGTCGCAAAGGCTTCGCGCATTTCACGCTGCGTGATATGGAGCGCCTCCGCCATGAGCGCGACGGTAAGGTCGTCGGCCTCTCGGGTCCGAAAAACCCGTTCCGCGTTTTCAACGATTCGGAGCGCCTGATGGGCACTGAGCGGCACGGCCCGCCCCGGTTCGTCGAACTGGTCGAGAACGCTCTGGACCTTGGCGAGCAGGATTTCGCCCATTGTCCTCCGAAACTCGCTTGGTGAAAATCGGATGTTGCCCGCCGCCGAGACCAGAATGGTCTCAATGAAGCGGGCGGCATCGTCCATCGCGGCGGTCATGGGAAGGGTCACAATCGGACCACGGTGAAACAGCCGATCCGGGAGAAGAAAGGCCGCACTTTCGATCTGGACCACCACGCCCCTTGTTCCTTGCTGGCTGTTCACCATGATCTCAGCACCGCCGCGCTGGAGCAGAGCCTTGCCGCCGACGGGAACGCCGTTCATCCTCCAGTTCTCCCCATCTGGCAGAAAGCCGAGAACGAGGGTGCCCGGCGGCGGCGCACTCCATTGGATGACCCCAAGGTTCATCCGCTCGTCGAGCAAAACGACCGGCCCGAAATCGATCCGTGTCACGCTCCCTTCGAAATCGCCGGATACCGTCCGCATATACCTCTGCTGCCAGCCTGGAAGACCGGTCTCCTGCAAGGTAGCGTCGAGAAATGTCGTGATCGACAGAGAGGTGGCGTAACGGTTCATCGCCGGGTGCCTGAACTTTTCGATGTGGGGAATGGTGAACTAAGGCTACGCTTCGCTACGCTGCAGCGTAAAGAGAAAATGTGTTCGCCAGCCGCCCAAATGATAAGCTGAATCTCTTGTAAAAACTGGATACCCGGCCCGCGCCAGATCCGCATCATCAAGGCTCGTTCGTCATGAAGGAGACCCAGATGACAAGACCTCTGACCCTCGGCGTCTGGCTGGCCTGCGGCCTCGCGGCCCAGAATGCCGTGGCCCAGGACGCCGATCAACCGGCCTTTGAGTTCGAAACCCCGAGCGTGCGGGAAACCATCGCTCCGGGCCCGAACATCTTCGTGAACTCTCAGGGGTGGGACAGTGCCAGTGCGGTGCGCGTTTACGGAACCGACGACCTGGACTTCAAGGGGATTATGTCGGCCGGCTTCCAGGGCAACTCCGCCGTCTCTGCCGATGGCAAGACCCTGTATTACGTTTCGGGCTATTACAGCCGCCTGAGCTATGGCGACTCGGAACACGTCCTACAGATCTTCGATGTTGACAGGCTGACTCCGATCGCGGAAATCCAACTGCCGCTGAAAGTGGCACAATATACCGCCGATGCCTCATTGCTGCGCCTCAGCGCGGACGAGAAATTCATTTACGTCCAGAACTCGACCCCGGCGACCTCGGTCACGGTCGTCGATCTCACGGCGAAATCCATGGTGCAGGAAGTGCCGACGCCCGGCTGCTTCGGTGTGTTCCCGACGCTTGAGGGACACAGCTTTTCGACCATCTGCTCGGACGGCAGCTTCATGACCATCGCGCTCGATGACGCCGGTGAGACCCTCGGCACCACGAAGAGCGAGATGATCTTCGATCCCGATGCCGATCCAATCTATCTCGCCTCCGACCGCTATCAGGGCGACCTGATGTTCCTGTCCTACAACGGCACCATCTACCGCGCCGCCGATCACGCCGGCACTGTCGAACTGGTCACCACTTACCCGATCACCGAAGGCACAGAAGGCTGGCTGCCGGGCGGCTACGTACCAATCACCGTCAACGAGGCCAATGGCGTCGCCTTCGTCCCGATGCATCCGTCGACCGAGATCGGTACGCATCACCGAGGCTCGGAAGAGATCTGGGCCTACGATCTCGAAAACGGGACGCTGCTGTACCGGTCTCCGGCGGATAATGCGACCTCCGTTTTTGTCACCGATGACGTCCAGCCCGCGCTCTACACGCTGAACCTGCGCGACGACGAGATCGCCAAATACGAGGTGGATACAGAGGCAAAATTTGCCGTGAAAAAGGCGATCAGCCACAACGGCATCGGCTTTTCGACAGTCCTCGAAACGGCGGCGCAGCAATGAGCGGCGACACCTTCGCCCGGATGCTGGCCTTCGCCCTTAGCTCCGCTGTCGCGCTGATTTTCCTACGGGCAGTTTACCACAAGCTCTCGGAATTCACGGAGTTCACCGGCTTCGTCACGGATTACCGGCTCTTGCCCGAGGCGCTGGTCCACCCGGTCTCTGTCGCACTGGTCGTGGCGGAAGCGGCGGTGGTTCTGGGCACCTTCGCCCCTGGAGGACAGCCCGTCGCGATGACACTGGGAGCAGGGCTTTTCCTGCTCTACGCGGTGGGGATCGGCATCAACGTCGCCCGCGGTCGGACCACGATCGAATGCGGGTGCGGCGGCGCGCCTCAGGCCGTCGGCCCGGCGCTGCTCTGGCGCAACGGCATTCTCGCGGTCGCAGCCCTTACCGCCGCAGCCCTGCCGTACGGCGGCCTTCCGGTCGCCTCCTCCGTCGCCGCTTTGGCGGCCGGGCTCCTCCTTGGGGTCGCCTTTTTACTGGCCGACCTTCTGCTATCCAACGCCTCGCTCGCACGCCGCTCGCTCTGAGACAGGCAGAAAGGACCAAATATGACAGCTCTCACATTTATCTCTGCGGCCATGTTTCTGATGATTATCGGACTGGCGATCGCGCTTCTGGCTCTGGCCCGTCAGGTCGGGATTTTGTTCGAACGGGTGTCCCCGATGGGGGCGCTGGTCAACGATTCCGGCCCCGAAGTCGGCACCGCCAGTCCCAAATTCAACCTCGAAAGCCGCACAGGTGGCATGGTTCCGATCGGCCCCCGGCCACAGCGGGCGACGCTTGTGTTCTTCCTCTCGCCGACCTGCCCGGTCTGCAAAAAGCTCCTGCCGGTGGTGCATTCAATCCGCACGGCGGAAAGCAGCTGGCTCGATGTCGTCTTTGCCTCGGACGGCGGGTCCGCCGAACAGCACGACCGTTTCATCGAGAGCGCAAAGCTGGAGCAATACCCTTATGTGGTCTCGACGGAACTGGGCCTCGCCTACCGGGTCGCCCGTCTGCCCTATGCCGTCCTGCTCGATGAGCACGGTGTGGTCCGGGCCAAGGGGCTGGTGAACAGCCGCGAGCAGTTCGATAGCCTCTTCAACGCCTTCGACATGAAAACCCCATCCATTCAGTCCTACCTCGACGGACTCAACGCGCAGCCCGCGCATTGAGCCTCCCTCGGCCGTCTCAACGAAAGGAGAAATGCTTTGAAATCGCTGTTCACACAGGTCTCGGACTGGTTCGACACCAAGGTCGAGGGCACGTCCCGCTCCCTCGCACATCATGCCGGGCGGCGGAGTTTCCTCTCCAAAGCCGGTGCGGCATTGGTCGGCGGCTTCGTCCTGCCGATGCTGCCCTATGACAGTTCGAACGGCGCGGCCTTCGCGCGCGGCTTCGGCGAGCCGGAAGTCCTGCCGGACGATTGCGACTATTGGCGCTACTGCTCGCTGCATGGAGGTCTGTGCAGCGAGTGCGGTGGAACCGTGACGCAATGCCCGCCCGGCTCCACGCCGTCCAAGGTCGCCTGGGTCGGCACCTGCCGCAATCCGAACGACGACAAGGACTATCTCGTCTCCTACAACGATTGCTGTGGCAAAGGCTCCTGCGCGTCGGAAGGATGTTCACGTCAGGAAGGCGATATGCCGGGCTATCGCCTCGGCCTTGCCTCTGAATCGAGCTGGTGCATGGCCAATACCGACAAGGGCATACACTGCACGGTCGCCATCGTTGTGGGGCTCGCGGAATGAGGATCGCGCCGATTACGACGCTGCTCGCCGGGTTGATGGCGCTCACGGCTCCCGCCATGGCGCAGGACGCCACGCGGGGTGCTGTGCTCTTCGACGAAACCTGCGCGGCCTGCCACCAACAGGGCGGGATCGGTCAGCCGGGGCTCGCACCGCCCTTGGCCGACGGTCCGCTCTGGACCGGTTTGGGGGACAAGGCCCCGAGCTATTTCGGCTCGGTCGTGCTCGGCGGGCTGACCGGTCGGATCACAGCCGCAGGCGTGACCTACATTGGCCTCGCGATGCCACTCCATGACTGGCTGGAGGACGACGAGATCCTCGATATCGCCGCCTATGTGCTCAGCGATCTGAACGGAATCGACGCCGCGCTCGACCCGCAAACCCTTGTGCTTCTGCGTGAGGCCCCTCTCGATAGGGCCACGCTTCATGCCATGAGAAAGGAGGCGCTTGAATGATCCGTCGCTTGTTATTCGCCGCAATTCTCGCCACCACAGCGCTCCCGGCCACGGCGGTCGAAACCACCTCAGGCCGCACCGCGCAGACCAATTACATCCTCAAATGCGTCGGATGTCACGGCGTGGATGGCCATGGCTTCAGCGAAGTTGGGATTCCCGATTTCGTGAACCTGATCGGCACCTTTGCCGGAGACGAGGCAGGGCGGGCCTATCTCGCCAACGTCCCGAACGTGGTGGGGTCCGGCCTGAACGAGGACGATGTGGCAGCAGTGCTGAATTTTATCATCGCGAGATGGGCGGGCAGCTCGCTCCCCGAGAATTACCGCCCGTTCGACGGCGCCGAAGTCGCGCAGCTTCACGCCCTCAATGTGGGAAACATCGTCGATTACCGTCGGGTGGTCGCCGCCCGACTGGCCGATCTTGGGATCGAAACCGCCGAATACCCCTGGCCCTGAAGACCCTCACGCCCGCCGTTCATCACCCCTTCGACAGAAAGTCGCTCCCCGACGATGGACGCCAGAACTGCGGACTTGTCGAGACACCGCTCATGCGGGTAAATTCGAGGGAAGTCGACGGACGCGATCCATTTTCCGATCGATGTGAAAAGGACATGGAAATGGCGCGCATCTGGTCGGGATGGAAGTCTTCGCTCATCGCATGTTCGATGGTGATCGCCTGCGGTCTCAACGTCGAGGCCTCAGCTCAGGGGGCCGGGCTGCCAGCAGAGGCGTCGGTGATCTCTCCGACGGCAAGCCAGGACCAACGCCTGGCCGCACTGGACCGGTTCTGGCAGAGCTGGAAAAGCGTCTACCTGAAAGAGGGCTGTGGCGGCGCCTATGTCGATACCGCCGCTGATGGCAACCCGACCTATGGAGACGGTGCACCCGAGACTCTCACCGTGTCAGAGGCCCATGGATATGGCATGCTCGCCCTCGTCAACATGGCAGAGCGGGACCCCCACACGAAACCGCTTTTCGACGAGATGCTGACCTACTTCCGGCTGCACCCCGCAGCAAGCGGGCCCGGCCTGATGGCCTGGAACCAGACCCGCGATTGCACCGACGCGCCCGAGGGGAAGATGACAGCCAGCGACGGCGACATTGACATCGCGCTGGCACTGCAATTGGCGGAGGAGGAATGGGGCGGCTACGCCGATGATGCGGCAGAGGTGCGTGCCGCCATTCTCGCCCACGAGATCACGCGTCACGATCTCGTCAGTCTGGGCGATTGGGCAACCTACGAGGTGTATGACATCGCCTCCCGGTCGTCGGATTTCATGCCCTACAATTTGTCCGTTTTTGCCGACGCACCCGGTCAAGATGCCTCCCGGTGGATCGAAATCCGTGACGCGGGATATGAGGTCTGGGGCCGGATTTCCGCGCATTATGCGAAGGATACTGGCCTCGTGCCGGACTTCATGGTCGGAATGCCGGACGATCCGCGCCCCGCCCCGCCGGAGTTTCTGGAAGGGCCCTATGACGGCTATTATTCGTGGAATGCCCTGCGGTATCCGTACAGGCTGGCGGCCGACTACCGAATAAGCCGCGATCCCCGCGCCGCCGAGCGCCTGATGCGGATCAACGCCTGGATCCGCACCGAAACCGGCGGCGACCCGTCGCGGATCGCATCGACCTACCGGCTCGACGGCAGCATTCCACGCGATGGCCGATGGACCGGAGAAGTGGGCTGGATTTCCATGTTCGCGGCGGGCGCGATTGCTGGCAGCGGCGACCCGGCGGCGGATCAGGCCTGGATGGACGCCCTCTGGACTGCCATGGTCGCCATTCCCATAGAGGAAGGCGACTATTTCGGCAACACGCTCAAGCTCCTAGCGATGATCGACCTGGCCGAGATGTGAACGGCACGCCTTGTGGGGGCAAGAGAGGGACACATGAGCGGCACGGGGTTGGGACTGGACGGGCAGGATTGGTCTTTGAGCTGTGTGCAACAAATTAAAAAACGATGTACATATATTCGGAACCCTGTTCCAAACGCGCCCGATGCAAAAGACCGCACTCTACCCGCCGCTGCGCGACACCACATGGTCGCTGCCGATGCCGCCCAGTGATTGAAACAGCCCGCTGGAATTGCTCACACCGAATTTCTTCAAAAGTTTGGCCCGGTAAACCTCGACCGTGCGATACGACAGGTCGAGTTGGTTGGCGATTTCCTTGCTGGTCAGCCCGTCCGACAGGTAGGAAATTATCTCGCGTTCGCGTCGGGTCAGGGGCACATAGGGTCGGGTCTCAGACAGATCGGCAAAGCTCCAGACAGCGCGCATTAACGGTTCATCCGGTGTAAAAGAATGCCCTCTCACCCGACACCAGAACAGCTCCCCGGTCTTCTTGGCCATGATCCGCTCGTCCCAATAGGTGTTGGTTTCACGCAGCTGTTTGACACCCCGGTCGCGGATGTTCACGAATTCCTCACCCGAAGGGTAGAGCATGGAAAAGACCTGATTGCGCAGCTCATCGCGGCTATAGGCGAACATGTCGGCGAAGGCATCGTTGCAATCGCGGATCACCCGATTCTCCGTGATGACGAGGCCGACCGGCGCGAACGCATAGGCCAGTTCGGCGAAGTCGCCGGTCTCATAGGCCCGATCTATACGTGTTTCCACGATATTGCCTCCTCATGGTTGCCATGTGATCATCTTTGCAAGGTAGGTCCATCGCGCATGCGGATGCAACGCGGTGAGCCTGCCAAAATGGGAGGAAATCATGAAGTTACTCAAGCGACTCGTCGCGACCGCCGTCATGGGCATGGCGCTGACCACGACCATGACCACGGCGGTTCACGCGCAGGAGGCGATCAAGATCGCCCTCATCCACGGGCTCAGCGGGTCCAGTTTCGAAGCTTTTTCAAAACAGGCACAGACCGGATTTGAGATGGGCCTCGAATATGGCACCGGCGGCACGAACGAGATCAACGGCCGGCCGATCGAGCTGATCGTCAAGGACACCCAGTTCAAGCCGGATATCGCGCGTGCCGTTCTGGCCGAAGCCTACGGCGATGACGAGGTGCTTCTGGCCGTCGGCGCAACCTCTTCGGGTGTGACCGTGGGGATGCTGCCGATTGCCGAAGAATATGAAAAGATCCTGATCGTCGAACCTGCAGTGGCCGACAGCCTCACCGGCCCGGACAGCAACCGCTACGTGTTCAAGACCTCGCGCAATTCTTCGATGGACATGCAGGCACAGGCGCTTGCGCTCAACCCCGATGAAAACCTCTACGTCGCCACGCTGGCGGAAGATTACGCCTTTGGCCGTGACGGCATCACCGCCTTCAAATCCGCTCTGGACGGGTCCGGCGCCACGGTCGTGTCCGAAGAATACGCACCGCAGGGCACCACCGATTTCACCGCCTATGCCGAGCGGTTGTTCAACGCGCTCAAGGACAAGGAAGGCCGCAAGGTCATCCTGATCTATTTCGCAGGGGGCGGTGACGCGCCCGGCAAGATTCAGGCGATGGACCCCTCACGCTATGGCATCGAGATTTCCATGGGCGGTCATATTTTGCCGGTGCTGCCGACCTACAAACGTTTTCCGGGCATGGAAGGGGCTGTGTATTACTATTACGAAGCCTTCGACAACGACATCAACGCGTGGCTGGTCGACGAACACATGAAGCGTTTCGGCAGCCCGCCGGACTTTTTCACCGCAGGCGGCATGTCCGCAGCTCTCGCCGTGGTCAAGGCCCTCAAAGACGCCCCCGATTACGAGACCGACACGCTGATCGCGACCATGGAAGGCATGTCGTGGGACACGCCGAAAGGTGAGATGACCTTCCGCCCCGAGGACCATCAGGCGCTTCAGGACATGTTGCATTTCAAGATCAAGGTCGACGATGCGGTCGACTGGGCGATCCCCGAGAAAGTGCGGATCATTCCGGCCGATGAAATGGACATCCCGATCGGCCGCAACAATCAGGACTAAGCCCCGCCACCTTGCCCCTTTCCCTTTCCCAACCGGGGAGGGCGCACAGCGGGCGGTCGTGACGCGTCTGCTTCTGCCTGTCAGACCTCGTTTCGGGGGCCTGCCTTTCAGGCCTCTGTCTGGTCGCGTGACCGCCCTCACCTTTCCTAATCACACCGGATAAATTATGCCGATGCCTTCCCCTTCCCTTGTGACCGAGGACCTCACGATCCGCTTTGGCGGACATATTGCGGTCAACAGTATCTCCTGCGCCTTTCACCCTGGTGAACTCACCGTGATCGTCGGGCCAAATGGCGCGGGCAAAACCACGTTTTTCAATCTGATTTCCGGCCAGCTCACCGCCACCTCGGGCCGCGTGATCAAGGATGGTTCGGAGATCACCGGGCTCTCTCCCTCGGCCCGTGCGCATCACGGAGTTGGGCGCGCGTTTCAGCTCACCAACCTGTTTCCGCAGCTCACCGTACTCGAAAACATCCGGCTCGCCGTTCAGGCGCGCTCCGGGCATGGCTGGCGCATGTTCCGCCCGGTTTCTGGGTTTCGCGAGTTGACGCGCAAGGCCGAACATTACCTTGAGGCAACCAGGCTCTCGACCGTCGCCCATCAAGCCGCCGCCACCCTGCCACATGGCGACCAACGCAAGCTCGAAGTGGCGCTGCTGATGGCGATGGAACCCGATGTCTACATGTTCGACGAACCGACCGCCGGTATGAGCCTCGACCACGCACCTGATGTTCTTGAGCTGATCGCCCAGATCAAGGCCGACACATCCAAGACCGTGTTGCTGGTCGAACATAAGATGGAGGTGGTCCGTGCGCTCGCAGACCGCATCATCGTCTTGCACAACGGCGAGCTTTTAGCCGATGGCGATCCGACCGAAATCATGTCCAGCCGCATCGTGCGCGACGTCTATCTCGGCACGGCCCAAGGGACGGACGGGGAGGACGCAGCATGAGCCTTTTGTCGATCCGCAACATGAAAACCGACATCGGGCAATACGCCGTGCTGCACGATATCAGCTTCGAGGTCCCCGAGGGCGGCGTCTTTGTCCTGCTGGGGCGCAACGGCGCGGGCAAGACCACCACGCTGCGCTCGATCATGGGGCTTTGGACCCCCTCACCCGGTTCGGTGCAGTTTCGCGGCGAGGACATCTCGACGCTGCACACGGCCGAGATCGCCCGCAAGGGCATCGCCTATGTCCCCGAGAACATGGGCATTTTTGGCACGCTGACCGTGGATGAAAACCTGATCCTTGCGACCTCGAACGGTCGGTTCGATCCCGCACGGCTTGCACGCATCCACGCGCTTTTTCCCGCCCTCGAACGGTTCCGCGACAAACAGGCCTGGAGCCTGTCCGGCGGCCAGAAACAGATGCTCTCGGTCGCCCGCGCGATCATCGAACCGCGTGCGCTCATTCTGATTGATGAGCCGACCAAAGGTCTTGCCCCCGCCATCGTCGATGCCATGGCCGAAGCCTTCCGCGAGATCGCCCAGACCACCACCATCCTCTTGGTGGAACAGAATTTCGCCTTTGCCAAATCCCTGGGCCGCGACATGGCGGTGATCGACGACGGACGAGTCGCACATACCGGGACCATGGCCGATTTCGTGGCCGATACCGCGCTTCAGGACCGGCTCTTGAGCCTGTCGATGTGAGGAGAGAAAGATGACTGCACGCACCGCAACTCTAAACACATATTGGGACCGGGCTGGTGGGGTGAACCTGTTGCCAGTAGCCGTCGCCCTGATCGCCTTTTTTCTGATCGGCACCCCCTCGTCCTGGATCACCCTGACCGTGGCCGGGCTGGCCATGGGCATGATGCTGTTCCTCATGGCCTCCGGGCTCAGCCTCGTGTTCGGCCTGATGGATGTTCTGAACTTCGGCCATTCGGCCTTTGTCAGCTTCGGCGCCTTTATCTCTGCCGCCGTTCTGGCGGGATTGGGCGGCTGGCTGGCCACCGACAGCTGGGTCCTGAACGCCATGGCACTGGCGGCGGCCTATCTCGCCGCGATCTGTTTCGGTCTGATCGCAGGCTGGTTTTTCGAAACGGTGATCATCAAACCGGTCTACCGCGACCACCTGCGTCAGATCCTGATCACCATCGGAGCGATGATCGTCGCCGAACAGACCATTCTCGCCTTTTGGGGCGGCACACCCTTTTCCGTGGCGCGGCCGCATTTTCTGGAAGGCTCCTGGATCATCGGCGATGTCTCCATCGAAATTTACCGTGCCTTCGCCTTTGCTCTGGGTGCCGGGGTCTTCGTCCTGCTCTATGTCGGTCTCAACCGGACCCGTATCGGGTTGCTGATCCGCGCCGGGGTGGAAGACCGCGAAATGGTCGAGGCCTTGGGTTTTCGTGTCGATCGGCTGTTCATCGGCGTCTTCATGTTGGGCTCCGCGCTCGCGGCACTCGGCGGTGCGATGTGGGCCGGGTACGAGACTCTGATCACCCCGCATATGGGAGCCGACCTGATGATCGTCGTGTTCATCGTGGTCATCATCGGCGGCCTTGGGTCAATCGAGGGCACGCTTTTAGGGGCGATCCTCGTCGGGTTGATGTCGAATTATGTCGGCTTTCTCGCGCCGAAACTGGCGCTGGCCTCAAACATGATCCTGATGGTGGCAATTCTGTTGTGGCGGCCGAACGGGTTGCGCCCGGCGGTCAAGTGAGGAGGATGCGATGATCACGTCAGACACCCGACAAACCACCGGCACCCTCTTTATCAAAAGTGTGGTCGCCCTGATCGCGGCGCTGCTGCTCTTTGCACCCTTCCTGTTCCAGGATGTCCGCTCGCTCGAAGTGGCAGCGCGGATCTGCATCTTTATTGTGCTGGTAGCCAGTTTCGATCTGTTGATCGGCTACACCGGGATCGTCAGCTTTGCCCATACGATGTTCTTCGGCTTCGGCGCCTATGGCGCGGCGATCCTGCTCAAACAGATGGGGCCCGGCTGGACCCCGGTGCTCCTCGGCGCGCTGGCGGGGGTCGCAGTCTCGCTGGTCTTTGCCGTGGCCATTGGATTGCTATCGCTGCGGGTGAAAGCAATCTTTTTCGCGATGATCACCTTGGCGGCGGCCTCCGTCGTTTTGGTGCTCGCCTCGCAATTGTCGCAGATCACCGGCGGCGAAGACGGGATCATCTACAAATCTCCCGATCTGTTCAAAACCGCGACCAAGCTTTTGACCGATGCCGACGGGAAGGTCGTCCGGCTCTGGGACGTCAAGTTGAACGGCAAGCTCGCGGCGTATTATTTCGTCTTCGTCACCTCGCTGATCCTCTTCCTCGCCATGCTGCGCTTTGTCGGGTCGCCCTTTGGCACCGTGCTGAAAGCCATCCGAGAAAACGAGGCGCGCGCCGAGGCCATCGGGTATCGAGTCGTCGCCTATCGCACCGCCGTCTTTTGCCTTTCGGCCACCATCGCCTCACTGGCGGGGACGGTCTATGCGGTCTGGCTCAAATACACCGGCCCCGACACCGCGCTTTCCTTTTCCATCATGATCGACATCCTGTTGATGGTGGTGATCGGCGGCATGGGCACGATGTGGGGGGCCGTGATCGGGGCGGTGCTTTTGATCCTCGCGCAATATTACCTGCGCGATCTCATGGGCGCGGCGTCCGAGGCGCTGACAGGCGTGCCCCTCCTGCCGGAGCTTCTGGCCCCGGATCGCTGGCTGTTCTGGTTGGGGATCATCTTTATTCTGCTGGTCTATTTCTTTCCTAGAGGGATCGCGGGCACGGTTATGACCGGGAGGAAAGGCGCATGATCTCGCCACGTTTCTCTCTCGTCCCGGTCATGGATCACGAAATTCATGTGACCGAATGGGGCGATCCCTCTGGGCGGCCGTTGGTGATGTGGCATGGGTTAGCGCGTACGGGGCGGGATTTCGACGAACTCGCCGCCGCGCTCTCAGACCGCTATTTCGTGATCTGCCCGGACACCATCGGGCGCGGGCTGTCGAGCTGGTCCTCGAACCCCGAGGCCGAATATTCGGTCGAATATTATGCTGGCATCGCCATGGATCTGATGGATCATTATGGCTTCGCCCAGGCGGATTGGTTCGGCACCTCGCTCGGTGGTTTGATCGGGATGCGACTGGCCTCCGGTCGTCAGGCCGACCGGCTGAGCGCGCTCGTCATCAACGACATCGGTCCGGAAATTCCGGAGGCGGCCATCGACCGGATCACCACCTATGTCAGTGACCCGCCGGTCTTTGCCAAGGTGTCTGACGCCGAGACCTGGCTGCGCGCAGTCTATCGCCCCTTTGGCCCCGCTCCCGACGCCTATTGGCGGCGCATGGCGCGAAGTTCGCTCAGGCGGCGCGATGACGGAACCCTGAGCCTGCACTACGATCCAAAGATCACCACTCAGTTCACCGCCTCGCGGCAGGAGCTGACCTCATGGGACCGCTATGCCCGCATCGAAACACCCTGCCATGTCATTCGCGGCAAAAGCTCGGATATTCTTCCGGTCGAAGTGTTTGATCTGATGCATCAACGTGGGCCTCGCCCCGATGTGACCGAATTTGACAGTGGCCATGCACCCTGCCTCGCCCGCCCCGAAGACGCGCGCATCGTGTATGACATCCTACAATCCCTGACTGGGTAACGCAGTGCGATCGCACAACAACCGATGAGTTCAGGCGTTTCTTTGGTCGCGTAGACACGTGAGGCCGAAAGGTCGACGTGGAGGCGGGTTCGCGTCGCACGTCGGCACGCCCCCCCCTTGACCCGGGCCCTATTCGACCTCCGAAAAAATATCCCGATTTCTGGGCGCTTGACCGCCGCCATTCCATCCGAGCATTGTCCCATCTGGGCTTGGTCGCATCATGTGCTACACTCTCGCCGGGAGGCGACGCGCCAAGCAAGACGCGTCATGAAGAAAGCCATGAAACACGCACGGCATGTCAAAGAGATCGGGCAGGTGCTCGAGGGCGCCCAGACCGGGCGAGACAATATTGTCTCGGCCTCCTGGCGGCGCTGTGTCGAGGTCTATGGCATGGACCCGATGCGCTCCGACCCGGCACATATCGTCACCGAGACCGAGCTGCGCGACCACCGCAAACAGGCCGAATGGATGATTGCGGCGGCACGGTCAGGACTGCAATCTCTGTTTCGTCAGGTCGCTGGCCAAAACTACGTGCTGCTGCTGACAAATGCCCAGGGTGTCTGCGTCGATTTCTTCGGCGACGATCTGTTCACCGAGGACCTGCGCAGCGCCGGGCTCTATCTAGGATCGAACTGGTCTGAGGATCTCGTCGGAACCTGCGGCGTCGGCGCCTGTATCGTCACGCAAGAACCGGTGACCGTGCACCAGGACGACCATTTCGGCAATGCACATGTGGCACTATCCTGCACTGCGGCACCGATCTTTGACAGTCTCGGACAATTGGCCGCCGTGCTCGACATCTCACTTCTGCGCTCCCCCATTCCGAAAAGCAGCCAGAATCTGGCGATGAGCCTCGTCACCTCCGCCGCGCGCCGCGTCGAAATGGCCAATCTGATGGCCGAAAGCCCGCGCGACTGGGTGTTGCGCCTGTCGTCCAGCCCGGAATTCCTAGACGTCGACCCCGAGGCCGCCGTGCGGCTGGATGGCTCGGGACGGGTGCTGGGCTATACCCGCGCGGCGCGCCGGCTGTTCCCCGAAACGGGGCAGATTCTCGGGCGTCGGATCGACGAGGTTCTGAGCGTGAGCGTCGATGATCTACCGGATCTGATGCGCGACCGTCCCACGGAAGAGCGGGTGATCGAGATGCGTGACGGCGGAGCGCTGTTCGGCCATGCCATCGCGCCCAAGGCGCTGCATCAAACCCGCCACGGGGCACGACAGACCGGGGCACTGGACGGAACACTCGGTGGTGCGCTGGCCGGGCTGACCGGCGGCGACCCGAACATGGCGCGTCTTTTGGGGCAGGCCGAACGGCTGGCCCCCTCCACCGTACCGCTTTTGATCACCGGCGAGACTGGCACCGGAAAAACCAAACTCGCCCGCGCGATCCATATGATGAGCAAGGCGCAAGGTTTCATCAGCCTCGAATGCGCGACACTGCGCCCCGAGGACATCACCGATCTCTGTCTCGACTCGATGAGCCAGACGACGCTTCTCCTGCGCCGGATCGATGAGTTAAGCGATGAGACCGCCATCACCTTGAGCGGATTGCTCGATCGCAGGCCCGATCTGCGCACGCTTTCGACAAGCTGTCTCGATCCAGCCCGCATCACCCTGCCCCGCACGCTGTTCCACCGATTGGCTGGCTGCAATCTCAGCGTGCCACCGCTCCGGATGCGGCGCGATCTCGACTGGCTGATGTCGCGCCATCTGCGGCGCCACACCGCCGAAACGATCCGCCTGTCACCCTCGGCGCGGGCAGAATTGATGGGGCGCACCTGGCCTGGCAACATCCGTGAACTTGAACAGGTGCTCGACACCGCCGCCGCGCTCTGCATCGGCACGGTGATCGATCTGCCCGATCTGCCCCATCCGGTCGTGGCTGAACCTGCCGACGGATCGCCCGTATCGACAAACCCATGGGAGTCGCTGGAGCAGGTTCTGGTCGCCTGTGACTGGAACATGGCCCGCGCGGCGCGACGGTTCGGGGTCAACCGTTCGACCATTCTGCGCCGGATGCGGGCCGCCGGGTTGCGCCCGCCTGAATGAAATGTTGCGCAGGCGTTGCGTGCGCAACATGCTGCGCTGCAATGATCGTTTTTCTTTCGCCAATGGCCGTCGCGGACATAGATTGCCGCGATTTCAGCCCCCCATACTCCTTCTAGAAACACGCACAGAGGAGGAGTTGCGATGCTCGACAGTTCAACCACAACCCAGACCCAGGAGCTTCTGGACAGCCTGAACGCCGCATTGGAGGACGGCGATATCGACCGCGTTGCGGGGTTGTTCGCGACCGACAGCTATTGGCGCGATCTCGTTGCGGTCAGTTGGAACCTGAAGACGGTCGAAGGCCCCGAGGGCGTGGCGGACATGCTGCGCAGCCAGCTCGACCACACCCGTCCGGGCAAATTCGAGATTCAGTCAGGCGAGATGCCCGCCGAGGAGGACGGCGTCATCACGGCCTGGCTCACATTTGAAACCGCAACCGGGCGTGGCTGGGCTTTGATGCGGATTCGCGACGGTCGGATCTGGACGTTGCTGACCACCCTGCAGGAGCTCAAGGGCTTCGAGGAAAACCGGGGCAAACGCCGCCCTATGGGCGCAGAGCATGGCGCGCAGAAGAACCGCAGCTCGTGGAAAGAACGCCGCGAGGCGGAGGAGGCCGATCTGGGCTATGGCACCCAGCCCTATGTCGTCATCATCGGCGGTGGTCAGGGCGGCATCGCGCTTGGAGCGCGGCTGCGTCAACTGGGCGTCCCCGCCATCGTTCTGGACAAACATGACCGGCCCGGCGACCAGTGGCGCTCGCGCTACAAGTCGCTCTGCCTGCACGATCCGATCTGGTACGACCACCTGCCCTACATCAAATTTCCCGACAACTGGCCGGTGTTCACCCCCAAGGACAAGGTCGGCGACTGGCTGGAGATGTACACCAAAGTCATGGAGATCAATTACTGGACCCGCTCCGAGGTGCAAAAGGCGAGCTATGACGAGGCCACGGGCACCTGGGAGGTCAAGGTCAACCGTGACGGCGAAGAGGTCACGCTGCGCCCCACCCAGCTCGTGCTCGCCACGGGTATGTCGGGCAAGCCAAACATGCCGCAATTCCCCGGTATGAAGACGTTCAAAGGCACGATCCAGCATTCCTCGCAACATGAGGGGCCAGATGCTTGGGCCGACAAGAAGGTTGTGGTCATCGGTTCGAACAACTCCGCCCACGATATCTGCGCCGCGCTTTGGGAGGGCGATGCCAATGTGACGATGGTCCAACGCTCCTCGACCCATATCGTGCGCTCGGACAGCCTGATGGAGATCGGCCTCGGCGCGCTCTATTCCGAAGAGGCCCTCGCCAACGGCGTGACCACAGAAAAGGCCGACATGATCTTTGCCTCGCTGCCCTACAGGATCATGCATGAGTTCCAGATCCCGCTCTACGACCAGATGCGCGAGCGCGACGCGGAGTTCTACAAGGGGTTGGAAAAGGCGGGTTTCGATCTCGACTGGGGCGATGACGGGTCCGGCTTGTTCATGAAATATCTGCGGCGCGGCTCCGGTTATTACATCGACGTGGGGGCCAGCCAGTTGATCATCGACGGTGAGGTCAAACTCGCCAAGGGCGGCGTCGATCATTTCGAGGAAGACGCGGTCGTTCTCACCGATGGCACGCGCCTGCCCGCCGATCTGGTGGTGCTGGCCACGGGCTATGGCTCAATGAACGGCTGGGCTGCGGATCTGATCAGCCCCGAGGTCGCCGACAAGGTCGGCAAGGTCTGGGGGCTTGGCTCGAACACGACCAAGGACCCCGGCCCTTGGGAAGGCGAACAGCGCAACATGTGGAAGCCAACACAACAGGAGCATCTCTGGTTCATGGGTGGCAACCTGCACCAGTCGCGCCACTATTCGCTCTACCTGGCCTTGCAATTGAAAGCCCGTCTGGAGGGGCTCGACACCCCGGTCTACGGCCTTCAGGAAGTGCATCACCTGTCCTAATCCGGGCCACCCCCCGGCCGTGCGGCCGGGGGCATCTCTCATCACATATCAAGGAGACTCCCATGAAAGCCGCACGTTGGCATGGCGTGAAAGACATTCGCGTCGAAGATATCCAAACCCCTACCCCCGGTCCCGGAGAGGTCGCGATCAAGGTCGCCTGGACCGGCATCTGCGGCAGCGATTTGCATGAGTATCTCGCCGGGCCGATCTTCGTCCCCGTGGACGAGGAGCACCCGCTGAGCCATGACAAGGCGCCCATCACCATGGGTCACGAATATTGTGGCGAGATCATCGAATTGGGCGAGGGCGTGACCGGGCTGAACCTCGGAGACCGTGTCGCTATCGAACCGATCTTCGCCTGCGGCACCTGCCCGGCCTGCCATGAGGGTAAATACAACCTATGCGACAGTCTCGGGTTTGTCGGCCTTTCGGGCGGCCATGGCGGTTTTGCCGCGACTTCGGTGGTGCCCGCAAGCATGGTCCACAAAATGCCCGACGCCCTGTCGATGGAACAGGGCGCGCTGGTCGAACCAGCGGCGGTGGCGCTGCATGCAGTGCGGATGTCAAAGATCAAAGCGGGCGACACGGCCGCGGTCTTCGGCGCCGGGCCGATCGGTCTTTTGGTGGTCGAGGCCCTGCGTGTCGCCGGCGCGGCCCAAATTCATGTGGTCGAACCCTCGCCGGAGCGCCGCAGAAAGGCGCTGGAATTGGGCGCCACCAGCACCAGCGATCCGATGTCGACCGATCCCGTGGAAACGATCCGCGCGGCGACCGGTGGCGTTCATGTGGCCTTCGAAGTGACCGGGGTGCCGCGCGTTCTGCAGCAGTGTATCGACAGCACAAGGCACGAAGGCCAGACCCTGATCGTCTCGATCTGGGAAGGTGAGGCCGCGTTCCAACCCAATACCGCCGTCTTGAAGGAACGCCAGCTTCTGGGCACCATCGCCTATCGCAACATCTATCCGGCGGTGATGGAACTCATGACACAAGGCTATTTCAGCGCCGACAAGCTGGTGACCAAACGCATCTCAATCGACGAAATCGTCGACCAGGGATTCGAGGCCCTTGTGGCCGAGAAATCACAAGTGAAAATCCTCGTCAAAGCACCCGAGTGATTTAACCTGAGCGAGGCGGGCCTTTTCACTTCTCGAAAATGACCCGCCTCTGCTGACAGATATAAAAGAATATCAAGTCTCCGACGATGTCATCCAAAGAGCTTCAAACAACTGCCGCTGCATTGTCGCGAACTCTACACTTTCGATGATCATGCCGTAATTTTCGCGCATGGACGAGATCAGGCAAACCTTGTCATCATAGATGAATGTCGTCATCGACAGGAGAACATTCTCAGGGGCGAAGCGAAGATGGCGCAGATCGCCTGAATCCGACGGCCAGATCGAGGCGATATCTTTCATGCGAGACCTGATCACCCGAAGCCAGATGCCCTCTTCTTTGCGCGCGGCGATGAAATTCTCCATCTCCTTTAGACCGGGAACTTCACGCAGCTCATCCATGGATAAAATACCGAGCAACGTCGGATTTGTCCCCTTGATGCTCAAGGTGTCTTTCAGCGCGATCAAAATCCCCTCGCGGCCTTCGTAATACCGAATGCGGGGTTTGCCCTTCGCGCGGTTATAGAGTGACCGCAGCTCCGGCATCACCTCATTGAGCATCTGTTTGCGGGCCTCGATCCGCTCCAGCAAAACAGAGGGATCTTCGGCGACGACAATGCGCTTGTTGCCGCTTTTCACGATGGCGACGAGACCCTCCTCCTCCAGCCGAGACAGCGCGTCATAGGCCGTGGTGCGCACCAGCCCTGCGCGCGTGGCCACATCGGAAATCGGGGCCTCGCCCAATTCGATTGCCGCCACATACAACCGGTAGAGCGTACCGCTGATGCCCAGCTTCGACAATTTGCTTTGAAAATCATACATCAGACAGCCCTCGAACCTCTAAGCCCATAAAATAATGCGCCCTCAGAACACACACAAGGGAATCTTGTGTGTCGAAAAAATTCGACACAATGAGTTCTATCTAGTGTCGAAAATGTCCGACAAATTTTCGAAGTAGTGAAAAATATGACCAATTAATAGTCATATATGGGAAATTTAGATCATTTTAACGTCAAAAAATACCCGAAAACCTGAATTTTAGCGCCAGAATTGACAAGCAGACACAAAATTCGCACAAAATATATGTGTCTAAATTAATCGACTAAATCGAGGTGAGCGATGACTTTCAAAGCGGCAGTGATTCAGGCAGGCGCCGTGCCATTCGATATCGAGGCCAGCCTCGCCAAAGCGGAGGTGCTGATTGCCGAGGCCGGTGCGCAGGGCTGCCGCCTCGCCGTTTTCCCCGAAGCCTATATTTCCGCCTACCCCAAGGAACAGAGCTATGAGGTCTCCGTCGGGGTGCGCACCGACGCGGGTCGCGAAGAGTTCCGGCGCTATGTCGACAGTGCCATTGAAATCCCCGGCGTCGAGACGGAGCGCCTGGGGCAGGCAGCCGCCGCAGCTGGGCTTTACCTCGTGATGGGCGTCATCGAACGTGAGGCAGGCACGCTCTATTGCACCGTGGTCTTCTTTGGCCCCGACGGGGCGCTTTTGGGCAAACATCGCAAGTTGATGCCAACCGGCGCGGAACGTCTCGTCTGGGGCTTTGGCGATGGCTCAACATTGCCCACCTTCGACACCGACATTGGAAACCTCGGCGCCGTGATCTGCTGGGAAAACTACATGCCGATGATGCGCATGGCCATGTATGGTCAGGACATCAACCTCTATTGCGCCCCCACCGCCGACGACCGGGACAGTTGGCAAGCGACCATGAAACACATCGCCCTCGAAGGGCGCACCTTCGTGTTTTCGAGCTGCCAGGTGTTGTGGGAAAAAGATTTCCCCGAAGACTATGCCTTCACCCGCACCGATCCCGACCGCATCATGATGCGCGGCGGCAGCGTGATCCTTGATCCCTTGGGCAATGTCCTCGCAGGCCCGCTGTTCGACGAAGAGGGCATTCTGGTCGCCGAGATCGATCTGGACGCGGCGACACGGGGCAAGCTCGATTTCGACGCCGCCGGGCACTACGCCCGCCCGGATGTTTTCGAACTGCGGGTGAACACGACGCCCCGCACACCGGTCACCTATACCAAAGCCGAGGGATAAGGAGGAACGATGCAACGCCTGTCCGACGTTTTCACCCAATTGCTCAACCTGCTCTCCGGGCTCGCCTTTGCCGCCGCCCTTGTGATCAACGCCGCCAATGTTGCAGGGCGATACCTGTTTCACAGCCCGATCTTCTGGGCCGAAGAGGTCACGACCCTGCTCATCATCTGGTCGGTGTGCCTGATGTCCTATCGGTTGACCCTGCACGGGGAAAACCTCTCCGCCGAAATTCTCAAACCTATATTGCCGCGTGCCGCATCGCGCTGGGTCGCCTTTGTCCTCGCCGTTGCTGGCACCGTCCTCTGCGGATATTTCGCCTATAACGCCTATCTTGTCGTCGAGCTGGTCGCCCGGTTCTCTCAGGTGACCAACGTGGCAGAAATCCCCAAGCAATACGTCAATGGCTCAATCTTCGCGGCCTTTGTGCTGGCCTGCCTCGGCGGCATCGTGCGCAGCCTCTCGCTGCTCGTTTCAGACCAACTCCTCACCGCATCCGAGCCCGTCGAAGTTCAAGATGCACTGGCAGGTTCCAAATGACACTCATCGCTATTCTCGCCGGCTTGCCGCTGTTGTTGTTGATCATCGGTCTGCCGATCTATCTCGTCCTGCTCACCACTGCGAGCGTCGCCATCCTCACCCAAATGAGCGTCCCCGCCACGATGGTGCCGCAGATCATGTTCGGCGGCCTCGATAAATTCGCCCTGCTCTCCGTGCCGTTCTTCATCTTCGCGGGTGAGATCATGTCGCGCGGCGGCGTGTCGCGGCGCATCGTCAATTGCATCCTGATGCTCTGCGGCGGGTTGAAATCCGCCCGCCCGATGACCGCCATCGGCGCCAGCGAATTTTTCGGCGCGGTCTCCGGCTCAAGCCCCGCCACCGTCGCCGCCATCGGCCGGCTGATGTACCCGAGCCTGCGCGAAGGCGGCTACAGCGAAAAGTTTTCGCTTGGTCTGATCACTTCCGCCGGCGGTATCGCAAGCGTCATGCCGCCCAGCATCCTGATGATCCTTTACGCGGCCTCCTCGGAGCAATCCGTCACCGCGCTCTTTGCCGCCGGGATTCTGCCCGCTTTGCTGCTCGGCCTCGTCATTGTCGGATACATCCTCTGGGTGTCGCGCAAAATGAAACCTGTGGGCGCCAAAATGACGAAAAAAGGCGAGGCCCTGTCGCTCTTTCTCTCCGCCCTGCCCGCGCTCGGCACGCCTGTCGTCATCCTCGGCGGCATCTATTCCGGCATCTTTTCCCCGACGGAATCGGCGGGCGTGGCGGGCGTCTACGGCGTTCTGGTCGCGCGGTTTTTCTACCGTGAAATCACTTGGCGCGAAATTTGGAGCGTTGTGCTCAGCTCCGCCCATTTGACCGCGCAAATCCTGCTCGTCGTCGCGGCCTCCGGCGTGTTTTCCTGGGTCCTCACCACCAGCGGCGTGCCGCAGACCCTCGTCAATTTCGTCGAAGCCGCTTCGAGCGAGCCTTGGGTGGTCCTGCTGACCATCAACATCTTCCTGCTGATTGTGGGCTGTTTGATGGACCCGGTCTCCGCGATCGTTCTTTTGACGCCGATGCTGGTGCCTGTGGTCACCCATCTTGATGTGAACCTCGTCCACTTCGGCGTCATCATGGCCGTGAACCTGAGCATCGGCATGTTCACACCGCCCTTCGGTCTGAACATCTTCACCTCCAATGCCCTGTTCGGCGCCCCGATTTCGCGCATCAGCGCGGGCCTCGTGCCCTTCATCATCCTGCAAACGCTGGCGCTCCTTCTGATCACCTATGTGCCCGCGATCTCCCTGCCGCAACTCTTGTTCTGATCCCTCTCTCTAGACCCTTAAAATGGAGCTCTCTCATGTCACTATTCCGACCCAACCGCCGCAACATGGTCAAAGCCGCGGGCACCTGCCTCTTGCTCGCGACCCTCGGCACCTCCCCTGCCTTTGCGCAAGAGTTCACCATGAAGCTGGCCACCGCCACGGTGAATGATGTCCAGACCGAAGCCATCAAACGCTTTGCCGAACGCGTCGAGGAACGTTCCGAAGGCCGGATCAAAACCGAGCTTTACCCCGCCGCGCAACTTGGTTCGAACGCCCGTATGATCGAGGGTCTGCAATTCGGCACCGTCGAATTCTACACCGGCCCCGCCGCCTATCTCGTTGGCGTCGACTCGCGCTTTCAGGTCACCGACCTGCCCGCGATTTTCGAAGATGCCCGCCACGCCCAACGGGTGTTCAGCGATCCGACATTCCGCGAAACTTTTCTGAACCTCGGCGCCGACAAAGGTCTCGTCGGTCTCGGCACCTATATCTACGGCAACACGGCGTTTGCGACTGCCTTTCCCGGCGATACGATTGAGGCCTTCAACGGCAAAAAACTCCGTGTCCTCGCCTCGAAAGTCGAACGCAAAGGCGTCGAACTTATGGGGGCCACCGCCGTGCCCATCGACTTCAGCGAGGTCGCCACAGCCTTGCAGCAAGGCACCGTGGACGGCATGAAAAGCTCGCCCCCCGCGTTCACCTCGCTCAAACTCTATGACATCGTGAAACACATCACCGCCACCGAAGATGGCGTGATGGGCGAGGTCATGATGGTCAGCAAGATCTGGTGGGACACTTTGCCGGAAGACCTACAAACCATGCTCAGCGAAGAGGCCACCGCCCTTGAGCCGGAGCTTTACGACTATGTTCTGGAAGATCAGGCCAACGCTTACAAAACCTGGGAAGAGATGGGCGGCACCGTTCACTACCTTCCGAAAGACGAACGTGACGCCCTTCTCAAAGAGATGCGCGTCGCCGTTCTCGAACTGTTGAACGAGGACCCCAAAACCGCCGAAATGCTCGCGGCCCTTCTGGACGCGGCAGACCGCACAGCAACGCAATAAGACAACACAGTCAAAAGATCGGGCTGTCCTGTCCTTTGTCAGGGCAGCCACTGTTTGAAAGAGGCTTTTCCATGCAATTCGATATGACATCCCTCGAGGCGCGCAAACGCTACAAACTTTTGTCGTCGCTGGTCGTGCCGCGCCCGATTGCATGGGTCTCCACCCTCTCGCCCGAGGGCATCGTCAACCTTGCCCCCTATAGTTTTTTCAATGTGATGGGCCATGACCCGGCGATTATGGCGCTCGGGATTTTGGAACATCCCGAAAAACCGCTCAAAGACACCGTGCGCAACATCGTGGAAACCGAACGCTTTACGGTCAATCTGGTGACCGAGGCGCTGGCGGCACAGATGAACCGGACCGCTACAGACCTGCCCTATGCCGAAAGCGAAGCCGACATGGCCGCAATCGCCATGTCCCCGGCCACTGCCAATGGCGTGCCCGGCATCGCGCAGTCACCCGTTCGGTTGGAGTGTCAATTGATGCAAATAATATCGACGCGCACCTCCCAAAAAATCGTTCTGGGGGACATTTTGACGCTTCATGTCGAGGACGCGCTGGTTCTAGATCCAGAGACGGCAAGAATTGATCTTGAAGCCCATCTACCGATTGCCCGCATGGGCGGTGCGGGCCTCTATTGCAGAACGGGGGACCGTTTCACCCTTGCGCGCCCGGACAGCATCACTCAGCCGCTTGACTAGCCGGCCGGGGGAGCGATGCCTCCGCATCCCGCGTGCGCTTTCGGAGAGAGCTGAAAACGGAGCGTGTTTGTTTTGGGCCTTCGAAAAAGCTACTATATCTTGTGTCTCAGAATTTTCTTGACACTGAGATGCATGTTTATGCTTCAAAAATGCACTCTTATGGTCCAATGACAGACAAAAAGGAATTTGGTGGAGTCGATCGGGATCGAACCGACGACCTCGTCATTGCGAACGACGCGCTCTCCCAACTGAGCTACGACCCCACTTAGGCAAAAGATTTGGGTGTTTCGGGCCGAAATGTCAAGCGGCCCAAAACGTCGCAGCTCAGCGCGGCAGTTTGCCGTTTTGTTCGACGAACGCCACGATATCGCGGGCCGGGCGGGCACCTGCGAGGCGCGCGATTTCCTTGCCACCCTGATACAGGATCAGCGCCGGAATACCACGAATGCCGTTTTTTGCGGACACTGTTGGATAGTCCTCGGTGTTGATTTTCGCGAAGCGGGCGCGGGTTTTCAGTTCCTGCGCGGCCTTGGCAAATTCCGGCGCCATCATCCGGCAGGGGCCGCACCAAGGAGCCCAGAAATCGACGATCACAGGCAGATCATCCTTTTTCGACAGCGCCTGCAGCCCTTTGGGGTCGAGTTCGGCGACTTTCCCCGACATCAAAGGCGCGCCGCAGGTGCCGCATTTTGGCCCGGCGGACAGCTTTGCAACCGGCACACGGTTCACCTGAGCACAGGTTGGGCAGGCCATTTTCACATCGGATTTTTCAAGTACAGCAGCCATTGAACTGGCCTCCAATTCACATTCCATTTAAAGAATATATGTAGTCTGTCGGCATCCGCTTCAAGAGGTCAAAATGACACCGTTTCGCACTCTGGCACCCGAAGAACAGGCCCGCCTGCGCGACGCCTATGCCGCAGACATGGCGCGCCAGACCGCGACCTGTTCGATGGACGAAAAAATACGTCGTTTCAACGCCTGGCTGGCACCGCAGGGCATCTCGTTTTCCGAAGACGACCTGCGGCCCGGATCATAACGTTACTCTGTCGCTTCGATATAGCTTTCGGGTGGCGGGCAGAGACAGATCAGGTTTCGGTCGCCATAGGCATTGTCGACACGGCCCACCGGCGGCCAATATTTGTCAACCCGAAACGCACCCGGAGGAAAGCATCCCTGTTCGCGCGAATAGGGACGATCCCAGTCTGCGACCAGATCGTTGACCGTATGCGGCGCATGTTTCAGCGGGTTGTTGTCGGCGGGCATTGCGCCCGTTTCAATCTGGGCGATTTCGGACCGGATCGACAGCATTGCTTCACAAAAACGGTCAAGCTCGGCCTTGGTCTCGCTTTCAGTCGGTTCGATCATCAATGTGCCGGGCACAGGAAACGACATGGTCGGCGCGTGAAACCCGCTGTCGATAAGACGTTTGGCAATGTCGTCCACCGTCACCCCGGTCGGCTTTTCAAAACCGCGCGGGTCGAGAATGCACTCATGGGCCACAAAGCCCTGTTTGCCCGTGTAGAGAACCGGAAAGGCCTCTTTCAGTCGCGCCGCGATGTAGTTGGCGTTCAGGATCGCCACCTTGGTCGCCTGCGTCAGCCCTGCCCCGCCCATCAGCATCACATAGGCCCATGAGATCGGCAGGATCGAGGCGGACCCGAAGCGCGCCGCAGACACCGGGCCGAAATCATCGCCGCCTTCGGGCGCGCCGGGCAAAAAGCGCGCCAAATGCGCCTTGACCCCGATCGGCCCCATGCCCGGACCGCCGCCGCCATGGGGAATGCAGAAAGTCTTATGCAGGTTCAGGTGGCTCACATCCGACCCGATGTCACCCGGCTTGGCCAGACCGACCAGCGCGTTCAGATTGGCCCCGTCCATATAGACCTGAGCACCATGGTCATGGGTGATGCGGCAGACCTCTTTGACGGTTTCCTCAAAGACACCGTGGGTTGAGGGATAGGTGATCATGCAGGCGGCGAGCTTGTCGCTGGCAGCCTCGGCCTTGGCGCGGAAATCGTCGAGGTCGACATCGCCGTTCTCTGCGGTTTTCACCACCACGACCTTCAGCCCGACCATCTGCGCCGAGGCCGGGTTGGTGCCATGGGCCGACATCGGGATCAGGCAGATATCCCGCGCGCCCTGCCCGTTTGCCCGGTGATAGGCCTGAATCGTCAACAGACCGGCATATTCGCCCTGCGCGCCGGAATTCGGCTGCATCGACATGGCGTCATAGCCGGTGATCTCGCAAAGCTTTTGCGACAGATCCGCGATCATCTCGCGATAGCCTTCGGACTGGTCCTCGGGCGCATAGGGGTGAAGCGCATTGAACTCGGGCCATGTGATCGGCATCATTTCGACCGCCGCGTTCAGCTTCATCGTGCAGGAGCCCAGCGGGATCATGGCCCGGTCAAGCGCCAGATCGCGGTCTGCCAGACGGCGCATATAACGCATCATCTCGCCTTCGGCGCGGTTCATGCCGAAAATCGGATGGGTCAGGTAGGCGCTTTTGCGCAGCATGCGTTCCGGCACGCCCAGACCGGGAAAGCCTTTGGGCACCGTGGCCTCATGGCCGAAGGCGCGCCAGATCTTGGCAATCACCTCATCATTGGCCATTTCATCCATGGAAATGCCGATACGGTCCTTGCCGACCTTACGCAGGTTCAGCCCCTCGGAGACGGCAGAGCGCAGGATCACACCCTGCATCGCGCCGACTTCTACCGTGATCGTGTCGTAAAAGGCCTTAGGGGCGACCTTGAACCCTTCGGCCCGCAGCCCCTCAGCCAGCTTCACCGCCTTGGCATGGATCTGTTCGCCGATGGCGCGCAACCCGGCCGGACCATGAAACACCGCATAGAAAGAGGCCATGACCGCCAGAAGCGCCTGCGCGGTGCACACGTTGGAGGTCGCCTTTTCGCGGCGGATATGCTGTTCGCGGGTCTGCAACGACAGCCGATAGGCGCGGTTGCCGCTGGCATCGACCGACACCCCGACAATGCGCCCCGGCATGGCGCGCTTCATCGCATCCTTGCAGGACATAAAGGCGGCATGCGGCCCGCCAAACCCCATCGGCACACCAAAGCGCTGCGCAGAGCCCACGGCGATATCCGCGTCCATTGCCCCCGGCTCTTTCAGCATGGTCAGGGCCATCAGGTCGGTCGCCATCACAGCAACGGCCTTGGCCGCGTGCAGCGCCTCGATCTGATCGGTGAAATCGGCCACCTCGCCATAGGTGCCCGGATATTGGAAGATCGCGCCAAAGACTTTGGTGGCAACCAGATCCTTGGGGCTGCCCACAATGATTTCGATCCCAAGCGGCGCGGCACGGGTTTTCATCACCTCGATGTTCTGCGGATGGCAGTGCTCATCGACAAAGAACCGCGTCATCTTCGACTTGGACACGCGCTGCGCCATGGTCATCGCTTCGGCGCAGGCCGTGGCCTCATCCAAAAGCGAGGCATTGGCGACCGGCAGCCCGGTCAGATCCGACACCATGGTCTGGAAATTCAGCAGCGCCTCCAGCCGCCCCTGTGCGATTTCCGGCTGATAGGGCGTATAGGCCGTGTACCAGGCGGGATTTTCCAGAATGTTGCGCTGGATTGCGGGCGGCGTCGCCGTGCCGTAGAAGCCTTGCCCGATCAAGGACGTCATCACCAGATTCTTCTTGGCCACTTTGCGGATATGACCAAGCACCTCATGTTCGGTCATCGGCGCCCAGCGCAGCGGCTCCATCTGGCGGATCCCCATAGGCACGGTCTGATCAATCAGCGCCTCAAGCGACCGGACGCCGATCACCTTGAGCATCTCGTCCATCTCAGCCGGCGACGGGCCGATATGACGGCGGTTGGCAAAATCATAGGGATTGTAGGTCGAAGGGGTATAGGCCACGTTGCGCGTTCCTCAGCCGATGTAGCTTTTGTAATCCGCTTCCGACATCAGTTCGTCGAGTTCGGACAGATCTTCGATCTTCATCTTGAAGAACCATGCATCCCCAAGCGGATCCTCATTCACCTTGCCGGGATCTTCGGACAGGCGTTCGTTGACTTCTACGATCTCGCCATCAAGCGGCGCCAGAATGTCGGAAGCAGCTTTCACGCTTTCGATCACCACGACTTCGTCGTCCTTGGAGACGGTCGCGCCCTCCTCCGGCAGCTCAATGAAGACGACATCGCCCAATTGTTCGGCGGCATGTTCGGTGATGCCCACGACGACAAGGTCGTCCTCGACGCGAAGCCATTCGTGTTCTTCGGTGAATTTGATGTCAGCGGCCATAGATGTGGTCCCTTTGGATAGTGTCTCAGCGTTTATAAGTAGAGGGGCGGAAGGGCATTGGCGCAACCAAAACAGGCTGACGCTTGCCCCGAAGCTCGGCGAAAATCTGGGTTCCGTCCGAAGAATAGGCGGTGGGCACATATCCCATGGCCACAGGTCCCCCGACCGAAGGGCCAAAGCCCCCCGAGGTGATGACCCCGATCTGTTCGGCACTTTCGGCATTGGCGAACAAGGGCGTGCCTTCGCGCATCGGTGCGCGCCCCTGCGGCAACAGCCCGACGCGTTTGCGCGCGGCACCTGCGGTCAATTCGCTCAGAATACGCGCCTCCCCCGGGAAGCCCCCGGCACGGTCCCCACCCGCGCGGCGCACCTTCTGGATTGCCCAGGCGATATTGCCCTCGACCGGGGATGTCGTCGGATCAATGTCATGTCCATAGAGGCACAGCCCCGCCTCAAGCCGCAGGCTGTCGCGCGCGCCAAGGCCGATCGGCTCGACCTCTTCCATCGCAAAGAGCGCCGTGGCGACATCCGTGGCAATTGTGTCGGGAACCGAGATCTCGAACCCGTCTTCGCCTGTATAACCGGACCGCGAAATCCACCATTCAACGCCCTGAACCGACACCCTTCGGCTCTCCATGAAGCGCATCTCGCACACCTCTGGCACAAGCCGCGCAAGCGCCACCTCGGCAAGCGGGCCCTGCAACGCCAGAAGCGCCCGGTCGGTCACCTCGGTCACACTTACATGATCCGGCAATCCGGCCTTGAGATGGGCAATATCCTGCGCTTTGCAGGCTGCGTTGACCACCAGAAACAGCTCCTCGCCCGTATTGGCAATCATCAGGTCATCCAGAATTCCGCCCGCCTCATTGGTGAAGACACCATAGCGCTGACGGCCCGGTTTGATCCCCATCACATCCACCGGCACAAGGGTTTCCAGCGCCAGCGCCAGCGCGGCGATCCCCTGATCCGAGTGCAACAACACCTGCCCCATGTGCGACACGTCGAACAGACCGGCAGCCGCACGGCTGTGCAGATGTTCTTTCATCACACCCAGCGGATATTGCACTGGCATCTCATAGCCTGCAAAGGGCACCATCTTGCCCCCGCAAGCAACGTGGAAATCATACAGTGGCGTTCTGCGCAAAGCGGTGGTTTCCCCTGACATCTCATCCTTTCCGACGCCACAGGCGCCTGTTGCCCTGACCCGGATGTGACCCCGGCATGCTGACGGCCTGTTCTGGCCCGATGCCCCCTCTGTCCTGCCTGCCTGAGATCGTTATCCCTTCGGCGGATGCCTGCGCATCTCTCTCCAGAGTTTTGAGCGCATGAAGGTTCGTTCACCTGAGAGTTTACCAGGGCAGTTGCTCCTTCGGTACGGGCGATCAGAGATCGGATCCGTTCTCCCAACATGCGGCATTTTCAGCGACGTTATGCGAGGCTGGGATTCGGAGCAAGAGCCGAGGTTTCCGATCGGAAACAAAAAAGCCCGCCGCACAGCGAACTGGCAGCGGGCTTGCAAAACGCGGAAAGGTTCAGTGTGTCAGAGCGCCGGTTTCTTCTGCAGAAGCGGCATGACATGGGACATGTCGGGACCGCGTTCCATGCCGGTCACCGCCTTGCGCAGCGGCATGAACAGCCCTTTGCCCTTGCGCCCGGTCGCCTCTTTGACGGCCGTCGTCCAGTCTTTCCAGCTGTCGGCGGTATAGGGCGGCTCCGGCAGCATGGTGAAGGCTTCGGCGATGAAATCCTTGTCCTCGTCAGCCACCAGCGGCGTGGCACCATCGCGGAACAGCTCCCACCACCCGGCCATATCGGCTTTGACAGTGATGTTTTCGCGCACGACGTTCCAGAACGGCTCGGCCAGCGCATCCGGTACACCCAGCGCAGCCACGTCATCTTTGACCTCGGCAAAGGGGCGTGCGTGGTTGATCTGCGCGGTGAGAGCAAAAAGATCCTGTGGATCGAATTTGGTCGGCGCAGAGCCGAAATGGGACAGATCGAACCCTTCGATCAGCTCTTCCATCGTGGTGCGCAGCTCCACCGGCTGGCTCGACCCGATGCGGGCCATCAGCGACAAAAGCGCCATGGGCTCCACACCCTGAGCCCGCAGATCGCGCAAGCTGAGCGTGCCTAGACGTTTCGACAAGGCTTCGCCCTGTGGACCGGTTAGCAGCGAATGGTGCCCGAAGGACGGCACAGTGCCGCCCAGCGCCTTGATGATCTGGATCTGCGTCGCAGTGTTGGTGACGTGGTCAGAACCACGCACGATATGGGTCACGCCGTAGTCGACATCATCGCAGACCGACGCCAGCGTATAGAGGAATTGCCCATCGGCCCGGATCAGAACCGGATCGGACACAGACGCCGCATCAATCGAGATATCCCCGAGGATCCCGTCATGCCAATCAATGCGTTCCTGATCCAGTTTGAAGCGCCACACACCGTTGCCGCGTTCGGCGCGCAGGGCGTCTTTTTCGGCATCAGAGAGGGCCAGCGCAGCGCGATCATAGACCGGCGGCTTGCCCATGTTCAGCAGCTTTTTACGTTTCAGGTCCAATTCGGTCGGCGTTTCGAAAGCCTCATAGAAACGGCCCTTGTCGCGCAGCTCCTGTGCGGCCTCTTCATAGCGCTCCAGTCGGGTCGATTGTTTTTCCAGCCGATCCCAGGTGAACCCGAGCCATTCCAGATCCTCCAGAATGCCGTCCGCATATTCCTGCTTGGAACGTTCCTGATCCGTGTCATCGAGGCGCAGAATGAACTGGCCGCCCGCCTTACGGGTGATCAGATAGTTGAACAGCGCGGTGCGCAGGTTCCCAACATGGATGAAGCCCGTCGGCGACGGAGCAAAACGTGTGACAATCATTTTCGATCTCCTGTTGCGCTCCCTCTTTCATATCACGCACGAAGAGTCCATATCGCCAGACAGGTAACAGGGGAGTTCCAACATGTCTTCACCACTTTATGAGACCTGCGCGCCGGGCCTCGATCAGATCGAGGACATCGCACGCGCCACCATGGCCGATCTGCCACCCGCCTTTAAGGTGCTGGCCGGGCAAGTGTCCATGACGGTGATGGATTTCGCTCCGGAGGAGCTGCTGGCGGAAATCGGCATCGAAGACCCTTTCGAGCTGACCGGGCTTTATACCGGCATCCCGATGACCGAGAAATCCAGCATGGATCAGGCCACAGCCCCGGACACGATCTGGCTGTTCCGCCGCCCGATCCTGGATGAATGGTGCGCGCGCGGCACGGTCACGCTGCAACAGATGGTCGCCCATGTCACCGTACATGAGCTGGCGCATCATTTCGGCTGGTCTGATGAAGATATCGCCAGCATCGACAAATGGTGGGAATACGACTGAGCGCTCACGTCCCTGTGAGACCCAGCCTTCTTGGCCTTCCTGCGTGGGAATCGTGCTACCTTGTCTGGAACACAATTGTTTCCAACGAGAGAAACTCACATCGGGAGGACCACGCATGACCACTTCACGACCGTTTTCGCCCTATCTTTCCCGCCGTCACCTGCTGCTTGGTGCGGCCTCCGTGCCGCTGGCTTCGGCCCTGCCTGCCACCGCGCGTGCAGAAGCCCCGATGATGGGCGCATCCATGGCGCCGTTTCGGCGTTTCAAGCTGGGCGCTTTCGAAGTGACCACCCTGCTGGCAGGCACCCGCACTGTGCCGGAGCCGCATAAGATCTTTGGCCTGAACGCCAGCGACGAAGACTTTGAAGCCGCCTCTGACGCCAATTTCATTCCCGCCGATCTGGCGCAGTTCTTTTTCACACCAACGCTGATCAACACCGGCGCCGAGCTAATCCTGTTCGACACCGGGCTGGACCCGGCGGGCATTTCCGGAGCCTTGCAGGCCGCAGGCTACACCCCCGATCAGGTGGATCGTGTGGTGATCACCCATATGCACGGCGACCACATCGGCGGCATCTATTCGGACGCCCCGACATTCGCAAATGCGGCCTACAGCACAGGCGCCGTCGAAATGGATCATTGGGACATGTCCGGCAACGAAGGGTTCGAGGCCAAGATCCGCCCCCTTCAGGACCGGTTCGACCTGCTTGAGGAGGGCAGCGAGGTGACCTCCGGGATCACCGCCATGCAAGCCTTTGGCCACACACCGGGCCACATGGCCTTCCACGTCGAAAGCGACGGGGAGCGGCTGATCTTGGGCGCAGACTTTGCCAATCACTACGTGTATTCCCTCGCCCATCCGGATTGGGAAGTGCTCTATGACATGGACCGCGAAATGGCTGCCAAAACACGCCGCAAGATGCTCGATATGATGACGACAGAGCGCGTGCCATTCATTGGATATCATATGCCTTTCCCGGCACTTGGCTATGTCGCAGCCCGCGACGACAGCTTCCGCTATGTCCCTGCCAGTTATCAAACCATGATTAAATCCTGACCAGCACATATCGGGGTTGCAAAGAAAACGGTCGCGTCGCAGGTTCTGCCTGACCTGCATCAAGGCTGTTAACGCTATCGCCGCTATGATCGGGTCAAGATACAACGTGTAACCCACGGAGATACGCATGGCCCAGATTCTGACGATCACGCTCAATCCGACGGTGGATCTGTCCACGTCGACGCCCTCGGTTTCTGCTGGCCCGAAACTGCGATGTCAGACCCCGGCGGCGGATCCCGGCGGCGGCGGCATCAATGTGACCCGCGCGATTCTCTTTCTCGGCGGAGACAGCACCGCCTTCACGGCGGTGGGCGGCGAAACCGGGGCACACCTTCTGCGACTGCTGGCACAAGAAAAGGTCCGCTTCACGGCCTTTTCCGTCACCGGCGGTGCCACGCGTCAATCCATGGCGGTCACCGACGAAAGCACCGGGGCGCAATACCGTTTCGTCATGCCAGGACCGGTCTGGATGCCCGACATGGTCGAAGAATGCCTGAACGCCATCGCAGCGGCAGCCGACCCGGGTGGGATCGTCGTGCTGTCGGGCTCTCAACCCCCGGGTGTGCCCGTAGATTTCACCGCACATCTGTCGCGGCGGCTGGCCGCCCATGGCGTGCAGCTTTTCGTCGACACCTCCGGGGATCCTCTGCATGAGCTGGCACGCACCCCGGCGAACCCCTTTGTCCTGCGCATGGATGACGTTGAGGCCGAAGATCTGGCCCATCGCCCCTTGCCAACACGGCAGGACACGGCAGATTTCGCGGCGGAACTCGTGGCCCGCGGCGTGGCCGAAAATGTCATTGTGGCGCGCGGCGCAGATGGCTCGACCCTGGCCAATGCAGAGGGGCGCTGGCATGCCTCGCGCGCCATTGATCCCAAAGACGTGGTCTCTGCTGTCGGCGCAGGCGACAGTTTCGTCGGGGCGTTTTCCATGGCCGTAGCACGCGGCGACAAGATGCAGGATGCGCTTTGCATCGGGACGGCCGCCGCCTCGGCCGCCGTGCTGACCGCAGGCACGCAGCTCTGTTCCGCCGAAGACGTCAAACGTCTGTTGCCAGGGTGTGCATTGGAAGTGCTCTGAAGCCTTTCGAAGGCGCTTCAGGCACCTTCCACGCTGGCAATAGCCAGACCGTCGACCACGGCGGTGAAGGCCTCGCCGCGCAAGGCCCGCGCCTGTGGCAGCACCGCTTCGGCGGCCTGCGCGACCACCTGCATCAGGCTAGAGCCGCCAACATAGACGACGGCCCCAACCTGATCGGCACGCAGGCTGCCGCGTGACAGAGTTTCGGCAATCGCCCCCTGCAACTCTGCCCCGTAGGGGGCCAGATCCCGCGCCAGGGCGTCGGGCGGCAGCGGCGCGGATAGCCCCTTTTCCACCAGCGACATATCAATGGCAGCCGTATGCTGGCTGTTGGCCCCGATTTTCGCCGCTTCGACGGCAAAGGCAATGTCATGCCCAAGCTCTGCCTCCAGAACCTCGACCAGACGAGACAGCTTGTCACGCTCCACCGCATGACGTTCCAGATCGCGCGCCAATGACAGCGTGTCGCGCGTGTAAAGAAACGGGATTTTCTGCCAGCTTGCCAGATCGTTGAACAAGGCAGCAGGCACGGGCAGAAGCCCGTCGGCAAGGCTACGCCGGACCTCGGTGCCTGCGCCGAGCAACGGCATGGCGTGGGCAAGGCTCAGGGCCCGGTCGAAATGCGTGCCGCCCAGGCGTATCCCGTGCGAAGCCAAAACCTCTGCCCGTCCCTTGTCTTTGCGAAACAGCGTGAAATCCGAGGTCCCCCCGCCAATATCGATCACTAGCCCGGTTTCGCCCGGCTGAAGATCCGCGCAGGCCAGCGCCGCGGCTTCGGGTTCTGGCAAAAAGCGCACGCGGGAAAACCCTGCCATCGCATAGGCCTCGCGCAGGTCCATGAGCGCCTGCGCATCGGCGTCTGCATTGCGGGAATGGAAATGAACCGGACGACCGGACACCACGCCGGTCACAGACTGGCGCAGCCGGTCTTCGGTTTTGCGACGCAGCTCCGACAGGAACAAAGCGATCACGTCCAGCAGGCTTTGGCGCTTACCCCCGATCAGCCGGGTTTCGCGCAACAAAGGCGTACCGAGCACGGATTTCAGCGCGCGCATGTAGCGCCCTTCTACCCCGTCGATCAGCGCCCGGTTCGCCGCAGAGCCAAGCCGCAGCCCGCCGCGCGGGTCGAAAAACACCGCCGTTGGCAATGTCTTGGCGCCCTCTTCAAGCTCCACCAGCCAGGGTTGGCCGTTGACTGAAAGGCCCACCGCCGAATTCGACGTTCCAAAATCTATGCCGACGGTCAGCTCCATATCGCCCTCCACACCGAGAAAGGCGCTGTCCTAGCGCTCGCGGACAACCCTATCAAGGGCAAACTCAGCTCGGGTCGCGCCAGCCGTTGGCAATCGGATAGCGGCGATCCAGCCAAAACGCCTTGGCCGTCAGCCGCGCCCCCGGCGCCGACTGGAAACGTTTGTATTCGGAGATGTAGAGCAGATGCTCGATCCGTTTCACCGTATCGCGATCATAACCCGCCGCGACCAGATCCGCGACGCTTTCTTCGCGGTCGACAAGCCCCTCAAGGATGCCGTCGAGCACCTCATAGGGCGGCAGGCTGTCTTCGTCCTTCTGATCCGGGCGCAGTTCTGCGGAAGGCGGCTT